>AP022133.1:4264687-4597031 GCA_014169315.1 Enterobacter cloacae | reverse complement strand
ATCTGCAATTTTATCCTGACCCGGATCCTGGGATCCCGATCGGGACCGCGGATCATAGCCTAAACTGAGTCAGAGATCTTCTGTTTCTCACAGATTCTTCCCGATTTATCCACAGGAAGATCCGAAACCGGGTAAGTGTAATCGATCCTGACGAGAGTGCCCCACGATTTAGCCCGCATATTGGAAAAATTAATGAGCACAGACAATTTTTTACTTAAATGATCTAACGAAGATCCAGGACGATCCTTGCGCTTTGTTGGGGAGGCCGTATAATCCTCGACCCGGCGCGTGATGCTCATCTTCCTGCGTCGTCCGTTGCTCATTTTCCACGCGAAAACGTGCGGAAATACGCGGGAAATAAGGAAAGAGAATTGACTCCGGAGTGTACAATTATTACAATCCGGCCTCTTTAATCACCCACGCTGAGGCGTTAGTCGTTCGAAACTCGTTCGGGTATACGCAAAAGTCAGTGAATTTATTCAAGTTTAGGTAGAAATCGCCATGAAACGCACTTTTCAACCGTCTGTACTGAAGCGCAACCGTTCTCACGGCTTCCGTGCTCGTATGGCTACTAAAAATGGTCGTCAGGTTCTGGCACGTCGTCGTGCTAAAGGCCGCGCTCGTCTGACCGTTTCCAAGTAATAAAGCTAACCCCTGAGTGGTTAAGCTAGCATTTCCCAGGGAGTTACGTTTGTTAACTCCCACTCATTTCACTTTCGTCTTCCAGCAGCCACAACGGGCTGGCACGCCGCAAATCACCATCCTCGGCCGCCTGAATTCGCTGGGGCATCCCCGCATCGGTCTTACTGTCGCCAAGAAAAACGTTAAGCGTGCGCATGAACGCAACCGGATTAAACGTCTGACGCGTGAAAGCTTCCGTTTACGTCAGCACGAACTGCCTTCTATGGATTTCGTGGTGGTGGCTAAAAAGGGGGTTGCCGACCTCGATAACCGTGCTCTCACGGAAGCGTTGGAGAAATTATGGCTCCGTCACTGTCGCCTGGCTCGCGGGTCCTGATAGCCCTCATTCGGGTCTATCAACGCCTGATTAGTCCGCTACTCGGGCCGCACTGCCGTTTCACCCCAACATGCTCAAGCTACGGAATTGAGGCATTGCGCAGGTTTGGAGTGATAAAAGGCAGTTGGTTGACGGTGAAACGCGTATTAAAATGCCACCCTTTACACCCAGGTGGAGACGACCCCGTCCCCCCAGGACCCTTTGATACCAGAGAACACTAACGATGGATTCGCAACGCAATCTTCTTATCATCGCTTTGTTGTTCGTGTCTTTCATGATCTGGCAGGCATGGGAGCAGGATAAAAATCCTCAACCCCAGCAGCAGACCACGCAGACCACGACCACCGCAGCGGGTAGCGCCGCCGACCAGGGCGTACCGGCCAGTGGCCAGGGGAAACAGATTACGGTTAAGACCGATGTGCTTGAGCTGACTATCAACACCCGTGGTGGTGATGTTGAGCAAGCGCTGCTGTTGACCTACCCGAAAGAGCTGAAGTCTAACGAACCGTTCCAGTTACTGGAAACCACGCCTGAGTTTATCTACCAGGCTCAGAGCGGCCTGACCGGTCGTGATGGCCCGGATAACCCGGCTAACGGTGCGCGTCCGCTGTATAACGTCGAGAAAGACGCGTTCGTGCTGGCTGATGGTCAGAACGAAATCGCTATCCCGATGACCTACACCGATGCGGCAGGCAACACCTTCACCAAAACCTTCACCCTGAAACGCGGTGAGTATGCGGTGAGCGTGGGCTACAACGTACAGAACACCGGTGCAAAACCGCTGGAACTGTCGACCTTTGGCCAGCTGAAGCAATCCATCAATCTGCCGACTCACCGTGACACCGGAAGCAGCAACTTTGCGCTGCATACCTTCCGTGGCGCGGCGTACTCCACGCCTGACGCGAAGTACGAGAAATACAAATTCGACACCATTGCCGATAACGAAAACCTGAACGTCAGCGCTAAAGACGGTTGGGTGGCAATGCTGCAACAGTATTTCGCCACAGCGTGGGTGCCAAACAACGACGGTACCAACAATTTCTACACCGCGAATCTCGGTAACGGTATTGCAGCCATCGGCTACAAATCGCAGCCGGTTCTGGTTCAGCCGGGTCAAACCGGTAAGCTGACCAGCACCCTGTGGGTTGGCCCGGAAATCCAGGACAAAATGGCTGCCGTTGCGCCGCATCTGGATCTGACCGTGGATTACGGCTGGTTGTGGTTCATCTCTCAGCCGCTGTTTAAGCTGCTGAAGTTCATCCACAGCTTCCTGGGCAACTGGGGCTTCTCCATCATCGTTATCACCTTCATCGTTCGTGGCATCATGTACCCGCTGACTAAAGCGCAGTACACCTCCATGGCGAAGATGCGTATGCTGCAGCCGAAGATTGCGGCAATGCGTGAGCGTCTGGGCGATGACAAACAGCGTCAGAGCCAGGAAATGATGGCCCTGTATAAAGCAGAGAAAGTGAACCCACTGGGTGGTTGCTTCCCTCTGATTATCCAGATGCCAATCTTCCTTGCGCTGTACTACATGCTGATGGGTTCCGTTGAGCTGCGCCACGCGCCGTTCGCACTGTGGATCCATGACCTGTCTGCACAGGACCCGTACTACATCCTGCCGATCCTGATGGGCGTGACGATGTTCTTCATCCAGAAGATGTCTCCGACTACCGTGACCGACCCGATGCAGCAGAAGATCATGACCTTTATGCCGGTCATCTTCACCGTGTTCTTCCTGTGGTTCCCGTCAGGTCTGGTGCTGTACTATATCGTCAGCAACCTGGTGACCATCATCCAGCAGCAGCTGATTTACCGTGGTCTGGAAAAACGTGGCCTGCATAGCCGCGAAAAGAAAAAATCCTGATCAGGTAAGTTAACGCTAAAATAAGGGCGGTCGATTGACCGCCTTTTTTTATTGCAACACTGTAGAGACAAACCATGAGCCATAACGACACTATCGTCGCCCAGGCAACCCCACCGGGACGCGGTGGTGTTGGCATTCTGCGTATCTCCGGCCTGAAGGCGCGCGAGGTGGCTGAAGCGGTGCTGGGTAAACTGCCAAAGCCGCGTTACGCTGATTATCTGCCATTTAAAGATACCGACGGCACCTCGCTGGATCAGGGCATTGCGCTGTGGTTCCCTGGCCCGAACTCCTTTACCGGCGAAGATGTGCTGGAGCTGCAGGGTCACGGCGGCCCGGTGATCCTCGACCTGCTGTTAAAACGCATTCTGACCCTGCCTGGGCTGCGCATTGCGAAGCCGGGTGAGTTCTCCGAGCGTGCTTTCCTGAACGACAAACTCGACCTGGCACAGGCCGAGGCAATTGCCGACCTGATCGACGCCAGCTCTGAACAAGCGGCTCGCTCCGCACTGAACTCGCTGCAGGGGGCATTTTCTGCCCGCGTGAATCATCTTGTGGAAGCACTTACTCACCTGCGGATCTACGTCGAAGCGGCCATCGACTTCCCGGATGAGGAGATCGACTTCCTCTCTGACGGCAAAATTGAAGCCCAGCTCAACAGCGTGATGGCCGATCTCGATGCGGTCCGTGCCGAAGCGCGTCAGGGCAGCCTGCTGCGTGAAGGGATGAAGGTGGTGATTGCCGGTCGTCCTAACGCCGGAAAATCGAGCCTCCTGAACGCGCTGGCAGGCCGTGAAGCGGCGATCGTCACTGACATTGCCGGCACCACCCGTGACGTACTGCGCGAGCATATTCACATCGACGGGATGCCGCTGCACATTATTGATACTGCGGGTCTGCGCGATGCCAGCGATGAAGTAGAGCGCATTGGTATCGAGCGCGCCTGGCAGGAAATTGAGCAGGCCGACCGCGTGTTGTTTATGGTGGATGGCACAACCACCAGCGCGGTTGACCCGGCGGACATCTGGCCAGACTTTATCGCCCGTCTGCCAGCCAAACTGCCAATCACCGTGGTGCGTAACAAAGCCGACGTCACTGGCGAAACGCTGGGCATCAGCGATGTGAATGGTCACTCACTGATCCGCCTGTCGGCACGTACTGGCGAAGGTGTGGATGACCTGCGTAATCACCTCAAGCAGAGCATGGGCTTTGACACCAGCATGGAAGGCGGCTTCCTGGCGCGTCGTCGTCATCTGCAGGCGCTGGAAGAGGCAGCAAACCACCTTGTTCAGGGTAAAGCACAGTTGATTGGCGCATGGGCGGGTGAACTGCTGGCGGAAGAGCTGCGCCTGGCGCAGCAAAATCTGAGTGAGATCACCGGGGAGTTTACGTCGGATGATTTGCTGGGAAGGATCTTCTCGAGCTTCTGTATTGGTAAGTAATTTCCGCTAACACATGGTGATTTCCTCTCAGGAAATCACCATTGTCCAAATGGCAACTCGCATCTTCCCCTTTATCCCCCTATTCTGCTTGCCTGTCTCTATGGGGGGTTTATGGCTCGTTTTCTGTTTTGTAGTTTTGCACTGGTTCTGCTTTATCCATCAGGCATTGATATGTATCTGGTGGGGTTACCACATATCGCCCGCGACCTCGGTGCCAGCGAAGCGCAGCTGCATATTGCGTTTTCGGCCTACCTCGCAGGTATGGCGTCGTCGATGGTGTTTGCCGGAAAGATTGCGGACAAGGCAGGTCGTCAACCTGTTGCCATCACAGGCGCGGTGATTTTTGCGCTGGCTTCCGTACTCTGCTCACTGGCACAGGACAGCACATTGTTCCTGGCGGGGCGCTTTGTCCAGGGAATTGGCGCTGGCGGTTGTTACGTTGTGGCCTTCGCGATTTTGCGCGACACCTTAAGCGCTCAGCGCCGTGCCAAAGTGCTCTCCATGCTAAACGGCATCACCTGTATTATCCCGGTACTGGCACCTGTCGTGGGATATCTCATCATGCTGAAATTCCCGTGGCAGAGCCTTTTCTGGACAATGTCGGCAATGGGGGCACTGGTCTTTATTTTGTCGATCGCGGTGCTGAAAGAAACGCACCCTGGCGCGCAAAATACGGGACATACCGCAACGATTCACCCGGCGGAGAAACTCCTCAATCGCTTTTTCATTAGCCGGTTGTTGGTCACCACGCTAAGCGTGGCGGTGATCCTGACCTATGTAAACGTTTCCCCGGTGTTACTGATGGAAACGATGGGTTTTGATCGCGGGGAATATTCAACAGTGATGGCGTTAACCGCAATGGTCAGTATGGCCGTGTCATTCTCCACGCCGTTTGCACTGAATGTCTTCAGCCAGCGCACGCTGATGCTGACCTCACAGGCGTTGTTCATGGCTGCAGGTGTGATTCTGGCGACCACCAGCTCGCACGCGATTATGCTTGCGGGTATCACCCTGATTTGCGCCGGATTCTCCGTCGGTTTTGGTGTCGCGATGAGCCAGGCACTGGGTCCATTTTCGCTGCGAGCAGGCGTGGCAAGCTCAGTGCTGGGTATCGCACAGGTCTGTGGTTCATCACTGTGGATTTGGCTGGCGGCGGTTATCGGCCTTAATGCGCTGAATATGCTGATCGGGATACTGATTGGCTGTAGCATGCTCTGCATCACCTTGCTTATCGTCATCCAGCCTGTGGCGCATTATGAAGAAACCCATCAGCAGTCTCGATCTTAACTTATTGCTATGCCTGCAGCTTTTGCTGCAGGAGCGCAGCGTCACCAAAGCCGCGAAACGGATGAACGTCACACCGTCTGCGGTGAGTAAATCACTGGCGAAGCTGCGCGACTGGTTTGAAGACCCGCTGTTTGTGAAAACGCCGCTGGGGTTGTTACCGACACCGCTGACGGTGAGCCTGGAGCAGGATCTGGCCGACTGGATGCAGATTGGTAATCAGATCCTCGACAAATTCCACCATGACTCCCCCGGCGGCCTGAAGTTTGTGCTGGCAGCGGAAACCCCGCTGATGCTGATCCGCTTCAATGCCTTGCTGGAGCAGGTAAATCAGCGCTATCCGCAGGCCACGGTGAAGATGCGCAACTGGGATTACGACTCGCTGGATGCCATTACCCGCGGGGAAGTGGATCTTGGCTTCACAGGCCGCGAAACGCACCCGCGATCTCGCGAGCTGCTGAAGCTGTTACCGTGGTTTATCGACTACGAGATCCTGTTTAGTGACCGTCCGTGTGTTTATCTGCGCGAAGATCACCCTGCACTGCAGGAAGAGTGGAACCTGGAGACGTTCCTGCGCTACCCGCATATCAGCATCTTCTGGGAACGCAGCGACACCTGGGCGCTTGATGAGGTGCTGAAAGAGATGGGGCGAGAACGCAATATCGCCATGAGCTTACCCGGCTTTGAGCAGTCGATGTTTATGGCAGCGCAACCCGGCCACAACTACATTGCCACCGCGCCGCACTACTGCCACCACTATAATCAGCTCCACCAGCGCAAGCTGATCACCCTTCCCATACCTATCGATGAAACGCAGGCTGAAAAGCTTACCGTGCCCTTCACGCTGATCTGGCATAAACGGAACAGCCATAATCCAAAAATCCTCTGGCTGCGGGAAACAATCAAAGCGCTGTATGGTGCGCCACTGCGCTAGCGATCCAATTTTTGCCTAAGAAAATGTAAAGTTCGGTCCTCAGGCTTCTCTTACTCCCATTTACTGATTAAAACAGAAGCTAAGTTAAGCGATAATGATGTAATCGTTTAACCTGACTACAACCATTATCAAGGAGCGAAAAATGGCTACGCACTTTGCAAGAGGGATACTGACAGAAGGGCATCTCGTATCAGCCAGAATTTCTTCAGCGTGCCACAGCGAGGCACGCACACTTCCTGAGCACCGCCGGACGCGTTTTTTAGCTTCCCGGGCACTTCTCGCTGAACTGCTGTTTATGCTGTACGGCACCAGTGAACTGCCAGACATCATCACCCAACCGGAAGGTCGTCCGGTCTTTGCCGACCCGGAGCTGCCCCGTTTTTCCATTGCTTACACGGGCAACATTATTGGTATAGCGCTCACCACCGAGGGTGACTGCGGGCTGGATATGGAACTTCAGCGCGCCACCCGAGGCTTTCACAGCGCGAACCCGCACGACGATTACCCACTTTCCAGCAATGAGCAGCTGTGGGTACGTAACCAAAACGATCCCATCGAGGCCAGGGCTCAGCTCATCACCTTGCGCCAGAGCATTCGTAAGCTCTGCGGCTGCGCATCAGACGATGCCAGCCTGGTGCAGTTACTTCCCGGCTCCGGACGCCTGCGAGCCACCAAAACCGCACTGGTAGAAGCGCTCAGCGACGCAGAGGATGTCTTAATCTGGTCTATTGCCGTCACCCCTGCTATTGAGCGGCTGAAAATTTGGGAATTTGACAGCACGCGCGGATGGCGTAGCCTTCCGGATGTGCCCGAACGCGCCAACGAGCCCGCTGCACGCCTGATGAGATTAACCAGTTTACCGGCAGAAAAAGCATTTACCCTTAGCTGATCCATTCAGGGTCATCATGATGAAACAGGAGTAATCATGTCTGATACGTTGAAAGTTGTTACGTTACTGGGAAGCCTGCGCAAAGGTTCATTTAACGGGATGGTTGCCCGCACGTTGCCACAGCTGGCACCAGCAGGAATGGAGATTAACGCCCTGCCGTCCATTGGCGATATTCCGCTTTATGATGCGGATGTACAGCAGGAAGAAGGCTTCCCGCAAAGCGTGGAAGCCCTGGCAGCGCAAATTCGTCAGGCTGATGGCGTGGTTATTGTGACGCCGGAGTATAACTACTCGGTTCCAGGCGGTCTGAAGAATGCCAACGACTGGCTATCACGTTTGCCGGAGCAGCCGCTCTCGGGTAAACCGGTGTTGATCCAGACCAGTTCAATGGGTGCCATTGGCGGTGCTCGCTGTCAGTATCACCTGCGCCAGATCCTGGTATTCCTGGATGCAATGGTAATGAACAAGCCGGAATTTATGGGCGGAGTGATTCAAAACAAGGTCGACCCGCAGACGGGTGATGTGGTGGATCAGAGCACGCGTGACCATCTTTCTGGCCAACTGACCGCGTTTGGGGATTATATTAAGCGGGTGAAGGCGTAAAAGAGGTGCGGGCTGATGCCCTCACCTCAGCCCTCTCCCACGGGAGAGGGTGCAAACACTAAAGCCCTTTTCGAAGAAAAGAGCTTGCTGTTTATTTCGCGTCGATGAACACAATCTTCAGCACAAACAGCAGCGCCACAATGATCACGCATGGGCTGAGGTCGCGGAAACGACCGGTACCGATCTTCATCACACAATAAGAGATGAAGCCCAGCGCGATACCTTCAGTGATAGAGAAGCTGAACGGCATCATCACCGCGGTAATAAAGGCAGGAACCGCTTCGGTCAAGTCTTCCCACTTCACGCGAGCCAGGCTTGAGGTCATCAGTACGCCCACGTAAATCAGCGCACCGGCTGCCGCATACGGTGGAACCATCCCGGCCAGCGGGGAAAGGAAAATCACCAGCAGGAACAGAATACCGACCACAACCGCCGTCAGACCGGTACGACCGCCAACAGACACACCAGAAGAGGATTCAATATACGCGGTAACGGAAGAGGTACCGATAAAGGAACCAACAACGGAGGAGATACTGTCGACAAACAGCGCCTGCTTCATGCGCGGGAATTTGCCTTTTTCATCGGCCAGACCCGCTTTGTCAGTCACGCCAATCAGCGTACCGGAGGAGTCAAACAGGTTCACCAGCATGAAGGAGAAAATCACGCCCGCCAGACCCAGGTTCAAAGAACCGGCCAGGTCAACGTGACCAATAACCGTAGAAACACTCGGCGGAGCGGAGACGATACCGTTGTAGTGAACGTCGCCCAGCATCCAGCCCAGCAGCGTGGTGATCACGATGGAAACCAGTACCGCCGCATGAATGTTACGGGAGGCCAGAATCGCGATGATAAAGAAGCCCAGCACACCCAGCAGCACGTTATGGGATGTCAGGTGACCAATGCTGACCAGCGTATCCGGGTTAGCCACGATAACACCCGCATTTTTCAGCCCCATCATACCGATGAACAGGCCGATACCGCTGGTAATACCTACACGTAGGCTCACCGGAATATTGGCAATCATCCAGTAACGCACGCGGAAAATGGTCAGCAGCAGCAGACCCATAGCACCCCAGAAGATAGCCCCCATCCCCACTTGCCACGGCAGACCCATAGCCTGAACGACCACGAACGCGAAGAACGCATTCAGACCCATCGCCGGAGCCAGAGCAACAGGCAGGTTGGCAAATACCCCCATCAGAATGCTGCCCAGCGCAGCGATCAGACAGGTGGTCACGAAGACGGCGCTGGTATCCATGCCAGCAACGCCCAGAATTTGTGGGTTAACAAAAACGATATAGACCATCGTCAGGAAGGTGGTGAAACCGGCGATCACTTCGGTGCGTGCCGTTGTGCCATGCTCGCGCAGTTTAAACACGCGCTCAAGCAGCCCCTGACCAGATGTCTGGGTAGTGTGTTGTTGACTCATCATCAATTTCCGAACAAGGAGGGAAAATTCGTCGCTATCCTATACCAAAATGCGACAATAAGGGCAGTTGCGGGATACTTTTTTTCATTGGTTTTGCTTATACGGCAACGATTGCGTCTCGTAAAACTGCAGTACGTAAACGTTAAACTTGTTAAAAGGGAAAGGCATGTCCGGAATTGAAGCGGTATTTTTCGACTGCGACGGTACGCTGGTCGACAGTGAAGTCATTTGTTCCCGCGCGTATGTCACCATGTTCCAGGAATTTGGCATCACGCTCGAGCTCAAAGAGGTGTTCAGGCGCTTTAAGGGCGTGAAGCTCTACGAGATCATCGACATCATTAACGAAGAACACGATGTGGATTTGGTGAAAGCGGATCTGGAGCCGGTATACCGTGCCGAAGTCGCACGTCTGTTCGACGCTGAACTTGACGTCATTACTGGTGCAAACAGGTTACTGGATGCGATGACGGTGCCAATCTGCGTGGTCTCTAATGGCCCGGTCAGCAAAATGCAGCACTCGCTGGGTAAACTGGATATGTTGCACCACTTCCCGGAAAAACTGTTCAGTGGTTACGATATTCAGCGCTGGAAGCCAGACCCGGCACTGATGTTCCATGCGGCGAAGGCGATGAGCGTCAACGTAGAAAACTGTATTCTGGTGGACGACTCTATGGCGGGTGCGCAGTCGGGGATTGATGCGGGAATGGAGGTGTTTTACTTCTGTGCCGATCCGCACAACAAACCGATCGATCATCCAAAAGTGACGACGTTTACCGATCTGGCACAGCTGCCAGAACTGTGGAAGGCACGCGGGTGGAATATCACACGCTGAAAAAACAAAGCCGGATGGTGCTAACACCCATCCGGCCTGCATGGCATACGTAGGGCGGGTAAGCGTTAGCGCCACCCGCCACAAACCTCACGCCTTCTGATCTTTATCTGCCAGCAGCTTATCCAGCTCGTCGCCGCCCACATGACGGAAGTCCTGACCTTTCACGAAGTAGAAGATGTATTCGCAAATGTTCTGGCAGCGGTCGCCGATACGCTCAATTGAGCGCGCACAGAACAGGGCGGTCAGTACGCTTGGGATCGTACGTGAATCTTCCATCATGTAGGTCATCAGCTGACGCACGATGCCTTCATACTCCTGGTCAACTTTCTTGTCTTCACGGTAAATACGCACCGCTTCGTCCAGATCCATACGCGCAAAGGCATCCAGCACGTCGTGCAGCATCTGCACGGTGTGGCGACCCAGCGACTCCAGGCTAACCAACAGCGGCTGGTGCTGCTGCGAGAATTTCTCCAGTGCGGTACGGCAGATTTTATCCGCAACGTCACCAATGCGTTCCAGCTCGGCGATAGTTTTGATGATCGCCATCACCAGACGCAGGTCGCTCGCCGTTGGCTGGCGCTTGGCAATAATGCGCACGCAAGCCTCGTCGATGGCCACTTCCATCATGTTGACGTTTTTGTCGCCTTCGATAACGCGCTTCGCCAGCTCGCTATCCTGATTGTGCATCGCGGTGATCGCATCAGAAAGCTGCTGCTCCACCATGCCGCCCATGGTCATCACCTGAGTGCGGATGCTTTCCAGCTCGGCGTTAAACTGGCCGGAAATGTGTTTGTTAAGATTGAGATTGTCCATAGCGCACTCCTGAATCAACCGTAGCGACCGGTGATGTAGTCTTCTGTTTGCTTTTTCGCGGGCTTGGTGAACAGATCGTCCGTGTTACTGAACTCAATCAACTCGCCCAGGTACATAAACGCCGTGTGGTCTGAACAACGTGCCGCCTGCTGCATGTTGTGGGTCACAATCACCACGGTGTAATCCTGCTTCAGCTCGGTGATCAGCTCTTCGATACGCCCGGTTGAGATCGGATCCAGTGCTGAACACGGCTCATCAAGCAGCAACACTTCCGGGCGAATAGCGATACCACGCGCAATGCACAGACGCTGTTGCTGACCACCGGAGAGAGAGTAACCGCTCTGGTGTAACTTATCTTTGGTTTCGTTCCATAATGCGGCCTTGGTCAAAGCCCACTGCACGCGCTCGTCCATATCGGTACGAGACAGCTTTTCAAACAGACGCACACCAAACGCGATGTTGTCATAAATCGACATCGGGAACGGCGTGGGTTTCTGGAACACCATACCCACTTTCGCACGCAGCAGGGCGATATCCTGGGTATTGGTCAGAATGTTGTCACCGTCCAGGATGATTTCGCCTTCGGCACGCTGCTCCGGATAGAGCGAATACATCTTGTTAAAGGTACGCAGCAGGGTGGATTTACCACAGCCAGACGGACCGATGAATGCCGTGACCTGGTTCTTCGCGATATCCAGGTTGATATTCTTCAGGGCATGGAATTTGCCGTAGTAGAAGTTCAAATCACGAACCTGAATCTTACCCGGGGCAGTATCAACCATACTCATTGACTCATTTCCTCATTCGACGCCGCGAGGTGCCGCGCCGTAAAAAATTAACCGTGTTTCTTCTTCGCGAAAATGACGCGCGCCAGAATATTCAGCAACAGTACACAAAGGGTAATGATCAGCACCCCGGCCCAGGCCAGTTGCTGCCACTCCGCGAATGGGCTCATCGCAAATTTAAAGATTGTCACCGGCAGGTTGGCGATTGGCTGCATCATATCCGTGCTCCAGAACTGGTTGGAGAGCGACGTGAACAGCAGAGGTGCCGTTTCACCCGCGATACGCGCAACTGCCAGCAGAACACCGGTCATGATCCCGGAGATTGACGCTTTCAGCGTAATGGCGGAGATCATTTTCCATTTCGGTGTTCCCAGTGCGTAAGCCGCTTCACGCAGACTGTCTGGCACCAGCTTCAGCATGTTCTCGGTGGTGCGGATGACAATCGGTACCTGTAACAGCGCCAGTGCAATCACACCAGCCCAACCGGAGAAGTGCTCCATCTGTGCCACAACGATGGTGTAGACGAACAGACCGACCACGATAGACGGGGCAGAAAGCAGAATGTCGTTGATGAAGCGAATAACTTCCGCCAGCCAGGATTTACGGCCATATTCTGCCAGGTAGATACCCGCCATGATGCCCAGTGGGGTACCGAAGATCGTTGCCCACAGGATCAACAGGCCGCTACCCGCCAGGGCGTTCGCCAGACCACCACCTGCAGTATTTGGCGGCGGGGTCATTTCGGTAAACATTGCCAGCGACATGCCATCAATACCGCGAACAACGGTAGAGAAGAGGATCCAGACCAGCCAGAACAGACCGAATGCCATCGTCGCCATAGAGAGCGTCAGTGCAATACGGTTCTTGATGCGGCGCTTGGCCTGCATCTTGCGGCGGGATTCCGCCAGTTCAGCGGTGCTTTGCATTTCGAGAGTCGCCATTAGCGTGCCCCCTCATTTTTAGCCAGGCGCATAATCATCAGCTTGGAAATCGCCAGGACAATGAAGGTGATAACAAACAGGATCAGGCCCAGTTCCATCAGCGCAGCAACGTGCAGCCCGGATTCCGCTTCGGCAAATTCGTTCGCCAGTGCAGACGTAATACTGTTACCTGGCATGTAGAGCGAGGCGCTGTCGAGCTGGTAGGTGTTACCGATAATAAAGGTGACTGCCATCGTTTCACCCAGAGCACGACCCAGACCCAGCATCACGCCGCCTATCACCCCATTTTTGGTGAACGGCAGGACGATGCGCCAGATAACTTCCCAGGTGGTGCAGCCGATACCGTAGGCCGACTCTTTCATCATCACCGGGGTTTGTTCGAAGACATCGCGCATAACAGCCGCAATGTACGGAATAATCATGATGGCCAGGATCACACCTGCAGCCAGAATACCGATGCCGAATGCCGGGCCTGAGAACAGCGCGCCCACAAACGGAATTGCAGAGAGGATATTACCTACCGGCTCCTGGAAGTACGTTGCGAACAGCGGAGCAAAGATAAACAGCCCCCACATGCCGTAAACGATACTGGGAATAGCAGCCAACAGTTCAATGGCGATACCCAGTGGACGTCGCAACCAGCCTGGTGCCAGCTCTGTCAGGAACAGGGCAATACCGAAGCTCACCGGAACGGCAATCAGCAGGGCAATGAATGAGGTCACCAGCGTGCCGTAAATGGGGACCAGCGCACCGTAGATATCGTTCGGCGCATCCCACTCTTTACTCCACAGGAAGGAGAAACCGAATTTCTGGATGCTCGGCCAGGAGGAGAAAATCAGAGACACGATAATGCCGCCCAGCAGCAATAGCACAATCAGCGCAGCCAGTCTGACCAGCGCGCTGAAAATCATGTCACCTTTTTTACCCGGAGGGTTAAATGCAGGCTTGGTTGCAGCCATAAATCACTCTTCTGTTAAAAACGTCTTACGAATATGCCCGGTGGCGCTAACGCTAACCGGGCCTACAGCTTGAACCGTAGGGCGGGTTAGCGTTAGCGCCACCCGCCATCTTCGTCAAAAATATCCTGTTAGTACAGCGCTTTACCGCTACTGTCTTTCACGTTGGTTTTCCATGCAGCACGAATCTGCTCAACCACGCTGTCCGGCAGGCTAGCGTAATCCAGGTCGTTAGCCTGTTTATTGCCGTTTTTGTATGCCCAGTCGAAGAATTTCAGCACTTCAGTACCCTGCTCAGGTTTCTTCTGCTCTTTGTGAACCAGAATGAACGTGGTAGAGGTGATTGGCCATGCACCTTCGCCTTTCTGGTTAGTCAGATCCTGTGCGAAGGATTTGCTCCAGTCAGCGCCTTTGGCGGCGTTAGCAAAGTTCTCTTCAGTTGGACTCACTGGCTTACCATCTGCAGACAGCAGTTTGGTGTAAGACAGGTTGTTCTGTTTCGCGTACGCATACTCTACGTAACCGATAGAACCAGGCAGACGCTGTACGAACGCGGCGATACCGTCGTTACCTTTACCGCCCAGACCGGTTGGCCAGTTAACGGTAGAGCCAGAACCGACTTTAGATTTCCACTCTTCGTTCACTTTTGCCAGGTAGCTGGTGAACACGAAAGAGGTACCAGAACCATCCGCACGGCGAACCACAGCGATGTTCTGAGAAGGCAGTTTCAGGCCTGGGTTGAGTTTAGCAATTGCTTCGTCATCCCATTTTTTGATTTTACCCAGGTAGATGTCACCCAGGGTTTTACCGTCCAGCACCAGCTCACCAGATTTCACACCTGGCAGGTTGACCGCCAGAACCACACCACCGATAACGGTTGGGAACTGGAACAGGCCTTCCTGAGCCAGTTTTTCATCAGTCAGTGGAGCATCTGATGCACCGAAATCAACGGTGTTAGCGGTAATTTGTTTCACGCCACCGGAGGAGCCGATACCCTGGTAGTTAACCTTGTTACCGGTTTCTTTCTGGTAGGTATCCGCCCATTTGGCATACACCGGCGCAGGGAAGGTTGCACCAGCGCCAGTCAGGCTTGCTTCTGCGAATACAGAGAAAGCACTCAGAGATAAGGTCGCGGCGACAACAGTTGCGACAGTGGTACGCATAACTTTCATAATGTCTCCTGCAAGATTTTCGTAAATCGTTGTTTAGTGGCTACGATGAGCAAAATAGGACAAACAGGTGACAGATAAATGTACGAATTATGACAGTTTTATGACAACGAAAGTTTCACTTAAAAAGCAACGAAACATTCTTTATTTATCATTGTGTTAGCCACTAGGATGACAGTGTGTTTTCAGAAATATTTTCTTTATGTGACACTGAAAAAAATAGCTGAAGATGACAGATTGTCATAAATAAAAACACGAAAGCGTTGATTAAAAACAAACCAGGAGGGGTAAAAAAAGCTCCACCCGAAGGTGGAGCCTGAAGGGATTACTCTACAGTTACAGATTTCGCCAGGTTACGCGGCTGGTCTACGTCGGTGCCTTTGATCAGCGCCACGTGGTAAGCCAGCAGTTGCAGCGGAACGGTGTAGAAGATCGGGGCAATGACCTCTTCCACATGCGGCATATCAATGATGTGCATGTTATCGCTGCTGGTGAAACCGGCATCCTTATCAGCGAAGACATAAAGTACACCACCACGAGCGCGCACTTCTTCGATGTTAGATTTCAGTTTTTCCAGCAGTTCGTTGTTAGGTGCCACAACAATAACAGGCATATCCGCGTCAATCAGCGCCAGCGGGCCATGTTTCAGCTCGCCTGCCGCGTAGGCTTCAGCGTGGATATAGGAGATCTCTTTCAGCTTCAGTGCGCCTTCCAGCGCAATCGGATACTGATCGCCACGGCCCAGGAACAGCGCGTGGTGTTTGTCGGAGAAATCTTCAGCCAGCTCTTCAATGCGTTTATCCTGCGACAGCATCTGTTCAATGCGGCTTGGCAGTGCCTGCAGACCATGAACGATATCATGCTCGACAGAAGCATCCAGACCTTTCAGACGCGCCAGTTTTGCCACCAGCATCAGCAGAACGGTCAGCTGGGTAGTAAACGCTTTGGTAGACGCTACGCCGATTTCAGTACCCGCTTTGGTCATCAGCGCCAGATCGGACTCACGCACCAGCGAGGAGCCAGGCACGTTACAAATCGCCAGAGAACCCAGGTAACCCAGCTCTTTGGAGAGACGCAGCGCCGCCAGGGTGTCCGCCGTTTCGCCAGACTGGGAAAGGGTGATCATCAGACTGTTACGACGCACAGCGGATTTGCGGTAGCGGAATTCAGAAGCGATTTCGACATCGCATGGTACGCCAGCCAGCGCTTCAAACCAGTAACGCGACACCATACCGGAGTTGTAAGACGTACCGCAGGCCACGATCTGAATATGCTCAACCTTACCGAGCAGTTCGTTAGCGCTCGCACCCAACTCGCTCAGATCCACCTCACCGTGGCTGATACGCCCGGTCAGCGTGTTTTTGATGGCGTTTGGCTGCTCGTAAATCTCTTTCTGCATGTAGTGACGGTAAGCGCCTTTGTCGCCCGCGTCGTACTGCAGGTTAGATTCGATCTCCTGACGCTTCACAGGCGCGCCTTTGGTATCGAATACGGTCACGCTACGGCGCGTCACTTCCGCGATATCGCCTTCTTCCAGGAAGACAAAGCGACGAGTAACTGGCAGCAGAGCCAGCTGATCGGAAGCGATAAAGTTTTCACCCATACCCAGACCGATAACCATCGGGCTACCGGAACGCGCTGCCAGCAGTGTGGACGGGTCGCGGGAATCCATGATCACCGTACCGTACGCACCACGCAGCTGTGGGATAGCACGCAGCACGGCATCACGCAGTGTGCCGCCCTGCTTCAGCTCCCAGTGAACCAGGTGAGCAATCACTTCGGTGTCAGTTTCAGAGACGAAGGTATAGCCACGCGCTTTCAGCTCTTCGCGCAGCGGTTCGTGGTTTTCAATAATACCGTTATGCACCACCACGATGTGTTCAGACACATGCGGGTGCGCGTTGCCTTCAGACGGTTCGCCGTGAGTCGCCCAGCGGGTATGCGCAATACCCGTACCACCGTGCAGCGGATGTTCTTCCGCGGCCTGAGCCAGCATCTGCACTTTACCGAGGCGGCGCAAACGGGTCATATGACCCTCTTCATCTACGACAGCCAGACCGGCAGAGTCGTAGCCACGGTATTCCAGACGACGTAAACCTTCGAGAAGGATTTCAGCAATATCACGCTGCGCAACTGCGCCAACAATTCCACACATAGTTTTAGATTCCGAATTTAGGCATAACGCCTGCGTTGTCGCTGACCTGTATTTACCCTTTCCGGGCACCCCGAGCCTTGTAGAGAGTGGGGCTATTTTTATAAGTACTGCTATTGGGTGGAGGATTATATTATCCCCTCATCCCGACCCTCTCCCCAAAGGGGTGAGGGAGAAAAACACCGCACCGAACGTTCCCTTCTCCCTTTGGGGAGAGGGTTAGGGTGAGGAGTGAATCTGTTACTTCTTCTTCACCGGGCGTTTCCAGCCCTGTTTGTGCACCTGCGGTACACGGCTTAACACCAGCTCGTTATCCGCCACGTCTCGCGTTACGGTCGTCCCGGCAGCAATGGTCACGCCGTTGCCTACGGTGACAGGTGCCACCAGCTGCGTGTCGGAACCGACAAACACGTCATCACCAATGATAGTTTTAAACTTATTGGCACCGTCATAGTTACAGGTGATCGTCCCTGCACCAATGTTCACGTTATCGCCAATTTCCGCGTCGCCCAGATAGGTCAAGTGACCGGCTTTGGAGCCTTTACCCAGACGCGCTTTTTTCATCTCAACGAAGTTACCCACATGAGCGCCTTCCAGCAGCTCAGCACCCGGACGCAGACGTGCAAACGGGCCAATGGTACATGCCGCATCCAGACGGGCATCTTCCACCACACTGTAGGGGCTAATTTCGCAGTCGTCACCGATGATGCTGTTTTTGATAACACAGCCGCTGCCAATTTTAACGCGATTGCCAAGCTGAACGTGACCTTCAACAATAACGTTAGTATCAATCTCAACGTCGCGCCCGTGCGACAAGGTTCCGCGCAGATCAAAACGCGCCGGATCGCGCAGCATAACCCCCGCCAGCAGCAGTTTTTCCGCCTGTTCGGATTGATAAACGCGTTCCAGACGGGAAAGCTGCAGACGGTTATTTACCCCTTCCGTTTCACTGATACGTGCAGGATGTACCGCAGCAATCTCATGCCCTTCCTGATACGCCATCGCAATGATGTCGGTGATGTAATATTCACCCTGGGCATTGTTGTTGTTGAGTTTTGACAGCCAGCGCTTCAGATCCGCGCCATTGGCAATCAGGATGCCGGTGTTGATTTCCTGAATCTGACGCTGAACGTCGCTGGCATCTTTGTGCTCAACGATACCCGTTACGTTGCCGTTTTCACGGGTAATGCGGCCATAGCCACTTGGATCGTCCAGCACGACGGTTAACAGGCCGATGCCGCCCTGAGGTTTGGCTTCACGCAGGCGAGCCAGCGTTTCAACAGAGATCAGCGGGACGTCACCGTAAAGCATCAGGATGTCTTCGTCATCAGCAAAGAAGGGGGCTGCCTGCTGCATCGCATGGCCAGTACCCAACTGTTCTGCCTGAAGTACCCAGTTGAGCGCGTTATCATCCAACGTTTCTTTCAGCAGATCGCCACCGTGTCCGTAAACCAAATGCACCTGGCGAGCACCAAGTTCATTCGCGGCATCAATGACATGCTGCACCATTGGCTTTCCTGCCAGGGTGTGCAGTACCTTCGGAAGATCGGAATACATGCGGGTACCTTTACCAGCGGCAAGGATGACCACGCTCATCGTATTGTTCAACATACGCGTCCTGACTGTAATTTGAGTGAGAAGTAAAACCCTTCGACGTTGAAAATTCTACATATTTTTCGCCATAAAATGGAATGGCGTTAAAACGCTCAACACCGGGCATTACGGGCTATTTGAAGATACTTTTTAGGGCAGAGTAAATCACTTTTTCTCTGAGAAATAGCTTTCTTGCAGTAAGTCACCAGTTCTCACAATGGCTTAACCATTTTTCGCACCGGGAATAAAGATCCATAAAAAAAGCCAGTCTGGAAACCAGACTGGCTTTTGTGCTTTTCAAGCCGGTGTTACATCGCTTTTTTGGTCAACTCGATAACGCGCAGTTTCGCGATCGCTTTGGCCAGTTCCGCAGACGCCTGAGCGTAATCCACGTCACCATGAGAGCTGCTAATGTGCTCTTCAGCCTTACGCTTCGATTCCAGGGCTCGCGCTTCGTCGAGATCCTGGCCACGAATAGCGGTATCGGCCAGAACGGTCACACTACCAGGCTGCACTTCAAGAATGCCGCCGGACAGATAGATAAACTCTTCGTGACCGAACTGTTTAACGATGCGGATCATACCAGGCTTAATGGCGGTGAGCAGCGGTGCGTGGCCTGGGTAAATGCCCAGTTCACCTTCACTACCCGTTACCTGGATTTTCTCGACCAGACCAGAGAACATTTGTTGCTCTGCGCTGACGACGTCCAGGTGGTAAGTCATTGCCATATCACCCTCCGATTAAGGCGTTAAAGTTTTTTGGCTTTTTCCACGGCTTCGTCGATGGAACCAACCATGTAGAACGCCTGCTCTGGCAGGTGATCGTATTCGCCTTCCATGATGCCTTTAAAGCCACGGATGGTGTCTTTCAGGGAAACGTATTTACCCGGAGAACCGGTGAATACTTCCGCAACGAAGAACGGCTGGGACAGGAAGCGCTGGATCTTACGCGCACGTGCTACCACCAGTTTGTCTTCTTCAGACAGTTCATCCATACCCAGGATGGCGATGATGTCTTTCAGTTCCTGGTAACGCTGCAGCAGGGACTGTACGCCACGCGCGGTGTCGTAGTGTTCCTGACCAACAACCAGTGGATCCAGCTGACGGCTGGTGGAGTCCAGCGGGTCAACGGCCGGGTAGATACCCAGAGACGCGATCTGACGGCTCAGTACCACGGTTGCATCTAAGTGAGCAAAGGTGGTGGCTGGTGATGGGTCAGTCAAGTCATCCGCAGGTACGTATACCGCCTGAACGGAGGTGATAGAACCGGTTTTGGTAGAGGTGATACGTTCCTGAAGAACACCCATCTCTTCCGCAAGCGTAGGCTGGTAACCTACCGCTGAAGGCATACGACCCAGCAGTGCAGATACTTCCGTACCGGCCAGGGTGTAACGGTAGATGTTATCGACGAACAGCAGAACGTCACGACCTTCGTCACGGAACTTCTCAGCCATAGTCAGACCGGTCAGCGCAACGCGCAGACGGTTTCCTGGTGGCTCGTTCATCTGGCCGTAAACCAGGGATACTTTGTCCAGAACGTTGGAGTCGGTCATTTCGTGGTAGAAGTCGTTACCCTCACGAGTACGTTCACCTACGCCCGCAAATACGGAGTAACCGGAGTGCTCGATCGCGATGTTACGGATCAGCTCCATCATGTTTACGGTTTTACCTACACCCGCACCACCGAACAGACCAACTTTACCGCCCTTCGCAAACGGACACATCAGGTCGATAACTTTGATACCGGTTTCCAGCAGTTCCTGAGAGCTGGACAGCTCTTCGTAGGAAGGTGCTGCGCGGTGGATAGCCCAACGCTCTTCTTCACCGATGTCGCCTTTCATGTCGATTGGGTGACCCAATACGTTCATGATACGACCCAGTGTTGCTTTACCTACCGGGACTTCGATCGGGTGTTCAAGGTCTTTAACTTCCAGACCACGACGCAGACCGTCGGAAGAACCCATCGCGATGGTACGCACGATACCGCCGCCGAGCTGCTGCTGAACTTCCAGCACCAGGCTCTCGTTACCATTCTGTACCTCAAGCGCATCGTACACGCGCGGTACGGCGTCCTGAGGGAACTCGACGTCCACCACGGCGCCGATTACCTGGACAATCTTTCCAGTAGCCATCTTGAATCCTCTACGTAATTCGTAAACCTGGTTAAACCGCGGCGGCCCCCGAGACGATCTCGGTGAGTTCCTGAGTAATGCTGGCCTGACGAGCTTTGTTGTAAACCAACTGCAGCTCTTTAATCAGGCTGCCGCCATTATCGGTCGCGGCTTTCATCGCCACCATTCGTGCGGCCTGCTCGCTGGCCAGGTTTTCTACAACGCCCTGATAAACCTGAGATTCAACGTAACGACGCAGCAGAGTATCCAACAGCGGTTTCGGATCGGGTTCATACAGGTAATCCCAGGATTTTTGCTTCAGCGCTTCATCTTCTGATGCCGGTAAAGGCAGCATCTGAGTGAGCGTTGGAACCTGAGACATGGTGTTAATAAATTTGTTGCTGACAACGTACAGTCTGTCCAGACGGCCTTCATCATAGGCCTGCAACATCACTTTAACCGGGCCGATCAGTTCGGACAGGGATGGGTTATCACCCATACCGGTCACCTGAGCGACAATGTTGCCACCAACGGAGTTAAAGAAAGAAACGCCCTTAGAGCCGATCATTGCGATATCGCACTGAACGCCTTTTTCGGACCAGGCTTTCATATCCGCCAGTAGTTTTTTGAACAGGTTAATGTTCAAGCCGCCACACAGACCACGGTCGGTCGACACCACCAGGTAGCCCACGCGCTTAACGTCGCGTTCTTCCAGGTAAGGGTGCTTATATTCCAGATTACCGTTCGCAAGGTGACCAATCACTTTGCGCATGGTATCTGCATAAGGACGGCTGGCCGCCATGCGATCCTGCGATTTACGCATTTTGGAAGCGGCGACCATTTCCATCGCTTTAGTGATCTTCTGCGTGTTCTGGACGCTTGCGATCTTACTACGTATCTCTTTTGCGCCGGCCATGAGCTTCTCCTCAATGCCAGGCGGCTTGTCCTGAGACAAGCCGCCGGACGATTACCAGGATTGGGTTGCTTTGAAGGAATCGAGGATAGCTTTCAGCTTGCCTTCGATTTCGTCGTTATAGCCACCGGTCTGGTTGATCTCTTGCATCAGCGGAGCGTGATCACGGTCAACGTAAGCCAACAGAGCGGCTTCAAAGCTACCGATTTTCGCCAGTTCCACATCTTCGAGGTAACCGCGTTCAGCCGCGAACAGTACCAGGCCCTGCTGAGCAACAGACATTGGAGCGTACTGTTTCTGCTTCAGCAGCTCGGTCACTTTCTGACCGTGGCTCAGCTGTTTACGGGTTGCTTCGTCCAGATCGGATGCGAACTGAGAGAACGCAGCCAGTTCACGATACTGTGCCAGCGCGGTACGGATACCACCGGACAGTTTCTTGATGATCTTGGTCTGAGCAGCACCACCAACACGGGATACGGAGATACCCGGGTTAACCGCCGGACGAATACCGGAGTTAAACAGGTTGGTTTCCAGGAAGATCTGACCATCGGTAATGGAGATTACGTTGGTCGGAACGAACGCAGAAACGTCACCCGCCTGGGTTTCAATGATCGGCAGAGCGGTCAGAGAGCCCGTTTTACCCTTCACTTCACCTTTGGTGAAGTTCTCGACGTATTCCGCGTTAACGCGGGAAGCACGCTCCAGCAGACGAGAGTGGAGGTAGAATACGTCGCCAGGGAACGCTTCACGTCCTGGTGGACGACGGAGCAGCAGGGAAACCTGACGATAAGCAACAGCCTGTTTAGACAGGTCATCGTATACGATCAGTGCATCTTCACCGCGGTCACGGAAGTATTCGCCCATTGCGCAACCAGCATATGGTGCCAGGTATTGCAGTGCAGCAGATTCAGACGCAGTCGCCACAACAACGATGGTGTTAGACAGTGCGCCGTGCTCTTCCAGTTTACGAACCACGTTGGAAATGGTGGACGCTTTCTGGCCGATAGCCACGTACACACATTTGATGCCGGAGTCACGCTGGTTGATGATGGCGTCGATAGCCATCGCGGTTTTACCGGTCTGACGGTCACCGATGATCAGTTCACGCTGACCACGACCGATTGGGATCATGGCATCAACGGATTTATAACCAGTCTGTACTGGCTGATCAACGGACTGACGGTCGATAACGCCTGGTGCGATAACTTCGATTGGAGAGAAGCCATCGTGCTCAACCGGACCTTTACCGTCGATTGGCGCACCCAGGGTGTTAACTACACGACCCAGCAGGCCACGGCCAACCGGTACTTCCAGAATACGGCCAGTACACTTAACCTTCATGCCTTCGGCGAGGTCAGCGTATGGGCCCATCACAACTGCACCTACGGAGTCGCGCTCCAGGTTCAGTGCGATAGCGTAACGGTTACCCGGCAGGGAGATCATTTCACCCTGCATACAATCGGCCAGGCCGTGGATGCGGATAACACCGTCGCTTACAGAAACAATAGTACCTTCGTTGTGAGCTTCACTCACAACACTGAACTGAGCAATGCGCTGCTTGATCAGTTCGCTGATTTCGGTGGAATTCAGTTGCATGCTCCAGTCCCCTTAAGACTGCAAGACGTCTGCAAGGCGCTCAAGACGGCCGCGTACGCTGCCATCAATGACCATATCACCCGAACGGATGATTACGCCTGCCATTACAGACTTATCGATTTTGCAATTCAGCTTAACTTTGCGTGACAGACGTTTTTCCATCGCGGAAGTAATCTTCGAAAGCTGTTCGTTACTCAGTTCATTCGCAGAAGTCACTTCAACTTCAGCGGTAGCTTCACTAAGGGCACGTAAGTGCTCGAACTGCTCAAGAACATCCGGAAGCACGCGCAGACGACCGTTTTCAGCCATCACCTTAATCAGGTTCTGGCCGCTGGCATCCAGTTGCTCTCCGCACACGGCGATAAACGACGCGGCGAGAGTTTCAGGCGCTAATGCACCGGAAAGCAACTCAGCCATTTGTTCGTTTTTCGTCACCTCAGCGGCAAACGCCAGCATATCCTGCCAGCGATCGACATTTTGGTGTTCGACAGCAAAGTCAAAAGCTGCTTTGGCGTAGGGGCGAGCTACCGTAACAAATTCAGACATCAGCCCCTCCCTCCTTACAGTTCAGCGACAAGTTTGTCCACGATGTCGCTGTTAGCAGCTTCATCCACGGAACGTTCGATGATCTTCTCGGCGCCAGCAACAGCCAGAATCGCAACCTGCTTACGCAGTTCTTCACGAGCACGTTTACGCTCAGCATCAATTTCAGCCTGAGCTTGTGACACGATCTTAGTACGTTCCTGTTCTGCTTCAGCTTTGGCTTCGTCCAGGATCTGAGCACGGCGTTTGTTAGCCTGTTCGATGATTACCTGAGCTTCCGCTTTCGCTTTTTTCAGCTGGTCTGTCGCGTTGGCCTGTGCAAGGTCCAAATCTTTCTTAGCGCGTTCTGCAGAAGCCAGACCGTCAGCAATTTCTTTCTGACGTTTTTCGATGGCAGCCATTAAAGGCGGCCATACATACTTCATGCAGAACCAGACAAAGAGAATAAACGCGATGGCCTGGCCGAGGATTGTTGCGTTCATGTTCACAGCACAATACCTCTTAAATTTCTGTGGCTTAGGGTTTTAAAACAGCTACTACGCGACAGCAAACATCACGTACAGACCCAGACCTACAGCGATCATTGGGATAGCATCCACCAGACCCATAACGATAAAGAACTGAGTACGCAGCAGAGGAATCAGATCCGGTTGACGCGCTGCGCCTTCCAGGAATTTACCCCCGAGGATGCCGATACCGATCGCAGCACCGATAGCCGCCAGACCCATCATCACAGCGGCAGCCATGTACAGCAGATCCATATTCAGGTTTTCCATGACAGTCTCCAGTTTGTTTCAATTAAAACGTAGTAGTGTTGGTAAAGAATCAGTGCTCTTCAGATGCCATCGACAGATAGACAATCGTCAGAACCATGAAGATAAAGGCTTGCAGCGTAATGATCAGGATGTGGAAAATGGCCCACGGCACATTAAGAATCCACTGTGACCACCACGGCAGAAGACCCGCGATCAGAATGAAAATCAGCTCACCCGCATACATGTTGCCGAACAGTCGCAGACCCAGTGATACAGGCTTGGACAGCAGGCTAACGCCTTCCAGGATCAGGTTGACCGGAATGAACGCCCAGTGGTTGAACGGCTGCAAGGTAAGCTCTTTCACAAAGCCGCTTACGCCTTTCATTTTGATGCTGTAGAAAAGAATCAGGATAAATACGCCGAGCGCCATCGACAGGGTGATGTTCACGTCAGCAGACGGAACCACGCGCAGCGCTGGCAGACCGAGAACATGCTCGCCGATCCACGGAATAAAATCGATAGGCAGAAGGTCCATCAGGTTCATCAGGAACACCCAAACGAACACGGTCAGGGCCAGTGGAGCAATCAGCTTGCTCTTGCCATGGTACATGTCTTTGACGCTACCATGCACGAAGCCGATGATCATCTCGACGAACGTCTGGAATTTCCCTGGAACACCGCTGGTCGCCCTTTTAGCAACACCGCGGAACATGGCCAGGAACAGAAGACCCAACACCACCGAGAAGAACATGGAGTCGATGTTGATCGTCCAGAAGGTGGCCGGGGGGTTATGCGGATCCACCAGCGAGAATGTACGCAGGTCCAGCTGAAGGTTATTCAGATGGTGACCTATGTAATCCTGCGGCGTCATATTTTCTGAAGCCATGATGCCTTTTACCCTTTGTTGTTGATTACAGCTGGAGCCAGAACTTGTACCACCAGCACCAAAACCCACGTTGCTATCAGCGGCATGAATACCACTTTCAAAACCGCCAGCGCCATCACCAGTAGAGCAAAGGTCAGCAACACCTTACATACTTCGCCCAGAGCGAAGGACCAGGCCACGCGGCCTTTGGCGGGTGTATGCGCCTGATGACGCCAGGCAAAAATCATAAACAATACGTTTGGCAGAACAACCGCCAAACCCCCGCACACGGCGGAGATGCCCCAGAAGGGGTCTTTGAGGCTAAACAGCAGTCCACTTGCTATCACAGCCAGAAACTGAATGAACAGAAGCTTACGAGCAACGTTTCTACTCAAGAGCGACACAGACATCACGTTTTTACTCCTGCTCCCTTCGAGGTATGTCGCGTGTCGTATAAAACGTCCTTTAAGGCTCGGAGTCAAGCATCAAAAAGCGGACAAATTATACGGTGCGCACCCGTGATTTCAAACATTAAGTAGCGAAAAGGTGAATAAATGTTTAAATATTTTTCCCCGTCGCTATTTTTTAACTTTTGACTAAAGCATCGACCTTCGGACAAAACTGCAAACAGCGCGAAAACGTTGATGACAAAGCGTGCACGGGATCACAAAATACACATTTCCGATAAGGCTGCATTTATCACGGTTAATTTCATCTTTATGAAATTAAAGATAAAATATAGTCACTATTTTCAAAACAGCCCTGTATACAACAAAAACCTTTCATTGACATTCTTAATAAATATTTAACATCACGTTCTTGTTGCGACGCCCCACTTTTAGCAGACTGATATTTTCACTGTTGATTATCTTCATGGTGAACAATACCTGTGAAGTTAACCGTAAGAAAATCCTTAGTAAAAATAAGGTTAAATTAACTTCAGCTAAATCTCTTTAGTTGTGCTGTTTTTTAACACATTGAGAACAGCACAAATTCCACATTTTTTATTAATTTTTTAAAAAATGTTTGCCTTAATTATCACCAGATGGCGCTCACCGTCGAGCTGCGGAATCTGTAATTTCTCAATGGATTCGACAGAATAACCGTCCGGAAGCTGCTCAATTTCTTCGCCTGGAAGCTGCCCTTTCAGCGCATAGAAACGACCATTCTCAGCAGGCAGATGCTTGCACCAGCTCACCATGTCGTTCAGTGAGGCAAATGCACGGCTGATAACACCATCAAACGGCGGCTCAGCCGGGAACTCCTCTACCCTGCTCTGCACAGGCGTAATGTTTTCAAGCTTCAGCTCATGCTGCACCTGGCGTAAAAAGCGCACGCGCTTGCCCAGGCTGTCCAGCAGTGTGAAATGGCTCTCAGGACGGACAATCGACAACGGGATACCCGGTAGCCCCGGCCCCGTCCCAACGTCGATAAAGCGCTCACCGCTCAGATATGGAGCCACCACGATACTGTCGAGGATATGGCGAATCAGCATCTCGTTGGGGTCGCGCACAGACGTCAGATTGTACGCTTTGTTCCATTTGTTCAGCATATCGACATAAGCCACCAGCTGGTTTTTCTGGTGATCGGTGAGCGAAATACCTGCCTGATCCAGCAGACGAGAGAGTTTATTGAGCACAGTGAATACCTGTTTAGAAATAATTTGCCCGGTGGCGCTAACGCTTACCGGGCCTGCAAAGCTGTAGAGCGGGTCAGCAAAACGCCGCCCGCCAAAAAACAAAAGTGATTACGCGCTACGACGCAGCATACCTTGCTTTTTCAACCACACCAGCAGAATTGAAATCGCGGCAGGTGTGACGCCGGAGATACGGGATGCCTGGCCGATAGACACAGGTTTGTGATCGTTCAGCTTGGCGATCACTTCATTGGAAAGGCCAGTCACCTGACGATAGTCCAGCATTTCCGGCAGCAGCGTGTTTTCGTTGCGCTGCTGTTTTTCGATCTCATCCTGCTGACGCGCGATATAACCTTCGTATTTTACCTGGATTTCAACCTGCTCAGCCGCTTCAGCGTCTTCAAGGCCTGGAGCGAACGCTGTCAGTTTAACCAGGTTCTCATAGGTCACTTCCGGACGACGCAGCAAGTCTTCACCACTGGCTTCGCGCGAGAGCGGCGCAGTCAAGTGAGCGTTCACTTCGGCAGCAGTTTCCGCCTGCGGGTTGACCCACGTTGTCTTCAGGCGCTGACGTTCCTGTTCGATGCGTTCCAGTTTCTCGTTGAAACGCGCCCAGCGTTCGTCATCCACCAGACCCAGCTCACGACCCATTTCGGTCAGACGCAGGTCGGCATTATCTTCGCGCAGCATCAGGCGATATTCTGCACGAGAGGTAAACATACGGTACGGTTCTTTGGTACCCAGGGTGCAGAGATCGTCGACCAGAACCCCCAGGTAAGCCTGAGAACGTCCCGGTGCCCAACCCTCTTTCTCAGCGGAGAAGCGTGCAGCGTTCAGACCTGCAAGCAGACCCTGTGCGGCAGCTTCTTCGTAACCGGTAGTGCCGTTGATCTGACCCGCGAAGAACAGGCCGTGGATGAACTTGCTCTCCAGAGTTGGCTTCAGGTCACGCGGATCGAAGAAATCGTACTCAATAGCGTAGCCTGGACGAACAATTTTAGCGTTCTCCATACCTTGCATTGAGCGAACAATTTGCATCTGAACGTCAAACGGCAGGCTGGTGGAGATACCGTTCGGGTAAATTTCGTTAGATGTCAGTCCTTCCGGCTCCAGGAAGATCTGGTGCTGGTTACGATCGGCAAAGCGCATCACCTTGTCTTCGATCGACGGGCAGTAACGCGGGCCGATCCCTTCGATCACACCCGCGTACATTGGGCTACGATCGAGATTATTACGGATCACGTCATGTGTTTTTTCGTTGGTATGCGTGATGTAACACGGTACCTGCTGTGGGTGCTGAGCAGCATTTCCCATGAACGAGAACACCGGCATTGGGTTATCGCCATGCTGTTGCGCCAGCACGCTAAAATCTATGGTACGAGCATCAATACGCGGCGGCGTCCCGGTTTTCAGGCGGCTGACGCGCAGCGGCAGTTCACGCAAACGGCGTGAAAGGGGAATAGACGGCGGATCGCCAGCACGGCCACCGCTGTAGTTATCCAGGCCGATATGAATTTTACCATCCAGGAATGTCCCAACGGTCAGCACAACGGCTTTAGCGCGGAACTTAAGCCCCATCTGGGTAACAGCACCAACGACGCGATCGTTCTCAACGATAAGATCTTCCACTGCCTGCTGGAAGATCATCAAATTTGGCTGGTTCTCCAGCGCAGTGCGTACAGCCTGACGGTAAAGCACACGGTCAGCCTGAGCTCGGGTTGCACGGACCGCAGGGCCTTTACTCGCGTTTAGTATCCTAAACTGGATGCCCGCCTGATCGATAGCTTTCGCCATCAGGCCGCCAAGTGCATCCACTTCTTTTACCAGGTGTCCTTTCCCAATGCCGCCAATCGCCGGGTTACAGGACATTTGTCCCAGCGTGTCGATATTGTGTGTCAAAAGCAGGGTCTGCTGACCCATTCGCGCTGCGGCCATTGCGGCCTCAGTGCCTGCATGACCCCCGCCAATGATAATGACGTCAAAAGGATCCTGATAAAACATGGTGGTCTGCCTCGCGTAAAGCGGTATGAAAATGGATTGAAGCCCGGGCCGTGGATTCTACTCAACTTTAGTCTTTCGAGAAAGCATTGGGATCCTGGGCTATTAAAAAGAAGATCTTTTTATTTAGAGATCTGTTCTATTGTGATCTCTTATTAGGATCGCGAACCTTTGTGGATAAGTCCGATCTCGCAAAGAAGATCATGTAGTTAGAAAGGATCGTTTGCTGTGAATGATCGGTGATCCTGGCCAGTATAAGCTGGGATCAGATCGCGACTTTATGCACAGGGCAAAAACGGCCTCTACGTTATTCTTTGGATAACTACTGCTTAATACGAGCTTTTAACCAGAGTTATCCACATCTGTTCGCGCGATCTTTAACCGTTTTTGAGTAAATTTTTCCATTCACCCAGCCAGACTTCCGCTGGATCTTCCGGAATATCATGATCGAGGATGTTGATCTTCAGCGTTTCGCCCAGTTGTTTTGCCCCACAAGCGACGATGGCAGCTTCAACTTTCTCTATTGCACCGCAGAAGGTGTCATATTCGCGGCTGCCAATGCCGACTGCGCCAAAGCGGACGCTGGACAGGTCAGGCTGTTGTTCCTGCAGCTCGTCATATAAAGGTTGCAGGTTATCCGGGAGATCGCCTGCGCCGTGCGTGGAGGTGATCAGCAGCCAGATCCCATCTGTCGGGAGATCTTCAAGCAATGGCCCGTGCAGGGTTTCTGTGGAAAAGCCCGCATCTTCCAGCTTTTCAGCCAGATGTTCCGCAACATATTCCGCGCCACCCAGAGTGCTGCCGCTGATAAGAGTAATGTCCGCCATTGATCGCTCGCTCAGATAAAGAGGCGGTCATTGTACGCTGTGAACGAGCTGGGATCTACCTGTGGAAAATGTGGGAATGAATTTGCCCGATCATGGGCGAATTGTACGCATGATCGGGTTTTGCAGGGAGATCAGTGTCTCGGTGGACTGAATTTCATCGATTGTTTGGATCTTGTTGATAAGTACCTGCTGGAGGGCATCAATGGATCGGCACATCACTTTTATAAAGATGCTGTAGTGTCCGGTGGTGTAGTACGCCTCGGTGACCTCATCAAGGGCGTTCAGCTTTGCCAGAGCGGAAGGGTAGTCTTTGGCGCTTTTGAGAATTATGCCAATGAAGCAGCACACGTCATAACCCAGCTGCCTGGGGCTGACATCAATACGTGCACCGGTAATGATCCCCGCCTGTTTCATTTTCTCTACGCGAACGTGAATTGTCCCCGGGCTGACACCAAACTGTTTCGCCAGTTCGGCGTAGGCGGTGCGCGCATTAGCCATTAAGACTTCCAGGATGCCGCGGTCCAGATTGTCGATCTGATAATTTTCCATATGTTTTTCTTATGAAGATTAATGAATCTCTCTATTCTAGCGCTACATTTTAATGAATCAAAAGTGAAGGTGGCTTTTTGTTGTTTGATTATTGAATTGAGTGCCATTTTTGTTGCTTAATCAATACCAACAGGACGCAGGAGTATAAATAATGAAAACCGCTTACATCGCAAAACAACGCCAGATCAGTTTCGTTAAATCCCATTTTTCCCGCCAGCTGGAAGATAAGCTTGGCCTGATTGAAGTTCAGGCTCCGATTCTTAGCCGCGTGGGGGACGGGACGCAGGATAACTTGTCCGGATGCGAAAAAGCGGTACAGGTGAAAGTGAAAACACTGCCAGACGCTCAGTTCGAAGTGGTTCATTCACTGGCGAAATGGAAGCGTCAAACCCTGGGGCAACACGACTTCAGCGCAGGCGAAGGGCTGTACACGCACATGAAAGCCCTTCGCCCCGATGAAGACCGCCTGTCAGCGATTCATTCTGTCTACGTTGACCAGTGGGACTGGGAGCGCGTGATGGGGGATGGCGAGCGCCACGTAGGTACCTTGAAATCTACCGTTGAGGCGATCTACGCCGGGATCAAAGCCACCGAATCAGCAGTGAGCAAAGAGTTTGGCCTGGCACCGTTCCTGCCGGAATCGATCCACTTTGTTCACAGTCAGGATCTGCTGACCCGCTTCCCGGATCTGGATGCCAAAGGTCGTGAACGGGCGATAGCCAAAGAGCTGGGTGCTGTGTTCCTGATAGGGATTGGCGGCAAGCTCTCTGACGGTAAACGTCACGATGTTCGCGCGCCGGATTATGATGACTGGAGCACGGTGGGCGAAAGTGAATTCGCGGGTCTGAACGGTGATATTCTGGTCTGGAACCCGGTGCTGGAAGATGCGTTTGAACTTTCTTCTATGGGGATCCGCGTGGATGCTGATGCACTGAAGCGTCAGCTGGCGGTCACCGGTGATGAAGAGCGTCTGCAGCTGGAGTGGCACCAGGCGCTATTGCGCGGTGAAATGCCCCAGACCATTGGCGGCGGTATTGGCCAGTCCCGTCTGACCATGTTATTGCTGCAACTCTCCCATATTGGTCAGGTACAATGTGGTGTCTGGCCACAGCAGGTACGTGAAAGCGTGGGTTCCCTTCTTTAATTAATGCCGCCAGCGTCTTAGCAGGCGGCTACGCAACCCGGTATCAAAGCGCCAGATATGATCGAAGATGCGCATGATGCCGGGTTTTCCATGCGCTGACATCGCCACGGCATGAAAACGGTGATGATGCACTCGCTGTAACTCCTTCACTTTATTGACCACGTCATCCGGCAGTCGCTGAGCAATAAAATCGGAAATCACCACCGCGTCAGCGTCGTACCAGTCTCCGCCCTGCATACGTTCGACAATGCTACGAAAACAGCTGGCCAAATCGGTACCGCCACGAAAACGCTGGCTTAAAAAGCGGATCGCCTGCTCGATACCCTGCTGGCTCGTCAGTTCGTAGCTCACCACCTCGCTGGAAAACAGCATGATGAAGCATCGACGTCGGTCTGCGAGCGCCACGCGCATCAGAGCCAGGCAGAATGCTTTTGCACATTGTTCATTAAAACCGCCCATCGAACCGGATGTATCCACGCAAACAATAAAAGGCCCGCGAGGCTGTTCATCAAAATCCTGATGGATGACAGGACGTTGGCTGATCTTCTCGCGCCAGGCTTCACCGTGCAGACGATAGGTCAGGAGCTGTTTTTCTACCAGCCGACGGTAAAATTCATATTCCAGCTCGGTCATCCCCAGCGTGCTCAGTTCGGTGGGCAACAGACGTAAAATGTCATTACTTTGCTGTAAGCCATCTACCTGTTCCGGTACGGTTGCTGGCTCACGAACCAGGGTGCGGAAGGTTTCCATTGGGGCATCTTTCTTTGGAACGGACTTTGCCTCCCTTGAACGACCAAGCTGCTCCGCAAGTTTCATGAGTTCCGGCTGCTGCGCCAGAAAGTCGCCGTACTTAACGATCAACTGGTAGTCACCGCGCCGTAACTGCCCGGCGCTCATATCCCAGAGACGCCCGGCCGCGTTTTCATTTTCCACCAACACCTGTTCCAGCTGACCACTCAGCGTCATGCGTTCCTGTACTTCGCTGAGCAGTTGCTCGCGTTCTTCATCCAGTAGCTGCTGGTTGAGGGTGGTGGCCTGAACGACCAGGCTGAGCCGCCAGCGCTGTAAAAACAGGGTATGCAGTGCCGGGGTAAAGGTGGCGTTATCCGTGACCAGTGTCCGGGCCTGGCTGGCAAAGGGAGAGTGTACTTTATCGAGCAACGTCAGCGTTTGGGGAAGCTGGACGATAAACTGCGGCGTCGAAAGCCGCTGGCACTGTTGATAGCAAGCGACCTCTTCCGTCAGCTCCGGCGGGACTTCGGTCTCTTTGAATCGCTGTCGAAGATTATCGCGCCAGCGCGGGAGATCGTCGGTCATCGCCTTTTTGAGCTTTGGGAATTTTTCAAAGAAGGCCGCCAGCTGTGGCGAAGCCAGCAGCGTAATCACCACCTCTTCGATCAGCCCTTCTTCACTGACCGCCAGCATGACGTTAAGTGTGTCCAGCGTTAGCATTGACGCGCCTGTTTGATCTGCGCGCTGACATCCTGCAGGCTGGATTCGATACGACCTAACCAGTCGCTATGAATAAAGAGGCATTTTTGCTGTTCACTGAAGCGCGTGTGCTGCTGGTGCCATTCGGTATCCAGCGCTTCCAGCTGCTGTTTGATCTCTTCTGGTACGCTATCGGAGGTTGTTCCGGGTAAAGCAAGACGCGATCCCTGCAGGCTCACATCGCGGATCACCAGATGCTGGCTGCTATCCACTTCCATATTGAGCGGCTGTGCAAAACCGATGCCGTTGAGCTTGCCACGGATCTCACCGCTCTTATCGAGCCATTGCGCCAGCGCCTCGCGCTCAATCGTAACGTGAACCACCTGCATGTCATGAAGTTTAAGCGGTTGCTGGAGCAATAGCGTAAGCGTCGTGCTCGTCAGCCCGGCAGGTAGCTCATAGTGTGGTTTACGGGCAAACATACCGCCAAGACGGTTCACTTTCAGCGCCGTTTTATCACTTTGCTGTTGCTGAAGCTGGATGCGTCGTTGGGCAATCGCTCCGAGCTGGTTGAGCATCGACTGCTGGCCCCAGGCGTGTCCGGTCATCAATATTTCAAGCTGCTGCTGCATCAGATTCATACCTTCTGCATCGTGCCAGAGACAGTCTTTCAACAGGATCAGATCTATAGGTGCAACTGCATCACGCCCGCTGAATAAGGCGCTTGCCTGCAGCAGGCGGATCGCTTTTTTCCAGCGTCGGTCGGAGACATACGGTGCAGAGGGCAGTAAATCAAGCTGCTGGCGCAGCATGAAAATCAGCTCAAAAACGACATCAGGCAGTTTGATTTTGCCAATATCCTGCTGCCATTGGTGATACTCCTCATCCGTTACCTGTAGTGAAGCGGATACCGGGTTTTCATTCTCATCCTGCTGGCTTACCAGCATGGAGCGGAAGTTCGCTTTGTCCTGCACTTTGTCTAACCACAGGCGGATCAACATACGGTCATACAGTGCTTCCAGGCTGCTGTCAGCTTCAGGCAGTTCGTTTGATGCCGCCACCAACAGGCGCATCGGGATTTTCTCTTCGCTTGCGCCATTGCGAAACCGACGTTCGTTAATCGCCGTGAGCAGCGTGTTCAGTATGGCCGGGCCAGCTTTCCAGATCTCATCAAGAAAAACGATTTCCGCTTCCGGGAGATAACCCTCCGTCAGACGCTGATAGCGTCCCTCATCTTTCAGCGCCTGTATGGAAAGCGGACCGAAAACTTCTTCGGGGGTGGAAAACCGGGTCATCAGGTATTCGAAGGCGCGTGCATTCTGAAAAGCAAACTTCAGCCGACGGGCAATCAGGCTTTTAGCAATGCCTGGGGGGCCGAGTAAAAATACGCTTTCGCCGCTCAGTGCCGCCAGTAAACAGAGGCGGATGGCGTGGCTACGCTCGAAAAGACCTTTCTCCAGCGCCCCGCTGAGACGGGAAATTCTTTCTGCTAATAAATGTGAGTGAGCCATAATAGTTTTGCATCCTTTCGCCGTCGTGGCGGCCAATTGAAGCGAGTATAGACGTTTCAGTCAGGGCTGGTAATAGACTGAAGTGCGGCGCAATTTTCTTTGCGCTACATTAATGCGGTTGCATTTAGGGGTACGATTTTGCAGTGAATCGTGCATACTGTGCGCTTTTTGTGGGCCAAGGGACTAAGCACACATTTGTTATTTAAACGAAAAGACTAGTCTATGAGCACTGATAATAAACAATCATTACCCGCAATAACGCTTGCGGCGATCGGGGTTGTCTACGGTGATATCGGCACCAGCCCACTTTATACGCTTCGTGAATGTCTGTCCGGTCAGTTTGGTTTTGGTGTTGAACGTGATGCCGTGTTTGGCTTCCTGTCACTGATCTTCTGGCTGTTGGTCCTGGTCGTGTCTGTAAAATACCTGTCCTTCGTGATGCGTGCAGATAACGCGGGTGAAGGGGGGATACTGACGCTGATGTCGCTTGCCGGGCGCAATACGTCCGCCAGAATGACGTCGGTACTGGTTATCATCGGCCTGATTGGCGGCAGTTTCTTCTATGGGGAAGTGGTGATCACGCCCGCGATCTCGGTTCTCTCGGCGATAGAGGGGCTTGAGATTATCGCGCCGCAGCTCGATACGTGGGTTGTCCCGCTGGCCATCATTGTTCTGACGTTGCTGTTTATAATCCAGAAACACGGTACCGGGCTGGTAGGGAAACTGTTCGCCCCGATTATGTTTGCCTGGTTCCTGGTTCTCGCGGCGCTGGGCTTGCGCAGCATTATTGCCAACCCGGAAGTGCTGCAGGCGCTGAACCCATACTGGGCGGTGCACTTCTTCCTGGAATACAAAGTGGTTTCCTTTGTGGCGCTGGGGGCGGTCGTGCTGTCCATCACCGGTGTTGAAGCGCTGTATGCTGATATGGGGCACTTCGGGAAACTGCCTATCCGTGTGGCATGGTTTGTTGTGGTGTTACCGTCGCTGGTGCTGAACTACTTCGGCCAGGGCGCACTGCTGCTCGATAATCCGGAAGCGATTAAGAACCCGTTCTTCCTGCTGGCCCCGGACTGGGCGCTGGTACCTATGTTGATCCTCGCCACCCTGGCGACAGTGATTGCCTCTCAGGCGGTGATTTCTGGCGTGTTCTCCCTGACGCGTCAGGCCGTGCGTTTGGGTTATCTCTCCCCAATGCGCATCATCCATACATCGGAAATGGAGTCGGGTCAGATTTACATCCCGTTCATTAACTGGTTGCTCTATTTTTCGGTTGTTATCGTTATCGTTAGCTTTGAGCACTCCAGTAATCTGGCTGCAGCCTACGGTATTGCTGTAACCGGTACGATGGTGCTGACGTCGATTCTCTCTGCCACGGTGGCACACCGAAACTGGCACTGGAATAAACTCCTTGTGGGGGTGATTCTGACAGGTTTCCTGTGTATCGACGTGCCGCTGTTCTCTGCGAACCTCGACAAGATTGTCTCCGGTGGCTGGCTGCCGCTCACGCTGGGTCTGGTGATGTTCATTGTGATGACGACATGGAAGAGCGAGCGTTTCCGCCTGTTGCGTCGCATACATGAACACGGTAATTCTCTGGATGCGATGATTGCTTCGCTGGAGAAATCCCCGCCAGTTCGTGTACCGGGTACCGCGGTGTATATGTCTCGTGCGCTGAACGTGATCCCGTTCGCGCTGATGCATAACCTCAAGCACAATAAGGTGCTGCACGAACGCGTGATCCTGCTGACGCTGCGCACTGAAGATGCCCCGTATGTTCACAACGTACGCCGCGTACAGATTGAGCAACTGTCACCGACCTTCTGGCGCGTGGTGGCAAGCTACGGCTGGCGTGAAACACCAAACGTGGAAGAGGTGTTCCATCGCTGTGGTCTGGAAGGGCTGAGCTGTCGCATGATGGAGACATCGTTCTTCATGTCACACGAGTCGCTGATTATGGGCAAGCGTCCGTGGTATCTGCGTCTGCGTGGCAAGCTATACCTTATTCTGCAGCGTAACGCCCTGCGCGCACCTGACCAGTTTGAGATCCCGCCTAACCGTGTGATTGAGCTGGGGACGCAGGTCGAGATTTAATCTCCTCTGCGGTCTGGTGCCCTCACCCTAACCCTCTCCCGCAAGGAGAGGGCGCAAACATAAAAAACGGTAACCAGAGGGTTACCGTTTTGCATTTATCTCCCTCAATATTTCACTTAGCGAAACGTTTCGACGCTGATCACAAATCTGTTACGTCACGGTGGTTTTCTGAACACTCTTGAGACTAAACTGATTTTAGCGAAACGTTTCGCTAGTGGAGCAAGAAAATGAAGAAAGGCACTGTACTCAACTCAGAAATCTCATCGGTTATTTCCCGTCTTGGGCATACCGATACGCTGGTAGTTTGCGATGCAGGCTTACCGGTTCCGCACAGCACAACCCGTATTGATATGGCGTTAACGCAGGGCGTACCCTCGTTCATGCAGGTACTGGATGTGGTGACTGCGGAGATGCAGGTTGAGGCGGCCATTCTCGCGGCGGAAATCAAACAACAGAATCCGCAACTCCACGAAACGTTGCTCAGCCACATTGAGCAACTGCAACAACACCAGGGAAACACCATAGAAATTCGTTACACAACGCACGAGCAGTTCAAACAACAAACCGCAGACAGTCAGGCGGTGATTCGCAGCGGGGAGTGTTCCCCGTATGCGAATATTATTCTCTGTGCTGGCGTCACCTTCTGAGGCCATCATGGACGCATTACTGCAACTTAAAGGGATCGATAAATCGTTCCCAGGCGTAAAAGCCCTCTCCGGTGCAGCGCTGAACGTTTACCCAGGACGCGTTATGGCGCTGGTGGGTGAGAACGGCGCGGGCAAATCCACCATGATGAAAGTGCTGACCGGTATCTACCAGCGCGACGCAGGTTCACTGCTGTGGTTGGGTAAAGAGACCACGTTCACTGGCCCGAAATCCTCTCAGGAAGCGGGTATCGGCATTATCCACCAGGAACTGAATCTGATCCCGCAACTCACCATTGCGGAGAACATCTTCCTCGGCCGCGAGTTCGTTAACCGGTTTGGTAAAATCGACTGGAAAACGATGTATGCCGAAGCTGACAAATTGCTGGTGAAGCTGAACCTGCGCTTTAAGAGCGACCGTCTGGTGGGCGAGCTTTCCATTGGCGATCAGCAAATGGTGGAAATCGCCAAGGTGCTGAGCTTCGAGTCGAAGGTCATCATCATGGATGAACCAACCGATGCGCTCACCGATACTGAAACCGAATCCCTTTTCCGCGTCATCCGCGAGCTGAAAGCGCAGGGACGTGGGATTGTCTATATTTCTCACCGTATGAAAGAGATTTTCGAGATCTGCGACGACGTGACCGTCTTCCGCGACGGGCAATTTATTGCCGAGCGAGAAGTGGCAACGCTGACCGAAGATACGCTTATCGAAATGATGGTGGGACGTAAGCTCGAAGATCAGTACCCGCATCTGGACAAGCAGCCTGGCGAGATCCGCCTGAAGGTGGACAACCTCTGCGGTCCGGGAGTGAACGACGTAACCTTTACGCTACGTCAGGGGGAAATTCTGGGCGTGGCGGGCCTGATGGGCGCGGGGCGTACCGAGCTGATGAAAGTGCTGTATGGCGCACTGCCGCGCACCAGCGGTTATGTGACGCTCGATGGCCGTGAAGTGGTTACCCGTTCTCCGCAAGATGGTCTGGCAAACGGCATCGTCTATATTTCCGAAGACCGCAAGCGTGATGGCTTAGTGCTGGGCATGTCAGTGAAAGAGAATATGTCGCTTACTGCACTGCGCTATTTCAGCCACAGTGGCGGCAGCCTGAAGCACAAAGACGAACAGCAGGCGGTCAGTGATTTTATTCGTCTCTTTAACGTCAAAACTCCGTCGATGGAGCAGGCTATTGGCCTGTTGTCCGGCGGTAATCAGCAGAAAGTCGCGATTGCTCGCGGGCTGATGACGCGTCCGAAAGTGCTGATCCTTGATGAGCCAACGCGCGGCGTGGACGTGGGGGCGAAGAAAGAGATCTATCAGCTGATTAACCAGTTCAAGGCCGACGGTCTGAGCATCATTCTGGTCTCTTCCGAGATGCCAGAAGTATTAGGCATGAGCGATCGTATTATCGTCATGCATGAAGGGCATCTCGGCGGTGAATTCACTCGCGAGCAGGCCACCCAGGAAGTTCTGATGGCTGCCGCTGTGGGCAAGCTTAATCGCGTGAATCAGGAGTAAGAAGATGACTACCCAGGCTGTTTCTGGTCGCCGTTATTTCACCAAGGCATGGCTACTGGAACAAAAATCGCTGATTGCCCTGCTGGTGCTGATCGCGATTGTCTCGACCATGAGCCCGAACTTTTTTACCGTGAATAACCTGTTCAACATTCTTCAGCAGACCTCCGTGAACGCCATTATGGCGGTCGGGATGACGCTGGTGATTTTGACGTCGGGTATCGATCTGTCCGTCGGTTCCCTGCTGGCGCTCACCGGTGCAATCGCCGCTTCAATTGTAGGGATTGAAGTCAACGCGCTGGTCGCTGTTGCCGCTGCGTTGACAACTGGCGCGGCTATTGGTGCCGTTACCGGTGTGATTGTGGCGAAAGGTCGTGTTCAGGCGTTCATTGCCACGCTGGTGATGATGCTGTTGCTGCGCGGTGTGACGATGGTCTATACCAACGGTAGCCCGGTGAATACCGGGTTTACGGATAACGCCGATCTGTTTGGCTGGTTCGGTATCGGTCGCCCGCTGGGTATTCCGACGCCGGTCTGGATCATGGCTATCGTGTTCCTGGCGGCGTGGTACATGCTGCACCACACCCGTCTGGGCCGTTATATCTATGCGCTGGGTGGTAACGAAGCGGCAACGCGTCTGTCTGGTATCAGCGTTAATAAAGTCAAAATTATCGTTTACTCCCTGTGCGGCCTGCTGGCGTCTCTGGCGGGCATCATCGAAGTGGCGCGCCTCTCTTCTGCTCAGCCAACGGCGGGTACGGGGTATGAGCTGGATGCCATTGCGGCAGTGGTTCTGGGCGGTACGAGTCTGGCGGGCGGTAAAGGTCGCATTGTTGGGACTTTGATCGGCGCACTGATCCTCGGTTTCCTGAATAATGGTTTGAATTTGTTAGGTGTTTCCTCCTATTACCAGATGATCGTTAAAGCGGTGGTGATTTTGCTGGCGGTACTGGTAGACAACAAAAAACAGTAACTGACGACACTACAGGACATCTTAGATATGAACATGAAAAAACTGGCTACCCTGGTTTCTGCTGTCGCGCTGAGCGCAACCGTAAGTGCTAACGCAATGGCAAAAGACACCATCGCGCTGGTCATCTCTACCCTGAACAACCCGTTCTTCGTCTCCCTGAAGGATGGTGCACAGAAAGAGGCGGACAAGCTGGGTTACAACCTGGTGGTGCTGGATTCCCAGAACAACCCGGCGAAAGAGCTGGCTAACGTTCAGGACTTAACCGTTCGTGGCACCAAAATCCTGCTGATCAACCCAACCGATTCTGACGCAGTGGGTAACGCCGTTAAGATGGCAAACCAGGCAAAAATCCCGGTGATCACCCTGGACCGTCAGGCCTCTAAAGGCGACGTCGTCAGCCATATCGCGTCTGATAACGTGCTGGGCGGTAAAATTGCGGGTGACTATATCGCGAAGAAAGCAGGTGAAGGCGCGAAGGTTATCGAACTGCAGGGTATTGCAGGGACGTCTGCAGCCCGTGAACGTGGCGAAGGCTTCCAGCAGGCTGTTGCTGCGCACAAATTTAACGTGCTGGCCAGCCAGCCTGCTGACTTCGACCGTACTAAAGGTCTGAACGTTATGCAGAACCTGCTGACCGCACACCCTGACGTGCAGGCAGTATTTGCACAGAACGATGAAATGGCGCTGGGCGCACTGCGTGCTCTGCAGACTGCGGGTAAATCTGATGTGATGGTTGTCGGATTTGACGGTACGCCAGATGGTGAAAAAGCAGTAAATGATGGCAAACTGGCTGCGACCATCGCTCAGCTGCCTGAGCAGATTGGCGCAACTGGCGTCCAGACTGCGGATAAAGTGCTGAAGGGCGAAAAAGTTCAGGCCAAATATCCAGTTGACCTGAAACTGGTCATCAAGCAGTAAAAAGGCGATTCAGGCAGTCGCTGGCTGCCTGAGGGACACCCTATAAAGAAAAGTGTGGCATACGCCACCGGGTAACACCGGTGGCGCTCTCAGATGGACTCCTCTACCATGAAAACCGCAGGCAACCTCGTCGTCCTTGGCAGCATCAATGCCGATCACATTCTTAACCTTGAATCTTTCCCGACACCGGGCGAAACCGTCACCGGCAATCAATATCAGGTGGCCTTCGGCGGTAAAGGCGCAAACCAGGCGGTTGCCGCCGGACGCAGCGGGGCGCATATCGCGTTTATTGCCTGCACGGGTGATGACGATACCGGTGAGCGCGTACGTAAACAGCTGGCCAGCGATAATATTGATATTGCGCCGGTGAGCGTGGTGGCGGGGGAATCTACCGGCGTGGCGCTGATTTTCGTCAACGCAGAAGGTGAGAATGTCATCGGTATTCATGCTGGCGCTAACGCCGCGTTGACGACTGAACGTGTTGAAGTGCAGCGTGAGATTATTGCGAATGCGGAAGCATTGCTGATGCAGCTGGAATCGCCAGTCGAAAGCGTTCTGGCTGCCGCAAAAATTGCGCATGAAAATCATACCACTGTCGTACTTAATCCGGCTCCTGCCCGTGTATTATCAGATGAGCTGCTGGCGCTGGTGGACATCATTACCCCGAATGAAACCGAAGCGGAAAAACTGACGGGGATTCGTGTTGAAAATGATGACGATGCTGCGCGTGCGGCGAATGCACTGCATGAAAAAGGCATCGGAACCGTTATCATCACGCTCGGTAGCCGTGGTGTGTGGGCAAGCGTGAATGGCGAAGGCCGTCGCGTGCCGGGCTTTAAGGTGAAAGCGATTGATACTATCGCGGCGGGTGATACCTTTAACGGTGCGCTGGTGACAGCGCTGCTGGAAGGTGCGCGAATGGATGATGCCATTCGCTTCGCACATGCTGCCGCGGCCATCGCGGTTACGCGTAAAGGTGCTCAGCCTTCCGTTCCGTGGCGTAAAGAGATCGATGAATTCTTAAGTCAGCAGGGGTAACGCTTGGCCACAATGAAAGATGTCGCCCGCATGGCGGGCGTTTCTACTTCGACGGTTTCTCACGTCATTAATAACGATCGTTTTGTCAGTGAGGCGATTCGGGAAAAAGTCGAAGCGGCAGTCAAAGATCTCAACTATGCACCGTCGGCGCTGGCGCGCAGCCTCAAGCTCAACCAGACGCGCACTATTGGCATGCTTATCACGGCCAGTACCAACCCTTTTTATTCTGAACTTGTGCGCGGTGTGGAACGCAGTTGTTTCGAGCGTGGCTACAGCCTGGTGCTGTGCAATACCGAAGGGGATGAACAGCGCATGAACCGTAATCTGGAGACGCTGATGCAAAAACGCGTCGACGGGTTACTGTTGCTGTGTACCGAGACTCATCAGCCGTCGAAAGAAATTATGCAACGCTACCCGTCGGTACCGACGGTGATGATGGACTGGGCACCGTTCGATGGTACCAGCGATCTGATTCAGGACAATTCTCTGCTGGGGGGTGATATGGCGACCCAGTATCTGATCGATAAAGGCTATACCCGCATAGCCTGCATTACCGGCCCGCTGGATAAAACGCCGGCGCGTTTGCGTCAGGAAGGATACCTCTGCGCCATGGAGCGTGCGGGGCTTGCCATTCCTGATGGCTACCAGATTACCGGTGATTTCGAATTTAACGGCGGCTTCGAGGCGATGCAGAAACTGCTGGCGCAAGAGCACCGTCCGCAGGCCGTTTTTATTGGCAACGATGCGATGGCATTTGGTGCGTACCAGGCGCTGTATCAGGCAGGGATAAAGATCCCGCAGGATATGGCGGTAATTGGCTACGATGATATCGAACTGGCCAGCTATATGACGCCGCCGCTGACCACTATTCATCAGCCGAAAGATGAGCTGGGTGAGCTGGCCATTGATGTGCTGATCCACCGGATGGCGCAGCCCACGCTGCAACAGCAACGTCTGCAACTTACTCCTGTTCTGATGGAACGGGGGTCGGTTTAACCTTCTCTTTGTGGCGCTCTTTAATCAGGTTTCGGCCATCCTTCGGTTTTAACAGCATAAAGACCCAGGCTGAAACGACGGTGAGTGCGCCCATAGTGATAAAGGTATAGTGGAACTGCTCGACGGTATTTGAGCTATCAAAACCTTCATAAAACCGCAGTACCGCCGCACTCACGGCAACCCCCAGACTGATCGACAACTGTTGAGTCACTGCCAGTACGCTGTTGCCGCTACTGGCATTCTCGTCAGTAAGATCGGCAAGCGTGATGGTGTTCATCGATGTGAACTGCGTTGACATAGCCATTCCCAGAACAAAGAGCGGCAGGATTAACATCCAGACTGGCAGGGCTGCGGACTGCAACGAGAACTGGGTAATCATCAGCCCGATAAAGACGGTCACGCCAACCAGCGTTTTACGATACCCACACCAGCGCAGCACCTGCGTGACGGTCGATTTTGCCAGAATCGACCCCATTGCCGCGGGAGCCATCATGCAGCCGGCAATCAATGCCGGGTAGCCGAAGCCGACCTGCAGCATCAATGGCATCAGAAACGGTACGCAACCTGTTCCCAGGCGTGATGCAATATTGCCTGCGATCCCGACGGAGAAGGTTCGGGTATTAAAGAGAGACAGGGGGATCAGCGGGGTCGGGTGACGGCGCGCATGACGTATATAAAGAAGGAACAACAGAATACCGCTGAAGATGACGGACAGTGCAATCTCTGTCGCCACAATTTTTTCGCCGAATAGCTCCATCCCGCTGGAGAAAAGCACCAGACTCAGGCCAAACAGAAGAAACCCGCCCATGTCGAAATTACGTCCTGGCGTGGTGAAGTCCGGCATATACCTGCGGGCATACAGCAACCCCACCATACCAATCGGTATATTAATCAGGAAGATCCAGTGCCAGCTTACCCAGGTCACAAATACCCCTCCGAGTACCGGGCCAAGTATTGGGCCGACTAACCCAGGCATGGTGACAAAGTTAAGGATGGGGAGCAGTTCGCTGCGCGGATAAGCACGCAGTAACGCCAGACGCGCTACGGGCATCATCATCGCCCCGCCGACCCCCTGGAGTACGCGGAAGATAACCAGCTCCGTTAAGGAGGTGGATAGCGCGCAGGCCAGTGAACCGAGTGTGAAGAGCGTCACCGCCAGCATAAACACTTTACGGGTGCCGAAGCGATCGGCCAGCCAGCCGCTCACCGGGATCAGCATCGCGACCGTCAGGGTGTAACTGATGATGGCAGACTGCATTGCCAGCGGGGAGCGGTTGAGGCTTTGTGCTATTGCAGGGAGGGCGGTGTTAAGGATGGTGGCATCCAGTGCCTGCATAAAGAACGCCATAGCTGCAATCCACGGTAGTCCAGCCATGCTGCGCGCTTTTTTCTCTGTCATTTATTTACCTGCTGGTGGGTTGGCGCGGCCAGCAATGCCTGGCACGCACTCAGGGCACGCTGCCCGTCACTCTCCTGAATGGCATCAACAATCGCCTGATGCAGATCCAGTTTCACCACTTCATCTTGTGTAATAGAAGTAAAGTAGGTGTGGTACACCGAATGGAATAAAGAGGCAAAAGACGTCAGGAAAGGATTCGCGCTCATCGTATAGATATGTTCATGCCAGGCCATATCTACCTCAATCCAGCGCTCGCGGTTGAAGTGCTTTTTCAGGAACATCATCTCTTCCATCAAGGTATTGAGCTGTGCTTTTTGTTCTGCGGTACCGAGCGTGGCGGCAAGTAGGCATGCCTGGGGTTCGAGGCTGCTGCGCATTACCAGGAAATGATCGACAACCTGATGGAAGTTGTCTTCGGTCATCCACCAGGAGAGTAACTCCTGATCGAGGAAGTTCCAGTTGGCCTGAGGCATAACGCGGGTGCCAATGCGAGGACGCGGGAGCACCATTCCTTTTGCTGTTAATGTTTTCACTGCTTCGCGAACGGCGGTACGGCTTACCCCAAACAGCTCACCCAGCTCTATTTCTCCTGGCAGGGTGCTACCCGGGGCATATTTACCCGCTAAGATCCGTTGAGCCAGCTTTTCTGCCAGCACATAGGATAGGTTTTTTTGTGCTGCCAGCTGTTGTGCGCTTAAGGGCATCGCTCTTATTCCTTAATGATTCATGCTGATAAGTATGCCACTTCAAGTGTGATTTTGGTTGCAGATACATCAATTAGAACAATTTGTAGCTTGATTTCATTGCTGTTGGTGAAAAAAAACACGGATAGAAACTTTTTTTAAATTTCCTCTTGCCACTTCAGAATAACTCCCTATAATGCGCCTCCACTGACACGGAACAACGGCTTACAGGCCGCCGGGTTAGCGGGGTTCAGAGATGAACACCAGCAGAGAAAAGCAAAATAAAATGCTTGACTCTGTAGCGGGAAAGCGTAATATGCACACCCCGCGCCGCAGCGAAAACGAAGCGGCACTGCTCTTTAACAATTTATCAGACAATCTGTGTGGGCACTCAAAGTGACATGGATTCTTAATGTCTTCGGACAATAAATGAATACCAAGTCTCAACGAGTGAACACGTAATTCATTACGAAGTTTAATTCATTGAGCATCAAACTTTTAAATTGAAGAGTTTGATCATGGCTCAGATTGAACGCTGGCGGCAGGCCTAACACATGCAAGTCGGGCGGTAACACAGGGAGCTTGCTCCCGGGTGACGAGCGGCGGACGGGTGAGTAATGTCTGGGAAACTGCCTGATGGAGGGGGATAACTACTGGAAACGGTAGCTAATACCGCATAACGTCGCAAGACCAAAGAGGGGGACCTTCGGGCCTCTTGCCATCAGATGTGCCCAGATGGGATTAGCTAGTAGGTGGGGTAACGGCTCACCTAGGCGACGATCCCTAGCTGGTCTGAGAGGATGACCAGCCACACTGGAACTGAGACACGGTCCAGACTCCTACGGGAGGCAGCAGTGGGGAATATTGCACAATGGGCGCAAGCCTGATGCAGCCATGCCGCGTGTATGAAGAAGGCCTTCGGGTTGTAAAGTACTTTCAGCGGGGAGGAAGGTGTTGTGGTTAATAACCACAGCAATTGACGTTACCCGCAGAAGAAGCACCGGCTAACTCCGTGCCAGCAGCCGCGGTAATACGGAGGGTGCAAGCGTTAATCGGAATTACTGGGCGTAAAGCGCACGCAGGCGGTCTGTCAAGTCGGATGTGAAATCCCCGGGCTCAACCTGGGAACTGCATTCGAAACTGGCAGGCTAGAGTCTTGTAGAGGGGGGTAGAATTCCAGGTGTAGCGGTGAAATGCGTAGAGATCTGGAGGAATACCGGTGGCGAAGGCGGCCCCCTGGACAAAGACTGACGCTCAGGTGCGAAAGCGTGGGGAGCAAACAGGATTAGATACCCTGGTAGTCCACGCCGTAAACGATGTCGACTTGGAGGTTGTGCCCTTGAGGCGTGGCTTCCGGAGCTAACGCGTTAAGTCGACCGCCTGGGGAGTACGGCCGCAAGGTTAAAACTCAAATGAATTGACGGGGGCCCGCACAAGCGGTGGAGCATGTGGTTTAATTCGATGCAACGCGAAGAACCTTACCTACTCTTGACATCCAGAGAACTTAGCAGAGATGCTTTGGTGCCTTCGGGAACTCTGAGACAGGTGCTGCATGGCTGTCGTCAGCTCGTGTTGTGAAATGTTGGGTTAAGTCCCGCAACGAGCGCAACCCTTATCCTTTGTTGCCAGCGGTTAGGCCGGGAACTCAAAGGAGACTGCCAGTGATAAACTGGAGGAAGGTGGGGATGACGTCAAGTCATCATGGCCCTTACGAGTAGGGCTACACACGTGCTACAATGGCGCATACAAAGAGAAGCGACCTCGCGAGAGCAAGCGGACCTCATAAAGTGCGTCGTAGTCCGGATTGGAGTCTGCAACTCGACTCCATGAAGTCGGAATCGCTAGTAATCGTAGATCAGAATGCTACGGTGAATACGTTCCCGGGCCTTGTACACACCGCCCGTCACACCATGGGAGTGGGTTGCAAAAGAAGTAGGTAGCTTAACCTTCGGGAGGGCGCTTACCACTTTGTGATTCATGACTGGGGTGAAGTCGTAACAAGGTAACCGTAGGGGAACCTGCGGTTGGATCACCTCCTTACCTTAAAGAACCTGCCTTTGTAGTGCTCACACAGATTGTCTGATGAAAAGTAAATAGCAAGGCGTCTTGCGATTGAGACTTCAGTGTCCCCTTCGTCTAGAGGCCCAGGACACCGCCCTTTCACGGCGGTAACAGGGGTTCGAATCCCCTAGGGGACGCCACTTGCTGGTTTGTGAGTGAAAGTCACCTGCCGAACTATCTCAAAGCAGACTCACGAGTCTTGTTTGAGATATTTGCTCTTTAAAAATCTGGATCAAGCTGAAAATTGAAACGACACATCTTAAATGGTGTGTTCGAGTCTCTCAAATTTTCGCAATTACGATGATGAATCGAAAGAAACATCTTCGGGTTGTGAGGTTAAGCGACTAAGCGTACACGGTGGATGCCCTGGCAGTCAGAGGCGATGAAGGACGTGCTAATCTGCGAAAAGCGCCGGCGAGGTGATATGAACCTTTGACCCGGCGATGTCCGAATGGGGAAACCCAGTGTGATTCGTCACACTATCGTTAACTGAATACATAGGTTAACGAGGCGAACCGGGGGAACTGAAACATCTAAGTACCCCGAGGAAAAGAAATCAACCGAGATTCCCCCAGTAGCGGCGAGCGAACGGGGAGCAGCCCAGAGTCTGAATCAGCTTGTGTGTTAGTGGAACGGTCTGGAAAGTCCGGCGATACAGGGTGACAGCCCCGTACACGAAAATGCACAGGTTGTGAACTCGAAGAGTAGGGCGGGACACGTGGTATCCTGTCTGAATATGGGGGGACCATCCTCCAAGGCTAAATACTCCTGACTGACCGATAGTGAACCAGTACCGTGAGGGAAAGGCGAAAAGAACCCCGGCGAGGGGAGTGAAAAAGAACCTGAAACCGTGTACGTACAAGCAGTGGGAGCACCTTCGTGGTGTGACTGCGTACCTTTTGTATAATGGGTCAGCGACTTATATTCTGTAGCAAGGTTAACCGTATAGGGGAGCCGAAGGGAAACCGAGTCTTAACTGGGCGTTAAGTTGCAGGGTATAGACCCGAAACCCGGTGATCTAGCCATGGGCAGGTTGAAGGTTGGGTAACACTAACTGGAGGACCGAACCGACTAATGTTGAAAAATTAGCGGATGACTTGTGGCTGGGGGTGAAAGGCCAATCAAACCGGGAGATAGCTGGTTCTCCCCGAAAGCTATTTAGGTAGCGCCTCGTGAACTCATCTTCGGGGGTAGAGCACTGTTTCGGCTAGGGGGCCATCCCGGCTTACCAACCCGATGCAAACTACGAATACCGAAGAATGTTATCACGGGAGACACACGGCGGGTGCTAACGTCCGTCGTGAAGAGGGAAACAACCCAGACCGCCAGCTAAGGTCCCAAAGTCATGGTTAAGTGGGAAACGATGTGGGAAGGCACAGACAGCCAGGATGTTGGCTTAGAAGCAGCCATCATTTAAAGAAAGCGTAATAGCTCACTGGTCGAGTCGGCCTGCGCGGAAGATGTAACGGGGCTAAACCATGCACCGAAGCTGCGGCAGCGACACTATGTGTTGTTGGGTAGGGGAGCGTTCTGTAAGCCGTTGAAGGTGTGCTGTGAGGCATGCTGGAGGTATCAGAAGTGCGAATGCTGACATAAGTAACGATAAAGCGGGTGAAAAGCCCGCTCGCCGGAAGACCAAGGGTTCCTGTCCAACGTTAATCGGGGCAGGGTGAGTCGACCCCTAAGGCGAGGCCGAAAGGCGTAGTCGATGGGAAACAGGTTAATATTCCTGTACTTGGTGTTACTGCGAAGGGGGGACGGAGAAGGCTATGTTAGCCGGGCGACGGTTGTCCCGGTTTAAGCATGTAGGCGGAGGTTCCAGGTAAATCCGGTACCTTATTAACGCTGAGGTGTGATGACGAGGCACTACGGTGCTGAAGTAACAAATGCCCTGCTTCCAGGAAAAGCCTCTAAGCATCAGGTAACATCAAATCGTACCCCAAACCGACACAGGTGGTCAGGTAGAGAATACCAAGGCGCTTGAGAGAACTCGGGTGAAGGAACTAGGCAAAATGGTGCCGTAACTTCGGGAGAAGGCACGCTGATATGTAGGTGAAGCCCCTGCGGGTGGAGCTGAAATCAGTCGAAGATACCAGCTGGCTGCAACTGTTTATTAAAAACACAGCACTGTGCAAACACGAAAGTGGACGTATACGGTGTGACGCCTGCCCGGTGCCGGAAGGTTAATTGATGGGGTTAGCGGTAACGCGAAGCTCTTGATCGAAGCCCCGGTAAACGGCGGCCGTAACTATAACGGTCCTAAGGTAGCGAAATTCCTTGTCGGGTAAGTTCCGACCTGCACGAATGGCGTAATGATGGCCAGGCTGTCTCCACCCGAGACTCAGTGAAATTGAACTCGCTGTGAAGATGCAGTGTACCCGCGGCAAGACGGAAAGACCCCGTGAACCTTTACTATAGCTTGACACTGAACACTGGTCCTTGATGTGTAGGATAGGTGGGAGGCTTTGAAGCGTGGACGCCAGTCTGCGTGGAGCCGACCTTGAAATACCACCCTTTAATGGCTGGTGTTCTAACGTAGACCCGTAATCCGGGTTGCGGACAGTGTCTGGTGGGTAGTTTGACTGGGGCGGTCTCCTCCCAAAGAGTAACGGAGGAGCACGAAGGTTAGCTAATCCTGGTCGGACATCAGGAGGTTAGTGCAATGGCATAAGCTAGCTTGACTGCGAGAGTGACGGCTCGAGCAGGTGCGAAAGCAGGTCATAGTGATCCGGTGGTTCTGAATGGAAGGGCCATCGCTCAACGGATAAAAGGTACTCCGGGGATAACAGGCTGATACCGCCCAAGAGTTCATATCGACGGCGGTGTTTGGCACCTCGATGTCGGCTCATCACATCCTGGGGCTGAAGTAGGTCCCAAGGGTATGGCTGTTCGCCATTTAAAGTGGTACGCGAGCTGGGTTTAGAACGTCGTGAGACAGTTCGGTCCCTATCTGCCGTGGGCGCTGGAGAATTGAGGGGGGCTGCTCCTAGTACGAGAGGACCGGAGTGGACGCATCACTGGTGTTCGGGTTGTCATGCCAATGGCATTGCCCGGTAGCTAAATGCGGAAGAGATAAGTGCTGAAAGCATCTAAGCACGAAACTTGCCCCGAGATGAGTTCTCCCTGACTCCTTGAGAGTCCTGAAGGAACGTTGAAGACGACGACGTTGATAGGTCGGGTGTGTAAGCGTAGCGATACGTTGAGCTAACCGATACTAATGAACCGTGAGGCTTAACCTTACAACGCCGAAGCTGTTTCGGCGAAGAGACAGAATATTTTCAGCTTTGATACAGATTAACAGAATTTGCCTGGCGGCTTTAGCGCGGTGGTCCCACCTGACCCCATGCCGAACTCAGAAGTGAAACGCCGTAGCGCCGATGGTAGTGTGGGGTCTCCCCATGTGAGAGTAGGGAACTGCCAGGCATCAAATAAGTGAAGAGGCCATCCGGAAGGATGGCCTTTTTGCGTTTATGCACAGTAAAAACCTGCAGGCCAGGCCAGGCCAGGCCAGGCAAAGCCGCCGCCCGGTAAGTCAGACCGCACGCCACCTCAAAATAAATTCCGTAATCCCATCCACATTATTCAAATTCAGCACCGGTACCTCCAGGGGTAAGGCAACGTCACTGGCTACTGCAACCACATGCTCATCCAGCGTCAACTCGCTAACGTCATGCCCAGCATCACTTCTGAATAACAGGATTTTAGGCACTGCCTCATGCTTAAATCCCTCTACCAACACCAGATCCAGAGTGGAATGATCCATCCGACTGACCAGGTAAGCGAGATCCAGCGGTGCTTCATCCGGTGTTTCAGTCATCAACGCCCAGCGCTGATGACTCGCCACCATCGTTTGTGCTGCTCCTGCCTTACGTAACTCATAGCTGTCTTTGCCGGGTTTATCGACATCCATATTGTGATGTGTGTGCTTAATCAATCCGGGACGAATACCTTTAGCACAAAGTGCAGGTATCAGTTTCTTCAGCAGCGTGGTTTTACCTGTTCCGCTCCAGGCAGAAATCGCTAATACGGGGATCATTTATTCTCCTGCATGGTCTGCAAATCTTCGGTCGTATTCACATTCACAAACGCAGATTTCAGATCGCTAAAATCAATCGGATGGCCGCCTGACTGACGCATAAACACCATCACCCTTCGCTCTCCTGTCGCCAGATAATTTTGCAGGTCAGGTACTAACGATCTGTTAATCAATGCGATAGCAGGATGATCGCGCTCGCCGTCATGCACCCAGACAACAGGGAAATCACCGCGCTGCTGCACCAGACGTTCAACCAGACAGGCCGGGATAAACGGCGTATCACACGAACAAAAGAGAAACCACTCACCCTTTGACTGTTGCATAACCGAGAGCATCCCAGCCAGCGGCCCAGGGTAATCCGCCAGGTTATCCTGATACACAGGGAACCCGCTGCGTTGGTAAATATCGATATGGCGATTAGCACTGATAGCGATTGCCGACACCTGATTTGCAAGCGTATCAGCGACATGTCGCCATAATGGCTTACCGTTGAGGAGCTGAAGACCTTTATCTTTTCCGCCCATGCGCGTTGCTCTGCCACCGGCCAACACGACCCCGATAATTTCCTGGCACTGATTCACTAATATCGCCTCTTTTATTGTGGGATTGACCCTGCTAACGTGTCTCTCTAAATGAAAGGAGCACCACCATGAAATGTAAACGTCTTAATGAAGTCATTGAACTCCTCCAGCCGGCCTGGCAAAAAGAGCCAGAGCTGAATCTGATGCAATTTTTACAGAAACTGGCGAAAGAGTCAGGTTTTGACGGTGAACTGACGGACCTTTCTGACGACATCCTGATCTACCACCTCAAAATGCGCGATTCCGCCAAAGATGCTGTCATTCCTGGTATTCAGAAAGATTATGAGGAAGATTTTAAAACCGCATTACTGCGTGCGCGTGGCGTAATTAAAGAGTAAAAGCTTGTAAGCGGCGACACCGAAATCGCCACAAGATGATATCCTGAATCATTCGTATAATTTCCGGATGATCGGATGAACGACCAGGCTTTTACTTTCCAGACATTACACCCGGATACCATTATGGATGCGCTGTTCGAGCAGGGCATCCGGGTGGATTCCGGGCTAACCCCTTTAAATAGCTACGAAAACCGCGTCTACCAATTTCAGGATGAGGATCGTCAGCGCTTCGTCGTAAAGTTCTATCGTCCTAAGCGCTGGTCTGCAGAACAAATTCAGGAAGAGCATCAGTTTGCCCACGATTTGCTGGATGACGATGTTCCCGTTGCTGCACCCCTGAAATTTAATAACCAAACGTTGCTGACGCACGAAGGGTTTTACTACGCCGTATTCCCCAGTCTGGGCGGCCGTCAGTTTGAAGCTGATAATATTGATCAAATGGAATGGGTTGCCCGTTACCTGGGACGCATTCATCAAACGGGACGTAAAAAACCGTTTATTGCCCGCCCGACTATCGGTATTCAGGAATATCTCATCGAACCCCGCCAGGTATTTGAAACCTCGGCACTCATCCCTGGCGCATTAAAGGATAATTTCCTCAACGCGACGGATAAACTTATTGATGCGGTTAAAGCCTGCTGGCGTGATGATATTTCAACGCTGCGTCTTCATGGTGATTGCCATGCAGGCAATATTCTCTGGCGTGATGGCCCACTGTTTGTCGATCTCGATGATGCGCGTATGGGACCCGCTGTTCAGGATCTGTGGATGTTGCTCAATGGCGACAAAACTGAGCAACGCATGCAGCTTGAAACTATTATTGAAGCGTATGAAGAATTTAGCCCTTTTAATTCAGACGAAATTGCCCTGATAGAACCTTTACGCGCGATGCGTTTTGTTTATTATCTTGCCTGGTTAATCAGGCGTTGGGATGACCCCGCATTCCCCCGAAATTTCCCGTGGCTTACCGGGGAGGATTACTGGCGCAACCAGATATCCACATTTACTGAGCAGGTTAAGGTTCTTCAGGAACCCCCTCTGCAATTAACGCCGATGTATTAATTGGACACACCCAGGAGAGAGTTAATCATGAAAAAAATTTGGCTGGCGCTGGCAGGTATGATTCTGGCATTTAGCGCTTCTGCTGCACAGTTTACCGACGGTAAGCAGTACATCACGCTGGATAAGCCAGTGGCCGGCGAACCACAAGTTCTGGAGTTCTTCTCATTCTACTGCCCGCACTGCTATCAATTTGAAGAGGTGCTGCATGTTTCTGACAATGTGAAGAAAAAGCTGCCGGAAGGTACCAAAATGACCAAGTACCACGTTGAATTCCTGGGCCCATTGGGTAAAGACCTGACTCAGGCGTGGGCGGTTGCGATGGCGCTGGGCGTGGAAGATAAAATCACCGCTCCAATGTTTGAAGCCGTACAGAAAACCCAGACCGTTCAGACCACTGCGGATATTCGTAAAGTGTTCGTGGATGCCGGTGTGAAAGGTGAAGACTACGACGCGGCATGGAACAGTTTTGTGGTGAAATCTCTGGTTGCCCAGCAGGAAAAAGCGGCTGCTGACCTGCAGTTGCAGGGTGTTCCGGCGATGTTTGTTAATGGCAAATATCAGCTGAACATGCAGGGTATGGATACCAGCAGCATGGATATCTTCGTACAGCAGTATGCAGACACCGTGAAATACCTGGTTGGGAAGAAGTAAGATTGTTGATGTAAAAACGCCGGTCAATGACCGGCGTTTTTGCATGAAGATTTAATGTTGTCTATCTGCTCGTCTTTCTCTTTCCAGAGTGTGTTAAGCCAGAGCTGGAAACGACGTTTGAAATTCTTATCATTAACGTAATCGCCATGCAGTTCCGCTTCAATCGGTACCAGATCAACACGAACAACAATACGTGTCAGTTTGCCGCTGAGCATGTCGAAGAACGGCGTTGTGTCGTTCTCCGGGTAGCAGAGCGTGACGTTCAGTAATTTATCGAACTGCTCACCCAGCACGTTCAGCGCCATCGCAATGCCTGCAGCCTTAGGGGGCAGCAAGTTTTGATATGGGGAGCGAGTCTGTTGGCGCTTCTCTTCAGTAAAGCGGGAGCCTTCAACAAAGTTAACAATCGTCGTAGGATGCGCGCGAAACTTCTCACAGGAGCGACGTGTGGTTTCCACATCTTTACCGCGACGCTCAGGATGACGAATTAAATAACTACGTGAATAGCGTTTCATAAACGGCATATCCAGTGCCCAACAGGCCAGACCGATAAAGGGTACCCAGGCCAGTTGTTGTTTCAGGAAGTATTTGTTCATCGGGATATGCTTGCGGAACAACACGCATAAAACCACGATATCAGCCCAGCTGTGGTGGTTGCAGATCAGCAGATACCAGTTCTTTTTGTTGAGCCTTTCCAGACCTTCAACATCCCACTTCAGGTGAGGGTTCAGGTACAGCAAGATGGCCAACCCTTCGCACCAGCAATACATCATGAAATTACAAAACGCAGACACAGCCCGCCACACCGAGGGGAGAGGTAACAGCAGTTTAATTATTCCGGCGACAATGATCGGCACAGAACAGGCGATAGTCACAAGAATAGTTAAAATGATGCTTAACAGTAATGTTATTGCAGCGAGCAATCTCGACATGATGAGCTTTTTCAGATAGTTAGCTGTAAGGAGGCGACGGTTATCCGGCGCTGGGCGCTGATTTTACCAGAAATTAGACAAAAGAATGGCGCTTTCACGCTGCGAGTTTGTGGCTTTTCCTGCTCAGCAGCGAATTTATCCATGTTTGAGCTGTTAACGGGTCTTATATCCACATAGACTAAATAGTCATCAGACAGGTATGCCAATGATGGGTAATATATAACAAATTGATTTAAAACAGGAAAATATACTGCCGCATACAATGATAGCGGCAGTTATTCATCTGAATTGAAAGTATGCACAAACTTATCCACAGTTTTATTTTTGCGAACGATCCTCACGATCGCAAAATCTTTTCCTGTATCAGGCGCTAATAACTGATGTTTTCATCCTTCTGTGGCATCCTTTACCCATAAATTGATTAAAGGCACGGACATTATGGTTCAGATCCCAGAAAACCCTCTTATTCTCGTCGACGGCTCTTCTTACCTGTATCGGGCGTATCATGCGTTTCCTCCTCTGACCAATAGCGCAGGGGAACCGACCGGCGCAATGTACGGCGTCCTGAACATGCTGCGCAGCCTGATCCTTCAGTATCAGCCAACCCATGCGGCAGTCGTTTTTGATGCGAAAGGAAAAACCTTCCGCGACGAGTTGTTTGAGCATTACAAATCTCACCGTCCACCAATGCCTGACGATCTGCGTGCGCAAATTGAGCCACTGCATACGATGGTAAAAGCGATGGGTCTGCCGCTGCTGGCCGTTTCAGGTGTTGAAGCCGATGACGTGATTGGTACGCTGGCGCGTGAAGCTGAAAAAGTGGGCCGTCCGGTACTGATCAGTACCGGTGATAAAGATATGGCGCAGCTGGTGACACCCGGGATCACCCTGATTAACACCATGACGAACACCATTCTGGGCCCAGAAGAGGTGGTTGCAAAATATGGTGTGCCACCGGAGCTGATTATCGACTTCCTTGCATTAATGGGTGACTCTTCGGATAACATCCCTGGCGTGCCGGGGGTGGGTGAAAAAACTGCACAGGCCCTTCTGCAGGGATTGGGTGGCCTGGATACGCTGTACGCCGAGTCTGACAAAATAGCGGGTCTCACCTTCCGTGGTGCGAAAACGATGGCCACGAAGCTGGAAGATAATAAAGAGGTGGCTTATCTCTCCTATCAGCTGGCGACGATCAAAACTGACGTTGAGCTTGAGCTGGGCTGTGAACAACTTGAAGTGCAGCAACCTTCAGCTGACGATCTGCTGAACCTGTTTAAGCAATATGAATTCAAGCGTTGGATCACCGACGTAGAAAGCGGCAAGTGGCTGCAGGCCAAAGGGGCTAAGCCCACAGCGAAGCCGAAAGAGACGGTTGTTGTAGTTGCAGAAGAGCAGGCAGAAGAAGAAGCCGTAACCCTCTCCTTCGACAACTATGAAACCATTCTCGAAGAGTCGCAACTGGTCGCCTGGATCGAGAAACTGAAAAAAGCGCCAGTATTTGCCTTCGATACGGAAACCGATAGCCTCGATAACATCTCTGCCAATATGGTTGGCCTGTCGTTTGCGACAGAGCCTGGTATCGCGGCCTATGTCCCTGTTGCACACGACTACCTGGACGCGCCGGATCAAATCTCGCGCGACCGTGTGCTTGAGCTGATGAAACCGATTCTTGAAGATGACAAGGCGCTGAAGGTCGGGCAAAACCTGAAATACGATCGCGGTATTCTGCAAAACTACGGCATTGAGCTGCGTGGTATCGCCTTTGATACCATGCTGGAATCCTACATTCTGGACAGCGTAGCAGGCCGTCATGATATGGATTCCTTATCTGATCGCTGGTTGAAGCATAAAACAATCACCTTTGAAGAGATTGCCGGTAAAGGCAAAAATCAGCTGACCTTTAACCAGATTGCTCTGGAAGAGGCGGGTCGCTATGCGGCAGAAGATGCCGACGTGACGCTGCAGCTGCACCTGAAGATGTGGCCAAAACTGCAGAAAGAAGAAGGCCCGCTGAATGTGTTTCGGCATATCGAGATGCCACTGGTGCCAGTACTCTCCCGCATCGAACGCAACGGCGTAAAAATCGACCCAACGGTACTGCATAACCACTCTGGCGAGCTTGCACAGCGTCTGACCGAGCTTGAGCAAAAAGCCCATGAGCTTGCAGGTGAGCCGTTTAACCTCTCATCTCCTAAACAGCTGCAAACTATTCTGTTTGAAAAGCAGGGCATCAAGCCGCTGAAGAAAACCCCTGGTGGCGCGCCATCAACCTCTGAAGAGGTGCTGGAAGAGCTGGCGCTCGATTACCCGCTGCCAAAAGTGATTCTGGAGTATCGTGGTCTGGCGAAGCTGAAATCGACCTATACCGATAAACTGCCGCTGATGATCAACCCGAAAACGGGCCGCGTACATACTTCTTACCATCAGGCGGTGGCGGCAACCGGGCGACTCTCATCGACCGATCCAAACCTGCAGAACATTCCGGTACGTAATGAGGAAGGTCGCCGCATTCGTCAGGCCTTTATCGCACCAGAGGATTACCTGATTGTCTCTGCGGACTACTCGCAAATCGAACTGCGTATTATGGCGCATCTGTCGCGTGATAAAGGTTTGCTGACGGCGTTTGCTGAAGGGAAGGATATCCACCGGGCGACGGCTGCCGAAGTGTTTGGTCTGCCGCTGGAAAGTGTGACAAACGAACAGCGACGCAGCGCGAAAGCGATCAACTTCGGTCTGATTTACGGGATGAGCGCTTTTGGCCTTTCCCGCCAGCTCAACATTCCTCGCAAAGAATCGCAGAAGTATATGGATCTCTACTTTGAGCGTTATCCGGGCGTACTGGAGTACATGGAACGCACCCGAGAGCAGGCGAAAGAGAAAGGCTATGTTGAAACGCTGGACGGTCGTCGTCTCTACCTGCCGGACATCAAATCCAGTAACGCCGCGCGTCGCGCTGGCGCAGAGCGTGCTGCGATCAACGCCCCAATGCAGGGGACAGCTGCTGACATCATTAAACGCGCGATGATCGCCGTGGATGCGTGGCTGGAAAAAGAGAAGCCACGCGTGCGCATGATCATGCAGGTACACGATGAACTGGTGTTCGAAGTGCACAAAGACGAGCTTGAAACCGTATCGAAAAAGATCCACGAACTGATGGAAAGCAGCATGACACTGGACGTGCCATTGCTGGTGGAAGTGGGGAGTGGTGAAAACTGGGATCAGGCTCACTAAGGGTCAGGAGAATAACGCGCGTTTTATGTAAGTTAGCAACATAACGACGTGCGTTTTGTGACGATCATTAGAATTCCCTATGTAAAGAGTGAAAAAAAACTACAAAAAGTGCTTTGTCTACAGATAAAAAAGGGGTAGAGTTAACGACGTAGGGTACAGAGGTAAGATGTTCTATCTTTCAGACCTTTTACTTCACGTAATCGGATTTGGCTGAATATTTTAGCCGCCCCAGTCAGTAATGACTGGGGCGTTTTTTATTGCGGTAAAGAAAATTTCAGGCAAAAAAAAAGCGCGGACATTGCCGCGCTCGCTATTACTCTTCTTCCGCTTCTGTCGCGGGCTCCAGCTCGTTAAACCAGCTATCGAGCTTCTGACGCAGCTTGTCCACGCCCTGCTTTTTCAGCGAGGAGAACGCTTCAACCTGCACATCACCGTTGAATGCCAGTACCGCTTCGCGAACCATATTCACCTGTGCTTTACGCGCACCGCTTGCCAGCTTATCGGCTTTTGTCAGCAGCACCAGCACAGCAATATCGCTTGCCACGGCCCAGTCGATCATCTGCTGATCGAGATCTTTCAGCGGGTGGCGAATATCCATCAGCACCACCAGGCCTTTCAGGCACTGGCGCTTTTCCAGATATTCACCCAGCGCACGTTGCCACTTGATCTTCATCTCTTCCGGTACCTGCGCATAGCCGTAGCCCGGTAAATCGACAAGACGTTTGCCTTCTGCCACTTCAAACAGGTTGATCAGCTGAGTACGGCCAGGCGTTTTTGAGGTACGCGCCAGGCTCTTCTGATTGGTCAGCGTATTCAGGGCGCTGGATTTTCCCGCATTGGAGCGGCCAGCAAATGCCACTTCAATACCCGTATCAGAAGGTAAGTGGCGAATATCAGGCGCACTGGTGACAAAATGCGTCTGTTGGTAGTTCCAGGTAGTCACGTGGTCGTCTCCAAAAATCGTAATCTGTGGGGGATTATACCCGAATGCAGACAAAAGGCTTTTCTCATCGCACTCTGCCTGTAGGCGAACACCCTGGCGGCTGTAGGAGATTTGCCATAGATGCTATAGGAGATTTAAGAGAAATCGCAGGCGTTAAAAAACACAAACTGTTTAAAATCAGATTGTTGTGCTTGAGTAATTATCCGAAAATCCTTTTTTGTACCCTCTCATTGCTTGTTAGTTTAAGCGAACAGGGTAAAGTGTGTGCCAGGGCGAGGATGCCAACAGGATAACGACTTAAGGATAAGGGTCAGGAGCGCCAGGAGGCGAAGACTCAGGATTGTCAGGATGATAAGCGCCTGGAGGCGTTTAAACAGGAAATGGAACCGTACACGGACGGTATATCCGCCAAGGGATAAACAGGGCTTGTTGTAGGCAAACACGGAATGTCTGACCCACTAAGGGTTGTGAGTCAGGAAAAAAGGCGACAGATTGCTCTGTCGCCTTTTTTCTTTGCTTGCTTTCTGCTAGATTTCGCCGCAATTCTATACTGAAGAAAACGACTTAAAGATAAAACATCATGAAAAAACCGACCTCCACAGCGGGCGCTAAACGCCCTGCAAAAGCACGCCGCAAAACGCGCGAAGAACTGAACCAGGAAGCGCGCGATCGCAAACGCGAGAAAAAGCATCGTGGTCATGCTGCGGGTAGCCGTGCGGGCGGTAGCGATGCCACGGGTGCTTCTGCAAAAGGCAAGCAGCAGAAAGATCCACGTATTGGCAGTAAAACTCCCATTCCACTGGGCGTGACAGACACCCCGGTCACTAAGCAGCACAAACCAAAGAGCGAGAAACCTATGCTTTCACCGCAGGCTGAGCTGGATTTGCTGGAGAATGATGAGCGCCTGGACGCGCTGCTGGAACGTCTTGAAGAGGGAGAAACCCTGACCGCTGAAGAGCAGTCATGGGTTGATGCCAAACTGGATCGCATTGATGAACTGATGCAGAAGCTGGGCCTGTCTTACGACGATGACGAAGATGAAGAAGAAGACGAAAAGCAGGAAGATATGATGCGTCTTCTGAAGGGTGGAAACTAACATTTGCACCTGGCAGGCACGATAGTCCTGCTTATAACCCTTCCGGTTATATGTTATCTGGTGTGGTTATTCGTTAAACTACGGCGGTTGTCGCGGCGACAGAAGTGGCTGCGCACCCGGATGATGGCCCGCAGTGGGGCCAGAACGGGCCGCCGTATACGAACGCGACACCAACGGAAGGAGTGAGCATGTCTGTACCATCTATCGACTGGGATTTGGCCCTAATCCAGAAATATAACTATTCCGGGCCGCGTTATACGTCATACCCAACTGCGCTGGAGTTCTCCGATGCTTTCGGCGAAGCGGATTTTCAGCAGGCTGTCGCGCGCTACCCTGAGCGCCCGCTGTCGCTCTACGTCCATATTCCGTTCTGCCACAAGCTCTGCTACTTCTGCGGCTGCAATAAAATCGTTACCCGTCAGCAGCACAAAGCCGATCAGTATCTGGATGTGCTCGAACAAGAAATTCTGCATCGTGCGCCACTGTTTACCGGACGCCATGTTAGCCAGCTTCACTGGGGGGGCGGTACGCCAACCTACCTGAATAAAGCGCAGATCAGCCGTTTGATGACACTGCTGCGCGGCAACTTCAATTTTAATGACGATGCTGAAATCTCGATCGAGGTTGATCCGCGCGAAATCGAGCTGGATGTACTGGATCACTTACGCGCCGAAGGGTTCAACCGCCTGAGCATGGGCGTCCAGGATTTCAACAAAGAAGTGCAGCGCCTGGTGAATCGCGAGCAGGATGAAGAATTTATCTTTGCCTTACTTAACCACGCGCGTGAAATCGGGTTTACCTCGACCAATATCGACCTGATTTACGGCCTGCCAAAGCAAACGCCAGAGAGTTTCGCCTTCACGCTGAAACGTGTGGCAGAACTCAATCCTGACCGTTTGAGCGTCTTTAACTATGCGCATCTGCCGACGCTTTTCGCCGCCCAGCGGAAAATCAAAGATGCCGATCTGCCTTCTGCTCAACAGAAGCTGGATATTTTGCAGGAAACCATCACCTCGCTGACCGAAACCGGCTATCAGTTTATCGGCATGGATCACTTTGCCCGTCCGGATGACGAACTGGCGATTGCTCAGCGTGAAGGGGTTCTGCACCGTAACTTCCAGGGGTATACCACCCAGGGTGATACCGACTTGCTGGGGATGGGCGTCTCCGCCATCAGTATGATCGGCGACTGCTACGCGCAAAACCAGAAAGAGCTGAAGCTTTATTATCAGCAGGTAGATGAAACCGGCAATGCCCTGTGGCGCGGTATCGCGTTAACGCGTGACGACTGCATTCGTCGTGATGTGATTAAGGCGCTGATCTGTAACTTCCGTCTCGGTTTTAGTGACGTAGAAGCACAATGGGATCTGCAGTTTAGCGATTATTTCGCGGAAGACCTGAAGCTGCTTGCACCGCTGGCGAAAGATGGGCTGGTGGATGTTTCGGAGAGCGCCATTGAGGTTACGCCAAAAGGGCGTCTGTTGATTCGTAATATCTGTATGTGCTTCGACGCTTACCTGCGTCAAAAGGCACGTCTGCAGCAGTTCTCACGGGTGATTTAAGATGCACTGCCGGGTGGCGTTTCGTTTACCCGGCCTGCATTTCGCGTTTAGTAGGCCGGGTAAGGCGAAGCCGCCACCCGGCTTTTCATTGGCTACCCGCTAGCTAAACAACCCAACCAGTGCCGCACACAATACCGCTGCAACGGCAGTTTGCGGTGTGTGGCTTTCGGCTGCTCCGCTAGAGAGCAAACTCACTAATGATTCCAGCATGATGGTTCCCCCCATTTCCGGGCACGATCATACAAATTTCATCGATACAGTAAAGCGCAAAATAACAGCAATTTGCGCTCAATTAATCATCTTTACACAGCGGTAAAAATCACTCCATGCCCAGCTCTTTCAGCTTACGTGTCAGGGTATTGCGTCCCCATCCCAGTAAGCGAGCGGCTTCCTGTTTATGGCCCTGCGTATGACGAAGCGCGGTGGTTAACAGCGTGCGCTCCATCTCAGGCTGAGCCTCAGAGAGTAAATTTTGATGACCGGAACGCAGCGCGCGATCGGCCCATTGTGCCAGCAGCGTCGCCCAGCTGTCCGGTAGTGCGTGTCCGGTACTGCTTTCTGGCGCGGTTGCTTCAAACAGTTCAGCGGGTAAATCCTGAATCAGAACTTCCTGCCCGGCGGCCATGACGGTTAACCAGCGGCAGGTGTTTTCCAGCTGACGCACGTTGCCCGGCCAGGCCAGACGGGTAAGTGCGGCGTCAGTTTCCGGGTGTAGCTGCTTGGCTTCCACACCCAGCTCACGGGCGGCCACCTGCAGAAAATGGCGTGCCAGGCGAGGAATGTCTTCACGACGCTCGCGCAGTGGCGGAAGATGTACACGGATCACGTTCAGGCGGTGGAATAAGTCCTCGCGGAATTTCCCTTCCTGCACGCGCAGCTCCAGGTTCTGGTGTGTTGCGGCAATAATACGGACGTCCACTTTTACTGGCGCATAGCCGCCCACGCGATAAAACTGTCCGTCGGCCAGTACGCGCAGCAGGCGGGTCTGAACATCCAGCGGCATATCGCCGATTTCATCCAGGAAGAGAGTGCCTCCATCGGCCTGTTCGAAGCGCCCCTGGCGAATGGTATTTGCGCCGGTAAACGCCCCTTTTTCGTGGCCGAACAGTTCGGATTCAATCAAATCCTTCGGGATCGCCGCCATATTCAGGGCGATAAACGGCGCTTTTGCCCGCGGGCTGTGGCGGTGCAAGGCGTGGGCAACCAGCTCTTTGCCGGTACCCGATTCACCGTTAATCAATACGCTGATGGACGAACGCGACAAACGACCAATGATACGAAATACATCCTGCATGGCTGGCGCTTCGCCGATGATGTCCGTTGTTGGGCCAAAATCGGGGGTATGACGGGGCTGCTGCTGCTCCTGGTAGTGGCTAATGGCGCGTTCAACCAGAGCGACAGCTTCGTCAATATCAAACGGTTTGGGCAGGTAGTCGAATGCCCCTTGCTGATAAGCGCTGACGGCTGCATCCAGATCGGAGTGCGCCGTCATTATGATGACCGGAAGCATAGGATGGCGTTGTTTGATCTGCTTTAAGAGCGCCAGCCCGTCCATTCCCGGCATGCGAATATCCGAAAGCAGAACATCCGGGGTTTTGGTGGTGAGCGCATCGAGCACTTCGCTGCCGTTCTCAAACGTCGTGCAGCTTAATCCTGCTCCGGTGAGTGCGCGTTCCAGCACCCAACGGATGGAGCTATCGTCATCGACTACCCAGACTATCCCTCGTTGCATAAACGTCACCTTTATTTTTTAATCGGCAGGAAAACCGAAAACTCGGTATGTCCCGGCCAACTGGTAAATTCAATTTTGCCAGAGTGTTGGTCGATCAAATTGCGGGCAATGGATAACCCCAGACCAGTGCCGCCTTCGCGACCGCTCACCATCGGGTAGAACAACGTGTCCTGTAAATGTGACGGAATGCCCGGCCCGTTATCCTCAACGTCGATGCGTGCTGCCAGGCGATAGCGCACGCCGTGCAGCGTCAGCTGGAATGCGGTGCGGGTGCGCAGAATGATTTCGCCCCCTTCCGGTCCCAGAGCCTGCAACGCATTGCGCACAATATTCAGCAGAACCTGTTCAATCTGGTCAGGATCGTGCGCCAGTTCCGGCAGGCTTGGGTCGTAATCACGCACCAGCGTGACGTTCTCCGGCAGTTCCATCGAGACGAGCTTCACTACCCGTTCAGCCACTTTATGAATGCTCTCTGAAACATGCATACCCGGCTGTTGCGGCCCCAGCAGACGGTCGACCAGATTGCGCAGGCGATCGGCCTGCTCAATGATGACGTTGGTGTACTCCGCAAGTGTTGGGTCGGGCAGTGCTTTGGTTAACAGCTGTGCTGCGCCGCGTAACCCTCCCAGCGGGTTTTTGATTTCATGAGCCAGCCCCCGTACCAGGTCACGGGCGGCAATTTGCTGCGCATGCTGGAGCTGTTCCTGGCTGAGGCGGCGCTGGTTGTCCATCGGTGCCATTTCAAGCAGGATGAACCCTTCAGGCAGACGCTGCGCCGTTAGCGAAAGAATATGTGAGCGTCCGTCGATCACCAGCGTCACTTCGTTATCGGTGAACCCCTGACCGGACTGCAAACTTTCCTGCATCAGGCCAATATTCAGCGAAAAATAGCTCAACAATTCCGGAAGTGGGGTACCAAACAGTTTGCGTGCGCTTTGTGCGAGCAGTTGCTGCGCCGCCGGGTTGGCGTAATGTACAGCCAGCTCGTCGTCGACCAGCAAAATACTGTTAATTAAAGAATTGAGGATCTGCCCAGCATCGGGCAGCGTGCCAGTTGCCATTCAGCAGTCTCCTGGAGTTGGTTGCACTAATTTAGTGCAGTATAGCTTTTTCGTTGCAAAAAGCGCGTGAGATCAGTTTGTTGGTGGAGAAAAAAGCCCATCCGAAGATGGGCTGAAAGTTTCCACGGCAACAAAAAATCCTCTCGCGTCTTTCTCGCCGCAGCCGCGTTGGCTGCCTTCGTTCACCCCGGTCACATAGCTATCTATGCTCCCGGGGATTCACTCAGTTGCCGCCTTGCTGCGACAAGAAATCCGCCGAGTATTAATTTCTTTCTTTAATTCTGACTTAAACGCTGTAGTACAGTTCGAATTCAACTGGGTGCGGAGTCATACGCACACGGTCGTTCTCTTCAATACGCAGAGCGATGTAAGCATCGATAGCGTCGTCAGTGAACACACCACCAGCAGTCAGGAACTCGCGGTCAGCGTCCAGCGCGTTCAGTGCTTCTTCCAGAGAACCGGCAACCTGTGGGATCTCTTTCGCTTCTTCTGGCGGCAGGTCATACAGGTTTTTGTCCATTGCTTCGCCTGGGTGGATCTTGTTCTTGATACCGTCCAGACCGGCCATCAGCAGTGCTGCGAAGCACAGGTATGGGTTAGCCGCTGGATCCGGGAAGCGAACTTCGATACGACGCGCTTTCGGAGAAGCCACCACCGGGATACGGATAGAAGCAGAACGGTTACGTGCAGAGTATGCCAGCATCACTGGTGCTTCGTAGCCCGGAACCAGACGCTTGTAAGAGTTGGTGGTTGGGTTCGCCAGGGCGTTGATTGCCTTAGCGTGTTTGATTACGCCGCCAATGTAGAACAGTGCCTGCTCAGACAGACCTGCATACTTATCGCCAGAGAACAGGTTGGTACCGTTCTTGGACAGGGACATGTGGCAGTGCATACCGGAACCGTTATCGCCGAACATTGGTTTTGGCATGAAGGTTGCGGTCTTACCGAAACGGTGCGCAACGTTGTGCACAACGTATTTGTAGATCTGAATCTCATCCGCTTTTTTGGTCATGGTGTTGAAGCGGGTTGCGATTTCGTTCTGGCCAGCAGTTGCGACTTCGTGGTGGTGTGCTTCAACCACCAGGCCCATCTCTTCCATCACCAGACACATGGTAGAACGAATGTCCTGTGAAGAATCGACCGGAGGAACCGGGAAGTAACCGCCTTTCACGCCAGGACGGTGACCTTTGTTACCACCTTCGTATTTGGTGGAAGAGTTCCATGCGCCTTCGATATCATCGATAGCAACGTGGGAACCAGAAATTGAAGCGCCGAAACGAATGTCGTCAAACAGGAAGAATTCTGGCTCTGGCCCGAACAGAACGGTGTCTGCGATGCCGGTAGAACGCAGGTACTCTTCAGCACGTTTAGCGATGGAGCGTGGGTCGCGATCGTAACCCTGCAGCGTGCCTGGCTCGAGGATATCACAGCGGATGATCAGCGTTGGCTCTTCGAAGAACGGGTCAATGAGCGCAGTCGTCGCGTCCGGCATCAGAACCATGTCGGATTCGTTAATGCCTTTCCAGCCGCCAATGGAGGAGCCGTCAAACATTTTGCCTTCTTCAAAGAACTCGGCGTTCACCTGATGAGCAGGAATAGTGACGTGCTGTTCTTTACCTTTGGTATCGGTGAAGCGCAGATCAACAAACTTCACTTCATGTTCGTTCAGCATCGTCAAAACGTGTTCAGCGGACATACTTAACTCTCCAGATTGGTCATTGTCGTCGTGGTAACGAGGTCTTCAATTTCTGTTTGTACTGGCCGTGTGCCATGTATTTTTATAAAGCGAAATCTGTGCCAACTTTTAAAACACCCCCAAAAGGCGTTATCATGCGCACCATAGTGCAAAAGGGCTGCACCATGATGGTCATCTTGCACCAGTATAGTGCTTCAATGTGAACATTGAGCACCATATTGGTGCAATTTACGTGAAAGTGCCCTTTTACCGCTCCGTGAAAGCGATCACAAAGCATCTCTGCAATACTTGTTTGCGGGGGATGTTTGTGATCCTGTTTTGTAGTGCGATTAATCCGTGTACAATAACGCGCTATTTCTAAATGCCTGAGGCAAAGTTGTGATCGAAAATTTGCGTAACATCGCCATCATCGCGCACGTTGACCATGGTAAAACTACCCTGGTTGATAAGCTGCTGCAGCAATCCGGTACGTTTGATGCGCGTGCCGAAACCCAAGAACGCGTGATGGACTCCAACGATTTGGAGAAAGAGCGTGGGATTACCATCCTCGCGAAAAACACCGCGATTAAATGGAATGACTACCGTATCAACATCGTTGATACCCCAGGGCACGCCGACTTCGGTGGTGAAGTTGAACGTGTAATGTCCATGGTAGACTCCGTTCTGCTGGTCGTTGACGCAATGGATGGCCCAATGCCACAGACGCGCTTCGTGACCAAAAAAGCATTTGCCCACGGTCTGAAGCCAATCGTAGTTATCAACAAAGTTGACCGTCCTGGCGCGCGTCCTGACTGGGTTGTTGACCAGGTATTCGACCTGTTCGTTAACCTCGACGCGACTGACGAGCAGCTGGACTTCCCTATCGTTTATGCTTCTGCGCTGAACGGTATCGCAGGTCTGGATCACGAGAACATGGCTGAAGACATGACCCCGCTGTACCAGGCGATTGTTGACCGTGTTCCTGCACCAAACGTTGATCTCGACGGCACCCTGCAGATGCAGATCTCTCAGCTCGACTACAACAACTACGTTGGTGTTATCGGCATTGGTCGTATCAAGCGCGGTAAAGTTAAGCCTAACCAGCAGGTTACTATCATCGATAGCGAAGGCAAAACCCGTAACGGTAAAGTCGGTAAAGTGCTGACTCACCTGGGTCTGGAGCGTATCGATAGCGACGTGGCTGAAGCAGGCGACATCATCGCGATCACCGGTCTGGGTGAGCTGAACATCTCCGACACCATCTGCGACCCGCAGAATGTTGAAGCGCTGCCAGCCCTGTCCGTTGATGAACCAACCGTATCCATGTTCTTCAACGTCAACACCTCTCCGTTCTGTGGTAAAGAAGGTAAGTTCGTTACCTCTCGTCAGATCCTTGACCGCCTGAACAAAGAGCTGGTGCACAACGTTGCGCTGCGCGTTGAAGAAACCCCAGACGCTGACGCATTCCGCGTTTCCGGTCGTGGTGAGCTGCACCTGTCTGTTCTTATCGAAAACATGCGTCGTGAAGGTTTCGAGATGGCGGTTTCCCGTCCGAAAGTTATCTTCCGCGAAATCGACGGCCGTAAACAAGAGCCGTTCGAAAACGTAACGCTGGACGTTGAAGAGCAGCACCAGGGTTCTGTCATGCAGGCTCTGGGTGAGCGTAAAGGCGACCTGAAAAACATGAATCCAGATGGCAAAGGCCGCGTACGTCTCGACTACGTGATCCCAAGCCGTGGCCTGATCGGCTTCCGTTCAGAGTTCATGACCATGACTTCTGGTACCGGTCTGCTGTACTCCACCTTCAGCCACTACGACGACGTTCGTCCAGGCGACGTGGGCCAGCGTAACAACGGCGTTCTGATCTCCAACGGTCAGGGTAAAGCGGTTGCATTCGCACTGTTCAGCCTGCAGGACCGCGGTAAGCTGTTCCTGGGTCACGGTGCTGAAGTTTACGAAGGCCAGATCATCGGTATTCACAGCCGTTCTAACGACCTGACTGTAAACTGCCTGACCGGTAAGAAACTGACCAACATGCGTGCGTCCGGTACTGACGAAGCAACGGTTCTGGTTCCACCGATCAAGATGACCCTGGAGCAAGCTCTGGAATTCATCGATGACGACGAACTGGTAGAAGTGACTCCACAGTCTATCCGTATCCGTAAACGTCACCTGACTGAGAACGACCGTAAACGTGCAATGCGCGGTGCGAAAGAAGAGTAATTCACTCCTCTTTTAGTCTGCAAAACCCCGTCCTTGTGGCGGGGTTTTTCTTTTTCTGACCTGGGTTCTGGCGCATAGCCAAACCTTATCTTTCCCGCTACAGTTACTTTTCCACGGCGAGCAGGAGATAAACATGCTTTATATCTTTGACTTAGGAAATGTAATCGTCGATATCGATTTTAATCGTGTGCTGGGTACATGGAGTGATTTCAGCCGTGTTCCACTGGCGACGTTAAAACAGAGTTTCGCGATGGGGGAGACTTTCCATCAGCACGAGCGCGGCGAGATCAGCGACGAAGAATTCGCTGAACGTTTCTGTCATGAAATGGAGCTGCCGTTAAGCTATGAGCAGTTCTCCCACGGCTGGCAGGCGGTGTTTGTTGCGATCCGCCCGGACGTCATCGTCACCATGAAAAAACTGCGTGAGCAGGGGCATCGGGTAGTGGTTCTGTCAAATACCAACCGTCTGCACACCACGTTCTGGCCAGATGAATACCCTGAAGTGCGTGCGGCGGCAGATAAAATCTATCTCTCCCAGGAGATGGGCATGCGCAAACCCGAAGCGCGAATTTATCAGGCTGTTCTCCAGTCGGAGGGATTCTCTGCGGCCGATGCGGTCTTTTTCGACGACAACGCCGATAATATAGAGGGAGCTAACCAGTTAGGTATCACGTCAATTCTGGTGACCGGAAAAGAGACGATACCGAACTACTTTGCGAAGCAGCTATGCTAAAAACCGTTCAGCAAAAAGCCACTCACCATACCCGCCCGTTGCGTGCGTGGCTAAAACTCCTCTGGCACCGCATTGACGAGGACAACATGACGACGCTGGCGGGGAACCTCGCGTATGTGTCGTTACTCTCACTGGTGCCGCTGGTGGCCGTCATCTTTGCGCTTTTTTCTGCTTTTCCGATGTTTGCAGATGTCAGCCTGCAGCTTCGTCATTTTGTCTTTGCGAACTTCATTCCTGCCACTGGCGATGTTATACAGAACTATATTGAGCAGTTCGTTGCCAACTCCAGCAAGATGACGGCAGTGGGGGCGTGCGGCCTGATCGTGACGTCGCTGCTTCTGATGTATGCCATTGATAATGCGCTTAACACCATCTGGCACAGTAAAAAAGTGCGCCCGAAAGTGTACTCTTTTGCCGTGTACTGGATGATTTTAACGCTCGGCCCGTTGTTAGCGGGTGCTAGCCTGGCTATCAGCTCGTATCTTCTTTCGTTGCGCTGGGCCAGTGACTTAAACGGCGTTATTGATAATGTTCTGCGAATCTTCCCGCTGATTTTATCGTGGTTCTCTTTCTGGCTGCTCTACAGTGTGGTACCGACCACTCGCGTGCCTAACCGCGACGCTATCGTTGGGGCGCTAGTGGCGGCGGCGTTCTTTGAACTGGGCAAAAAAGGCTTTGCCCTCTACATCACCATGTTCCCTTCTTATCAGCTGATTTACGGCGTGCTGGCGGTGATCCCCATTTTGTTTGTCTGGGTTTACTGGACCTGGTGTATCGTCTTGCTTGGTGCCGAAATAACTGTCACTCTCGGCATATATCGCGAACTCAGAAAAGCAGCTGAAGCTGAAAAACAACAAGAAGAAAACCAACCATGATTGCATTGATACAGCGCGTAACCCGTGCCAGCGTCACCGTGGAGGATGAGGTGACGGGTGAAATTGGCCCAGGACTTTTGGTGTTGTTAGGTGTCGAAAAGGATGACGACGAACAAAAAGCTAACCGTTTGTGTGAGCGTGTGCTGGGTTACCGCATTTTCAGTGATGCGGAAGGCAAGATGAACCTGAACGTCCAGCAGGCGGGTGGCAGTGTGCTGGTTGTTTCCCAGTTTACGCTGGCCGCAGATACCGAGCGCGGCATGCGTCCTGGCTTCTCCAGGGGGGCCGCCCCGGATCGTGCAGAAGCACTTTATGAGTATTTTGTTGAGCGTTGTCGCCAGCAGGAAATGAATACGCAAACCGGACGATTCGCTGCAGATATGCAGGTCTCGCTGGTGAACGATGGCCCCGTCACATTCTGGCTCCAGATATGAGCCAGTTGGCGGCGTGGCCGCGGGTAACAAGAGAGAGTACAGCTATGTATCACCTTCGAGTACCGCAAACGGAAGAAGAGTTAGAGGTGTATTACCAGTTCCGCTGGGAAATGCTGCGCAAGCCATTACATCAACCGAAAGGATCTGAACGCGACGCCTGGGACGCAATGGCGCATCACCAGATGGTGGTGGATGAAGAGGGTAACCTTGTCGCCGTCGGGCGTCTGTATATCAACGCGGATAACGAAGCGTCTATTCGCTTTATGGCTGTCCACCCCTCTGTGCAGGACAAAGGTCTGGGGACACTGATGGCGATGACCCTGGAGTCAGTTGCCCGTCAGGAAGGCGTTAAGCGCGTAACCTGTAGTGCCCGCGAGGATGCCGTGGAGTTCTTCGCCAAGCTCGGTTTTGTTAACCAGGGTGAAATCACCACACCGCAAACCACACCGGTGCGCCACTTTCTGATGATTAAACCCGTCGCCACGCTGGATGATATTCTGCACCGTGCCGACTGGTGCGGTCAGTTACAGCAGGCCTGGTATCAACACATCCCCCTGAGTGAAAAGATGGGGGTACGCATTCAGCAGTACACCGGGCAAAAATTTATGACCACGATGCCGGAAACCGGCAATCAGAACCCACACCACACGCTGTTTGCTGGCAGTCTGTTCTCACTGGCTACGCTCACCGGTTGGGGGCTTATCTGGTTGATGCTGCGCGAACGTCATCTTGGTGGCACCATCATTCTGGCAGATGCCCACATTCGCTACAGCGCGCCAATTAGCGGCAAGCCGAGCGCCGTTGCCGATCTCGGTTCGCTGGGAGGCGATCTCGACCGTCTGGCACGTGGACGCAAAGCTCGGGTGCAGATGCAGGTAGAGCTGTTCGGTGATGAAACGTCGGGCGCGATATTTGAAGGAACTTACATCGTTCTCCCTGCGAAGCCGTTTGGTGCGTATGAAGAAGGTGGGAACGAGGAGGAGTAATCTCCTCCCGCTGTTATCGCCGGGCGTTTTCAATCCGCCAGGCGATATCCTTCATTACGTCTCGTGCTGAACGGCTGATTCCACCGAGCTGAAAGAAGCCATGGATGACTCCCAGCCAGCGCTGAGCGGTACATACCACCCCCTGCTCTGTCAGATACTGATAAAGCATCTCCCCCTCATCACATAGCGGATCATACTCGGCGGTAATAATGTGTACTGGCGGAAGACCGTTAAAATCATCCCGCCACAGTGGGCTGGCTTCTGGATGCTGACGATCGGTGTCTGCCAGATACATTTCATATCCGCTGAGCAGGGTATCGCGGGTGATAATATAATCTGTGCCATTGAGGGTGTAACTTTCAAAACTCGCCGTGGCGTCGAGCATGGGATAGATAAGTATGAGCTGCGCAGGTTGCCAGAGACCTTTGGCCTTTAGCCGTAGCGCCGTCACCAGCGCCAGATGCCCTCCCGCACTGTCCCCGCAAAGCGTGATCCGGTTTTTATCTACACCCAACGTGTTCGCATATTGCCAGACCAGTATCGCACCTCTTTCTGCGTCGTCATGCGCGGTGGGGAAGGTATGCTCTGGTGCCAGTCTGTACTGAACCGCAATCACCCGGCAATTGCCGTACCAGGCTAGCTGACGGAGTTGGTTATCATGCGTATCAAAGCCGCCGCTGATAAAGCACCCACCGTGATAGTAGATGGTAGCAGGTAATGTTTCAGGCGCGTTGGGGGGCGAAAATACACGAATAATAAGGCCCTCAAGAACATGCGTTTCAACGTGTATGCGAGTTTCTACCTCTCCGGCAAGTCCCGTACTGGCAACATACCCCGCTCGTCGGGCATTAATATTCTGATGACGTGATGAGGGCCGGCCTGCAGCGATAAATTCCTGAACCAGTTGTTCAATCCCTTTTTCCAGTGCCATGACAGAGTCTCTTTGACTGTATGAATATGGGTCTTCCCTTGTTGTGGTGGCTGAAGGCATGATAATGGTGTATTTAATCGCCAGAGGTCACCGCCATGGACGAAAAGTCCCTCTACGCTCATATTCTCAACCTGTCCGATCCGTGGCAGGTAAAGTCCCTTTCTCTCGATGAAAATGCCGGTTCTGTTACTGTCACTATTGAGATCGCTGAAAACACCCGGCTAGCCTGTCCGACCTGCGGTAAATCCTGTTCTGTTCACGATCACCGTCATCGTAAATGGCGCCATCTTGATACCTGCCAGTTCACCACTATTGTTGAAGCCGATGTTCCACGAATTATGTGTCCGGAGCATGGCTGCCTGACGTTGCCTGTTCCGTGGGCTGGCCCCGGAAGCCGGTATACGTTGCTATTCGAATCGTTCGTTCTCTCATGGCTGAAAATCAGCACCGTTGATGCTGTCAGGAAGCAACTTAAGCTCAGTTGGAATGCGGTTGACGGCATTATGACCCGGGCAGTTAAGCGAGGTCTTGCCCGGATAAAAAAGCCATTATCCGCCCGTCATATGAATGTGGATGAGGTCGCCTTTAAAAAAGGACATCGTTACATAACGGTGATCTCCGATCGCGATGGTCGGGCGCTGGCCTTAACGGATGATCGCGGCACAGAGAGTCTTGCCGGCTATCTTCGCACGCTCACTGATGGGCAGTTGCTGGCTATCAAAACGCTCTCAATGGACATGAACGCGGGCTATATAAGAGCAGCGCGTATCCACTTACCCAGTGCGGTTGAGAAAATCGCCTTTGACCGCTTCCATGTGGCGAAGCAACTGGGCGAGGTAGTTGATAAAACCCGTCAGAATGAACATCCGCACCTCCCTGTTGAAAGCCGACACCAGGCAAAAGGAACCCGCTTCCTGTGGCAGTACAGCGATAAGTGGATGACCGAATCCCGGCAGGAAAAGCTGATGTGGCTGCGTGCACAGATGAAGCTGACGAGCCAGTGCTGGGCGCTGAAAGAGCTGGCAAAGGATATCTGGAACAGGCCATGGAGCGAGGAAAGACGGAGTGACTGGCAGAGATGGTTGGCGCTGGCGGCTAACAGTGACGTTCCCATGATGAAAAATGCCGCGAAAACGATAGGAAAAAGGCTGTACGGGATCCTGAATGCGATGCGACACAGTGTCTCAAACGGAAATGCGGAGGCACTTAACAGCAAGATCAGGCTGCTGAGGATAAAAGCCAGGGGATACCGAAACCGGGAGCGCTTTAAACTGGGGGTGATGTTCCACTACGGAAAGCTGAATATGGCGTTCTGAGCCTTCCCACCATGATCGGGGAAGACCCATGAATATACAGTTTTATAGCCTGGTTTATTGCTGATGAAAACAAAGAAATTTGGTGAAACCAGAGATCTGGAAAGCGGCTCGCAAATGCGAGAGCTATTTTTGTTATCTGCTTTGACCCTACAAAAAGGTAGGCGCTTGTAAACATGGTCATGAGACGAAAACAGCAGCGATAATGGGCGCGTTTGAAATGATCGATGTCTCGCGGGATATTGCTGAAAGAAGCAGTCTTACTGCGTGAGAAATATGGGATGAAGCTTCCAGACGCCATCATCCTGGCGACTGCTCAGAGCAGAAACTGCCCGCTGATTTCACGAAATACCAAAGACTTTGCGGGTATTGCTGGGGTCATTTCCCCTTATCAACTGTAAGCCGGGCAAGCTTGCGCCGCCCGGCGCTGTCACAAGGGGTTACTCCCCTTCACCCGGGAACAGGAACGGGTTGATAGAGCTGCGGGCAAAGCCCTCTTGCTCCATTTTGGCGTCCAGAATCAGCGAGGCGAGATCGTCGGCCACGGCTTCGACTTTCGGGTCTTTTTCCTGATACAGAATTTTCAGGTAGGTACCACAGTCGCCGCAGCTTTCGGCTTTCACCGCTGCGTCTTCGTTTTCCAGCGACCAGTAGTTGAGATCGCGGGTCTGCTCGCAGTTGCTGCACTTCACGCGCACCACATGCCACTCGGTTTCACACAGGTTGCAGTGCAGGTAGCGTAGCCCCTGGGTGGTACCAATTTGCACCATGCTGGAAACCGGCATCGAGCCACACACCGGGCAGAACTGGCGCGCTTCACCATATTCGGCACGGGCCTTGCCTGGGATGAGGCTTGCCATTTGCGCCCAGTAGAGCGACAACGCAGCCCAGATAAACGGTGCTTTATCACTGCTGACCAGCGAGAAATCAGAAGCAAACAGCGCGCTCGCCATCTCTTCCAGTTCCATATCGGAGGCTTTTTCCAGATTCTCAATAACCGCCAGCGCGGTACCGCTCATCTCCGGTTTTAGCTCAGCAATCAGCGAATGCAGCAGTGTGTGCCAGTGCTTATCGCGCGGCAGTACGTGAATATCCAGCGGCGGTTTACCTTGCTCGCTGGCTTCTTTAATGCGCGCGGTCAGATCCATTTGCAGCGGATGGTCGTACAGCACCACTTCCTGCGCGTGGGCAATGAGCGCGGCAAAACGCAGAAAATCGCCCAGAGGGTTGTTCTCTGCCAGCTCGCGCAGACGCTCTGCGCGGCGGTTATAGAGGTTCTTGAGTCTGGGGAATAACAACGGCGGAATATATTCCGCCGTGCGTTTCTCGCTCGAACCCAGCTCATCTTGCGGGATTATGCGAATACTCATTCAGATGACTTTTCCTGTTTCTGGCGGACTTCACGGTACCAGCGCGGGTGATGTTTCTTCGCCCACGTACTGGTTACCCAGCCTTCCACCATCGCGGTAATGGTGCCTTTCACCCAAAGGGCGGCGTAAATATGCACCATGATAACCACAATTAACGCCACTGCGGCAAATGAATGCAGCATCAGCGCGAATCGGATCACCGGGATTGAGAAAGCAGGCGCAAAGTACGGACGCCAGATGATCACACCGCTTACCAGCAACAGGACCAGGAAGATAATCGCCGCCCAGAATACGCATTTCTGGCCGAAGTTATAACGCCCGGTATCACCCACTTCCTCGTTGACGACGATCTTACGAATATTCTTCGCCCAAAAGATATCATCCCGATTGATTAGGTTATGGTGCCAGTATCGGAAAAACATGATGATGAACGACGCGAACATGATGACGCCAACAAACGGGTGCAGTATACGCGCCAGCTGTGGTGTCCCCATGATCTGCATCAGCCAGTTGAAGGACGGGAAGAAGAACCCTAGCCCGCTTATCGCCGCCAGCATGAAACAGAAGGCGGTGACCCAGTGGTTGATGCGTTCCGGCGCGGAGTAGCGCACGATGGTGTCACGTTTTCTCATTTGCGCACCTCGTCTTTCTCTTCATGCTTGTCGTCGTCTTCCTCTTCCGCGCGGTTCGGGCCGACACCGACGTAGTGGAAGATACTTGCTGCGAAGGTGGCAGCAAAACCGACCGCTGCCAGCGGTTTCCAGATGCCTTTCCAGAACTTAACGGTGGCGCTGATTTCCGGGTTCTCCGGCAGGCCGTGATACAGATTCGGCTTGTCGGCGTGATGCAGTACGTACATGACGTGCGTTCCGCCAACACCGGCCGGATCGTACAGGCCTGCGTTATCGTAACCACGGGTTTTCAGCTCGCCTACGCGCTCAGCCGCCAGCGTTTTCATATCCTCTTTAGAGCCAAAGTGGATAGCACCGGTTGGGCAGGTCTTCACACAGGCGGGTTCCTGACCGACGTTGACGCGGTCAACACACAGCGTACATTTGTAGACGCGGTTGTCTTCCGGGTTCAGTCGTGGCACGTTGAACGGGCAGCCCGCGATGCAGTAGCCACAGCCAATGCACTGCTCGGACTGGAAGTCGACGATGCCATTAGCATACTGAATGATAGCCCCTTCCGACGGACACGCCTTCAGGCAACCCGGATCCGCACAGTGCATACAGCCGTCTTTGCGGATCAGCCATTCCAGTTTGTCGTTCTGCTCCACTTCCGAGAAACGCATCACCGTCCAGGACTTCGCGGTCAAATCCGCCGGGTTGTCGTACACCCCAACGTTATGACCCACTTCGTCACGGATATCGTTCCACTCTGAACAGGCCACCTGACAGGCTTTACAGCCGATACAGGTGGTCACGTCGATAAGTTTCGCCACTTCCTGCTGGTGGTCCCGCGCCTGTGGCGCGGGTGTGAAACCGTTAGTCGCGGAACGACGGATAATGTCTTGAGATTGATAAGCCATAAGTCGTCTCCGTTACACCTTTTCCACGTTCACGAGGAAGGCCTTAAACTCCGGCGTCTGCGTGTTCGCATCACCGACGAACGGCGTCAGGGTGTTCGCAATAAACCCTTTTTTCGCCACGCCCTCATAACCCCAGTGGATCGGGATGCCGATGGTATCCACCTGCTGACCGTGAACGTTCAGCGTACGAATACGCTTGGTCACTACGGCCTTGGCCTTGATATAGCCACGGTTAGAAGAGACCTTCACGGTATCACCATGTGCGATGCCGAGCTTGTTCGCCAGCTTCTCACCGATCTCCACAAACTGTTCCGGCTGCGCGATAGCATTAAGCAGCGCGTGCTTGGTCCAGTAGTGGAAGTGTTCGGTCAGGCGATAAGTGGTGCCCACGTACGGGAACTTGTCTTTTTTACCCAGCGCTTCAAAATCGCCCTTAAAGATACGGGCTGCCGGGTTAGAGACCACGTTCGGGTGCAGCGGGTTGGTGCCCAGCGGCGTCTCAAACGGCTCGTAGTGTTCCGGGAACGGGCCTTCAGCCATTTTATCAATAGCAAACAGACGCCCCATCCCTTCAGGCTGCATGATAAACGGCCCGACATCGCTGCCTGGTGCGGCAGTGCTGTAGTCCGGAACATCCACGCCACCCCATTTCGCGCCATCCCATTTCAGAAGCTGACGCTTCGGATCCCACGGGTTACCCTGCGGATCTGCGGAGGCACGGTTATAGAGAATGCGACGGTTCAGCGGCCACGCCCATGCCCAGCCCAGCGTATTACCAAGGCCCGACGGGTCGGCGTTATCGCGGTTGGCCATCTGGTTACCTTTCGGCGTCCAGCTACCGGCAAAGATCCAGCAGCCGCTGGAGGTAGTACCGTCATCACGCAGGTGCGCGAAGGTGCTGAGCTGTTCGCCTTTCTTCGCCAGGACTGCACCGGTGGCCGGGTCGATAACATCCGCCAGTGCCTTACCGTTGCTCTCCATCGCCACTTCTTCCGGTGATGGGTTTTCCGGTGTCGAGTAGTTCCAGGTCATGTTCAGAACCGGTTCAGGGTTCGCACCGCCTTCTGCCGCGTACATCTTACGCAGGCGCAGGAAGATGCCGGCCAGGATCTCGCCGTCGTTCATGGCAATGCCCGGGGCGTCCGCACCTTTCCAGTGCCACTGCAGCCAGCGGCCGGAGTTGACGATAGAACCGTTCTCTTCCGCGAAGCAGGTGGATGGCAGGCGGAACACTTCGGTCTGAATCTTCGATGGGTCGACATCGTTCGATTCACCGTGGTTCTGCCAGAAGGTCGAGGTTTCGGTATTGAGTGGGTCAATCGTTACCAGGAACTTCAGTTTTGACAGAGAGGCCACAACCTTGTTCTTGTTCGGGAATGACGCCACCGGGTTAAAGCCCTGGCACAGATAGCCGTTGACCTTGCCCTGGTGCATCATCTCGAAGTACTGAAGAACGTCGTAACCTTTGTCCCACTTCGGCAGCCAGTCGTAGCCCCAGCTGTTTTCAGCTGTCGCTTTGTCACCGAAGAATGCCTTCATCATGGAGACGAAGAACTTCGGATAGTTGCCCCAGTAGTTCACCTGGCCCTGGAGCAGCGGTTTTGGCGTGCTGGCTGTCAGGTAGGTTTGCAGATCAGTCTGTTTTTCGTTTGGCAGCGTCATGTAGCCGGTCAGGCTTTGTGACAGCAGGCCGAGGTCAGTCAGACCCTGAATATTGGAGTGACCGCGCAGGGCATTTACGCCGCCGCCTGCCATGCCCATGTTGCCGAGCAGCAGCTGAACCATCGCCATCGTACGGATGTTCTGCGCACCGATAGAGTGCTGTGTCCAGCCGAGGGCGTACAGGAACGATGCGGTTTTATCTTTCGCACTGGTTTCGGCGATAAGCTCACACACTTTCAGGAAGTCAGCCTTCGGCGTACCACAGATGTTTTCGACAACGTCCGGTGTATAGCGTGAAACGTGCTCTTTCAGCAGGTTCCATACACAACGCGGGTGTTGCAGGGTGGTGTCGCGTTTCGCAAAGCCGTTTTCATCCAGCTCGTAGTTCCAGCTGGTTTTGTCGTACTTGCGTTTTTCGGCATCATAACCGCTGAACAGGCCATCTTCGAAGTGATAATCCTCACGCACGATCAGGCTGGCGTTGGTATACGCCTCAGTGTATTCGCGGTTATATTTTTCGTTGGTCATCAGGTACAGCAATACGCCTGACAGGAAAGTGATGTCAGTACCTGAACGAATAGGGGTGTAGAAATCCGCCACTGACGCAGTACGCGTAAAGCGGGGATCGATCACAATCAGTTTCGCACCGTTGTGGATTTTGGCTTCCATCGCCCAGCGGAACCCGACAGGGTGCGCTTCAGCGGCGTTACCGCCCATCACCACAATAAGGTTGGCGTTCTTGATGTCGACCCAGTGGTTGGTCATCGCACCGCGACCAAATGTTGGAGCAAGACTTGCTACCGTTGGTCCGTGTCAGACACGCGCCTGGTTGTCGACTGCGAGCATACCGAGTGCACGCGTAAATTTCTGGGTTAAGTAGCCGGTTTCGTTACTGGAAGCGGAAGCACACAGCATCCCGGTGGAGAGCCAGCGGTTGACCGTGACGCCATTGGCGTTCTGGGCAATAAAGTTGGCATCGCGGTCTTCTTTAATCAGTTTTGCGATGCGGTCAAATGCATCATCCCAGCTGATTTGCTGCCATTTGTCGGAACCTGGGGCGCGGTATTCAGGGAATTTCAGGCGGCTTTCTGAGTGAATAAAGTCCACCAGACCGGCCCCTTTCGGGCATAACGCCCCGCGATTGACCGGATGATCCGGGTCACCTTCGATGTGGAAGATAGACGCTTTGGCGTTTTTCGCACCGTCGCCGAGGCTATACATCAACAGCCCGCAACCGACAGAGCAGTATGTACAGGTATTACGGGTTTCGCGGGTGCGCAGCAGTTTGTACTGCCGCGTCTCCGCCAGCGCTACGCCGGGGGCAAAGCCCAGCGCCGCTGCCGTGGTGCCTGCCATACCGCCAGCGCAGATCTTAAAGAACTGCCTTCTGCTGACCTGCATGGGTCACTCCTTGTTTCGACATTGCTTACATATGTAGTTTTAACTTCACGGTTGTTTTTTCAACCACAAAGAAGAAAATTTGTTCTAATCCCTCAATCCCACGAGGGATATCATCAGAATACCACAATGTCGGTAAGCCTGTTCCAATGGCGTTAATACAAAGTGAACGTATTATCACCCTGCTGATTATAAAATGTGATATTAGTCACGTTATTAACCCTGCATGTTAAAGGGGTGTATCATGGTCTTCGTTGCACCTCTCCCAAATGAGTAGGTAAACTTGATGGGGATGGGCGCTTAAAAGTTGATCCATACTATGCGTAAGGCCTGCACTTTGTGATGCAATAGCAGGCTCACCTCCGTGGTTGTTCAGGAATACCGTTGTGTCTAAACAAAATCGTGCTCCCCACTCGTCGCCACTACCCGCTGGTATTGTGGAACTGCCGGTACACAGACCCCCCCACATTACCCATGCCACGCCTGATTTTCTGGCGGAGGAAGTCCCGGTTGCACTGGTCTACAACGGTATTTCCCACGTTGTAATGATGGCCTCTCCGAAAGATCTCGATCTGTTCGCCATTGGGTTTTCCCTCTCCGAAGGGATAATTGAGCACCCTCAGGAGATCTACGGCATGGACGTGGTTCAGGCCTGCAATGGACTGGAAGTACAAATCGAACTTTCCAGCCGCCGCTTTATGGGGCTGAAAGAGCGCCGTCGGGCGCTGGCCGGGCGTACTGGCTGCGGAGTGTGTGGTGTAGAACAGCTCAACGATATCGGCAAACCTGTTGTGCCTCTGCCGTTTACCCAGACCTTCAACCTTGCGAACCTCAATAAAGCGCTTGAGCACCTTAATGATGTTCAACCCATCGGCCAGTTGAGCGGTTGTACGCACGCGGCGGCGTGGGTGTTGCCGTCGGGGGATATTGTCGGGGGGCATGAGGACGTTGGTCGCCATGTGGCGCTGGATAAGCTGCTTGGTCGCCGTGCGCGTGAAAGTGAAATCTGGCAGCAGGGAGCGGCATTAGTATCCAGCCGTGCCAGCTATGAAATGGTGCAAAAATCCGCGATGTGCGGCGTTGAAATTCTGTTTGCGGTGTCGGCAGCAACGACGCTGGCAGTGGAGGTGGCTGAGCGCTGCAACCTGACGCTGGTGGGGTTCTGTAAACCGGGAAGGGCGACGATTTATACTCATCCTCAACGATTGATTGTTGATCAGTAATTTTGAATGAATTTGGCAAATCCTTCCGCTTTTAGTTGTCGGTGATGAGGTCTAGTATTTATCTCATCAAGGCGACACGCCTTATACAAACAACTAATTGAAAGGGTTTATATCATGAAAAGCATCAAAACTTTTGTCGCTGTAATCGCTCTGTCTGCTTCTTTTGGTTCTTTCGCTGCTCAGACGGTCACGGCAACTGCCTCTACCATTGATGGTGCAGAAGCAAAAATCGCCGCTCAGGCTCAGGAAGCGGGCGCGTCGTCCTACAAAATTACCCAGGCGTTTTCCGGTAACCGTGTACACATGACCGCTGAACTGAACAAATAAGCCTGTCACACCGTCGAAAGAGCGCCCCCGGGCGCTTTTTTAGTTTATGCCCGCCAGACGCAATAGCGCAGTGACCACCGCCGCCGCAACGATCACCACAATTAACGGCATCTTGCGCCAGGCCAGGAATACCGCAAACGCCACGCCCAGCACCCGCGCCATCCCGGCAAAGTGTTCCCCTTCATAAAACGTTGTCGCCAGCGCGACGGAAAACAGTAATACCGTTGCTGCATCAGAAAGCAGCGCCTGGGAGCGCTCTGACAATGCCAGTCGGCTGCCGATTTTTGCCCCGCCAAGACGCATCAGATACGTCCCCGCAGACAAAATGGCGATACCGAGAATAAAGACCGTTATGTTTTCCATTATTTTTTCCTCGCGGCAAGGCCCAGTAAAGCGAGCAGAACCGGTAAACCCGCCGGGGTAAATGGCACGGCGGCCAGCGACAAGACTGCGCCGCTGCAGGCGCGGATCAGCGTGGTTCGGTTTTTAAACGCGGGAACGACCAGCGCCAGCAAAATGGCCGGGAATACGGCATCCAGCCCGATGGTTTCCGGGGCGGGCAGCAGTTTGCCGACCATTGCGCCCAGTAGCGCACCCAACGGCCAGATGACCGCGATGCCTAAACCGCACAGCCAGTAGGCTGCTTTACGCTGTTCGGGCGTTTTTTGCGACAGGCCAAACACCACGCTTTCGTCGTTCATGATGTGGCATCCCAGAAGGCTCGCACCGCGTTTGCCGACCAGCTCACGCACCGTGACGCCAAACGGCACATGGCGTGCGTTAACCAGTAACCCGGCAGCCGCTGCCGCCAGCGGGTTACCACCGCTAGCCACAATACCGATAAACATAAATTCTGAAGCCCCTGCCAGCACGGTGAGGGAAAGCACAAACGGTACCCAGAGCGGGAAACCGTATGCCATCGCCAGCGAGCCGTAGGACATTCCGACAACGCCAACCGCCAGACAAACAAGGATGATTGCTTTTATGGTGTCGCCTTTAAGGCAGGAGAGGTGGTGCTTCATACAGTTTTAGCCATATCGAACGTATTTCCATTATGATGAACGCATCAGAAGTGTTTTACAAGATGAACGATTCGTTCGATATAAAGAACAAGAGGCCGTTTTATGACGCAGCCAATTTGCGTGATCGCCAGCAGTCTGGTGCGAGAACGTCTGCGAACCGGGCTTTCACTGGCGGAAATTGCCCGCCGTGCCGGGATCGCCAAATCAACGCTCTCCCAGCTGGAGTCCGGCAATGGTAACCCTAGCCTGGAGACGCTCTGGTCGCTTTGTGTGGCGCTGGACATTCCTTTCGCCCGCTTGCTTGAGCCGCAGCAGCCAACCACTCAGGTGATCCGCCGGGGGGAAGGAACGAAGGTGGTCGCCGGGCAGGCCAACTATGAGGCCATTTTGCTGGCAGCGTGCCCACCGGGTGCCCGCCGTGATATCTATCTGTTGCAGACCCAGCCGGGTGCAGACCGTATTTCCCAGCCACATTCTCCAGGTTCAGTTGAGCATATTATCGTCACACAGGGGCGGGCGATAGTGGGCCCGCTTGACGCACCGGAAGAGCTGGGAGAAGGGGATTACATAAGCTATCCCGCCGACCAGTTGCATATCTTTAAGGCGCTGGAGCCGGACACCTGTGCTTTGCTGGTCGCGGAACAAAATTAACGAAATAACGCATTAACTGCATGATAAATTTAATAATTAATCCATTTGTCAAAGCGCGATAACCTTATAGAAATTACGGCATTGATAATCATTTTCAATACCATTTAATTAACTATAATGAACCAACTGCTTACGCGGCATTAACAGTTGTGCCGCCCGACATTAATGGAGAGGATTATGAGTTATACACTGCCATCCCTGCCGTATGCCTACGACGCACTGGAACCGCATTTTGACAAGCAGACGATGGAAATCCATCACACTAAACACCACCAGGCCTATGTAAACAACGCGAATGCCGCGCTGGAAAGCCTGCCAGAGTTCGCTAACCTGTCTGCTGAAGAGCTGATCGCTAAACTGGATCAGCTGCCAGCGGACAAGAAAACCGTTCTGCGTAATAACGCTGGCGGCCACGCTAACCACAGTCTTTTCTGGAAAGGCCTGAAAACCGGTACCACCCTGCAGGGCGACCTGAAAGCGGCTATTGAACGCGACTTCGGTTCCGTTGATAACTTCAAAGCGGAATTCGAAAAAGCTGCTGCAACCCGTTTCGGCTCTGGCTGGGCGTGGCTGGTACTGAAAGGTGACAAACTGGCGATTGTTTCTACCGCTAACCAGGATTCCCCGTTGATGGGGGAAGCGATCTCTGGCGCATCCGGTTTCCCAATCGTGGGTCTGGACGTGTGGGAACACGCTTACTACCTGAAATTCCAGAACCGCCGCCCGGACTACATCAAAGCCTTCTGGGACGTGGTGAACTGGGACGAAGCCGCAGCGCGTTTTGCCGCGAAAAAATAAGGTTGCATTGCCACCTCTGAGAAGCGAGTCTGATGACTCGCTTTTTTTGTATCTGTATACCCGTCATACTTCAAGTTGTAGGTGCGTTGGCTGCGCTCGCTCACCCCAGTCACTTACTGGAGTCAGCTCCTGGGGATTCACTCTCTTGCCGCCTTCCTACAACTCGAATTATTTAGGGTATATAAAGGAGTCGCGATGCATTACCCGGTGAATGTGTTTACAGGCAAGGTCAGGGATTACGACGGTAGCCGCCCAAGCGCCATCGCCAAAATTCAGGTCGATGGTGAGCTGACGTTAACCGACCTTGGGCTTGCGGGTGACGAGCAGGCCGAAGCGAAAATCCACGGCGGGCCTGAGCGCGCGCTGTGCCACTATCCTCGCGAACATTATCGTCACTGGATAGCCGAATTCCCCGAGCAGGCGGATTTGTTTGTTGCACCCGCGTTCGGTGAGAACCTCTCGACCGAAGGGCTGACCGAAAAGAACGTCTTTATTGGCGATATCTTTCGCTGGGGTGAGGCGCTGATTCAGGTCACGCAGCCGCGCTCACCGTGCTTCAAGCTTAACTTCCATTTCGGCATTAGTGATATGTCAGCTCAGCTGCAAAGCGTGGGCAAAACCGGCTGGCTGTACCGCGTGGTGCTGGCCGGGCAGGTTTCGGCGGATGCACCGCTGGAGCTGGCGTCACGCCTGAGTGATGTCTCTGTGTACGACGCCTGCGCAATTGCCTGGCATATGCCGTTTGATGACGAACAGTATCATCGTCTGTTGTCGGCTGCGGGGTTATCGACCAGCTGGACAAGAACGATGCAGAAGCGACGTATTAGCGGGCAGATCGAGGATAATTCGCGGAGATTGTGGGGGAAACAGTAATTATTGCAAGAACAAGAGTGCCCGCCTGAATCTGGAGGGCATCGCCATTCTGGTGGTGTCCTCGCTAACGATGAACTTGCTACCTGGCCCACAAAAATGGCGTCAGCCTGCCGAAAAAGCTTGAGAATTTTCCCTGCTCAAATATTGTGTCTTCAAATTGGTTTAAACCAGATTTTGAGACATGAAAGAAAAAAACTATGTTGATCTCCTGAGAGACCGCTTCGAAAACTGGCTAGCGGCTAATGATTTTCCGCCGGGTTCCCGACTTCCCTCTGAGCGCGAATTGTGCGAATTGCTGGATGCGAAACGCATGACCTTAAGGCAGGTGTTAATTGAGCTTGAGGTCGCGGCGCGTATTTTTCGCAAGAACCGCAGCGGGTGGTTCATCTCTCCTCGTCGATTCATCTACAACCCAAAATCGCTCTCCAGCTTTAATGCGGAGGCGCGTGCGCAGGGACGAAAACCGTCATGGGGTTATTTGACTAAAGACGTTGTCGATACCGCACCCCGCCATATTGAGAAAGCATTTTCTTCGTCCAGGGCTCCCTACCTGATAACCGGCTGGTGTGGGCTGGATGATCATAAAGTTTTTTACCATGAGTCCTGGATTGACGCCGATGCCGCCCCGGGTTTTATGGATAAGCTGGAAAATCACGCATTTTCTAAAGTCTGGGAAGAGAGTTTTGGGCTTACCTTGACCATCAAAGAGATGATTTTCAAACCCGTCAATATGCCGGAGCTTGCCTGCAAAGAGTTGGGCGTAGCACCTAATACGTACGGTATTTTGGTAGAGAAGCATCGTGCCACGTCTGAAAAAAAAGTGGTTCAGGTTGATCTGGAGTACTGGAGACTTGAATCCGTCGAACTGGTTATTCGTGATGAGTGAGAAAGATTATGGAAAACATTATCAGAGAAAAACTGGCTGAGCGCGCAAGAAACATCCGCCTTTATTTGCATGCATATGCCTTTCATTTAAATATGCGTTACGAAAGAATTCTTCCTGAAGATTTACTGGATATTGCACATCAGTATCATTTAACGGGTGTGAAAGTACATGTTGAAGATGGGGAATCCTTTTCACTGAAAAATATGCGGCCAGAGCAGTTGGCTTCGTTTAAAAAGAAAGCCGAACTGTACGGGCTCGATATTCATATTGAAACCAGTGCATCAGATAAAAAGACGCTGGATGAAGCTATTTATATCGCGCAGGGCACAGGTGCTACCTCCGTCAGATTTTATCCGCGTTATGAAGGCTATTTAAATTCGGTGCTGGAAAAAATCTCCCGGGATATAGCTTATCTGGCGCAGTTTGATAATAGTGGTATCCAGTTTACGATTGAACAACACGAAGATCTCAAAGGACATGAACTGGTTACACTGGTAAAAAACAGTGGTATGAAAAATCTCTCCATACTCTTTGATTTTGGCAATATGATAAATGCCAATGAACAACCCATGACAGCGCTACGGACAATGTCACCTTACATCACTCAGGTTCATATCAAGGATGCCAGAGTGATAAAAGAGGGTAAGGGATGGGCACATGAAGCCTGCAGTACGGGGCTCGGCGATCTCCCTGTCGAGATGATGCTGCGTGAACTTTTACTGTTGGGTGAAGACCAGCCGCAGGTCACTTCTTTCGGTCTGGAAGAAGAGGTTGATTATTACGCGCCAGCATTTCGTTTTGATGACGAAGGCGATAATCCCTGGATACCGTGGCGTGACGCAAGTTTCACTCCGCTTCCTGATGATGACCTGGTTGATGCTCGTCTGGCACAGGAGAAAGAGAATGCTATTTCTCAGATCGATTTTATTCGTAACCTGTGTGCGAAGTTTATAAATATAAAACAACCTGCTTAATTTATTTAACTGTGTCTTGATGCATCTTATGGCTTCCTTTTTTCAGGAATAGCCTGCTTTTTATATTGCTGAACGGTTTTCTCTCTAAATTGCAGTGAGGGTGTCGAATATGTTCATGAATAAATGGGCTCGTCTGTGCTTTTTGGTTTTGGGTGGTGGAACGATATTTAAGCTTTCCAGCATGAAGGATGTTTTTTATGTGCCAATGCAAAATGACTGGGGGCTGACAAACACACAAATAGGACTCAGTTTTACGGTATATACCATTGTACAAACCACAGGGCTTTTCCTTTCTTTATACATTGCTGATCGCTATTCTAAGAAGATCCTTCTGCCCTTCGGGTTAATTGGTGTGGGACTGTGTGGGCTATATTTATCCACGCTTCCATCGTTCACTGGCTATCTTATTTGCTTTGCGGCGATGGCCTTCTTTGCTGATGTGGTGTACTGGCCTGTGTTATTAAAAGCTGTACGCCTGTTAGGAACAAAAGAAGAACAGGGGCGGTTGTTCGGGCTTCTGGAGGCAGGGCGCGGTGTGGTGGATGTTATTGTCGCATCAGGTGCGCTGTTTGTCTTCGTTCACTTTGGTGAAGGGAAGGCAGGGATGCAGGCAGGCTTGCTCTACTACACGGTTATCACTCTTATGGCCGGGGTGATAACCTACTTCATCGTTGATGATGACCACGTCAAAAGCGGTGAAGGAAGCAGCACAAACATTGAAACCCTGAGAGGCATTAAACATGTTCTGACTTGCCCGAACGTCTGGTTAGCGTCATTTGGCATTTTCTTCGTGTATGCAGCTTACTGCGGTTTAACCTATTTCATTCCGTTCCTGAAAGACATCTACATGCTTCCGGTTGCGCTGGTGGGGGCGTACGGGATCATTAACCAGTATGCCCTCAAAATGGTGGGTGGGCCGGTGGGCGGTTTCCTGGCGGATAAAGTGGCTAAGTCCCCTACGGTCTACCTGAAATGGACGTTCTTGATTTCTGCCATTGCGATGATGTTGTTTATGCAACTCCCTCATCAGTCGATGAACGTTTACATCGGGATGATTGCAACATTAGGGTTTGGTGCCATCATCTTCTCGCAGCGAGCTATTTTCTTTGCCCCGATGGATGAAATTGGAACGCCACGGCAGTATGCCGGTTCGGCAATGGCATTTGGTTGTATTATCGGTTATATGCCAGCGATGTTTGCGTATACCCTCTATGGCTGGATTCTGGATAACTTTAAAGGGATTACCGGCTACAACTATGTGTTCAGCGTGATGATTGGCTTTAGTCTCTTAGGATTTGCGTGTTCAACATTGCTGGTGAAACGCATCAAGAAACAGAAAGTTATGCCAGTCAGTGCGGAGGCATAACATCATGAATCGCGTCCCCCGACACCGTATCGGGGGACGTGTGATCAGGAACGTTTATACAGCGGTAGCCACAGCGTTAATCGCAATCCACCCAGCGGGCTGTCATCGGCTTTCACCCAGCCACGGTGTTGCTGCATGGCGGTTTCCACAATCGCCAGACCCAGCCCGGTACCGCCAGATTCACGGTCACGTGCTTCGTCAGTACGGTAGAACGGCCGGAAAATCTGTTCACGATCTTCCGGGCTCACGCCTGGACCATCGTCATCCACAGTGATGGTGATCCCGTCTTTATCCACCGAAAACGCCACTTCAATCTTCGTATGTGAGTAGCGCAGGGCGTTACGCACAATATTCTCCAGCGCGCTTTCCAGCGTGTTGGGGTTACCGTACAGCGGCCACGGCCCTGGCGGGAAGTTGACGGTGAACGATTTGCCCATCTGCTCCGCTTCGAATGCGGCGTTGTCCAGCACTTCATGCCACAGGTGATTGGCTTTCACCGTTTCACTGACCAGCGCATTTTTTTGCTGATTGCGTGACATCACCAGCAGGTCGTTGATCATGCTGTCCAGACGGTGCGCTTCCGTTTCGATGCGCTCCAGCTCTTTGCTTTCGCCGCTGCGGCGACGCAGCAGCGCGGTACCAAGCTGCAGTCGCGTGAGCGGCGTGCGCAGTTCGTGTGAGATATCCGAGAGCAGGCGTTGCTGCGCGGTCATCATGCGCTCAAGCGCGGTGATCATCTGGTTGAAGCTGGCTCCGGCGGCCAGGAATTCCTGTGGCCCGGCTTCCAGTTCAGGGTGCTGGCGCAGGTTACCCTGTGCCACTTCGTCAGCCGCGTTTTTCAGCTTACGCGCCGGTTTCGCCAGGCTCCACGCCAGCCATAACAGCAGCGGTGAACTGACCAACATCGTGACAATCAGCAGCAGGAGCGGACGGTCAAACAGCAGGTTGATGAAATCAGACTGGGAATTGCTCGCAGGGCGAATCAGGTAGAGCTGGTAGTTGTCTTCCCCATCCCTGACGGAGAAAGGGCCAACCATTTCGACACGGCCATATTTCTTTTTCTGCGGGTGATCGGCGTTATCTGCCTGGCCAATGAAGTTGCGGATGATCTGCATTTCATTGCGATCGGCCCCAATGACGCGACCTTCGCTGGTGACCAGCAACAGGCGCTGTCCTGGCGGTGCCCACTTATCGATAGCGCGAAACAGCCTGCGCCACCACATTAAATCGTTCGGCGGATCGTTTGCCAGCTCGGCTTCGACGTGCTGCTCGATCATCACGCCCTGACGTTGCTCGCTGTCGAGAAGCTCCGTCATCTGGCGTGAGTCGAGTTTTGGCAACATCAAAACGAGCATTAAAACCAGTGCCAGCGTCAGCCAGAAGATGGCGAAAATGCGGGCGGTTAAACTTCCTATCATGAAGCGGAAACCATCAGATAACCACGACCACGCAGGGTTTTAAACCACGGGTGACCGTCTTTACGCTCCGGCAGCTTACGGCGCAGGTTCGAGATATGCATATCAATGGCACGGTCAAACGGCGTGAGGCGTTTACCCAGCACTTCCTGGCTTAAGTGTTCACGCGATACCACCTGGCCGAGATGCTGCGCCAGCAGATAAAGCAGGGTGAACTCCGTGCCGGTCAGTTCCAGCGTCTCGCCGTCGAAGCTTGCTTCCTGGCGACCCGGGTTCAGGCTCAGGGAGTCCACTTCCAGCGTTGGTGAGCTGTTGTCGGTATTCTGCTGCTGTTCGCTCCAGTGGGAACGACGCAGGATAGCGCGAATACGGGCAACCAGTTCACGGTCATTGAATGGTTTAGGTAAATAGTCATCCGCACCCAGCTCAAGGCCGAGTACGCGGTCAAGTTCACTGCCGCGCGCGGTCAGCATAATGACAGGGGTCTGGTGTGTCTGGCGAAGCTCTTTCAGCGTATCAATGCCGTTTTTCTTCGGCATCATGACGTCGAGCAAAAGTAAATCGATGCTGTCATCAAGGAGACTCAGCGCCTGCTCGCCATCATGGGCGACCAGAACGTTGAAACCTTCCATGTCGAGCAACTCCTTTAAAAGGGATGTGAGCTCTCGGTCATCATCAACTAACAGGATTTTATTCATTGTTTAATACCTCCGAGGCAGAAATTACGACATCAAGGCTGTCTAATCCATGACTTTACGTTGTTTTACACCCCCTGACGCATGTTTGCAGCCTGAATCGTAGACTGTCTCTCGTTGAATCGCGACACGAAAGATTTTGGGAGCAAGTGATGCGCAAAGTTACCGCTGCCGTCATGGCCTCAACGCTGGCGTTCAGTGCGTTTAGCCAGGCTGCTGTAGCTATCACCAGCGACAACGGGCTTCCCGAAGAGGGGACAGCGCAGCACAGTAGCCAAAGCCATATGTTTGACGGCATAAGTTTAACCGAACATCAGCGTCAACAGATGCGAGATCTGATGCAGAGGGCAAGACAAGACCAGCCCCCTGTTAATGTTAGCGAAATGGAGACAATGCATCGCCTTGTCACCGCCGATAATTTTGACGAAAGCGCTGTGCGCGCTCAGGCAGAAAAAATGGCACAGATACAGGTTGCCCGCCAGGTTGAAATGGCCAGGGTTCGCAACCAGATGTTCCATCTGCTATCGCCCGAGCAGCAAGCGGTTTTGAACGAGAAACATCAGCAACGAATGGATCAGTTGCGTAAGGTTGCACGGATGCAGCGAAGCTCAGAAACGACGTTTTTCAGTAGCAATAGCAGTACCCGTAGTAACCAGTAAACCCTGTTTTCCTTGCCATAGACACCATCCCTGTCTTCCCCCACATGATGTGGGGGTTTTTTTTGCCCTTCAAACTTGTTAACCGTTTATTCATCCGTTGACTCCTCAAGCTTCCGTTATACTAGCGGCATGACATGACAGGAGTTTTTATGAATCAATCCTATGGACGGCTGGTAAGCCGGGCAGCAATTGCGGCGACCGTCATGGCTTCCTGCCTGCTGCTGATTAAAATCTTTGCCTGGTGGTATACCGGTTCGGTCAGTATTCTGGCAGCACTGGTGGACTCGCTGATGGATATCGCCGCCTCGCTGACGAACCTGCTGGTGGTGCGCTACTCGCTACAACCGGCAGATGAAGAGCACACGTTCGGGCATGGGAAGGCTGAATCGCTGGCCGCCCTGGCGCAGAGTATGTTTATCTCCGGTTCGGCGCTATTCCTGTTTTTGACCGGTATTCAGCACCTGGTTTCACCGTCGCCGATGAACGATCCTGGCGTGGGCGTGGTGGTGACAGTTGTTGCACTTATATGCACACTGGTTCTTGTTACGTTCCAGCGTTGGGTGGTACGTAAAACGCAAAGCCAGGCTGTAAGGGCGGATATGCTTCATTATCAGTCTGATGTTATGATGAATGGCGCTATTCTTATTGCGCTCGGTCTTGCCTGGTATGGATGGCATCGCGCCGATGCATTATTCGCATTAGGGATTGGGATCTATATTTTATATAGTGCCTTACGGATGGGTTATGAGGCGGTACAGTCGCTTCTCGACCGTGCGCTTCCCGATGCTGAGCGACAAGAAATCATTGAAATCGTGACGAGCTGGCCTGGCGTCAGTGGAGCGCACGATCTCCGTACGCGGCAGTCAGGGCCGACCCGCTTTATTCAGATTCATATTGAAATGGAAGACAACCTGCCGCTGGTTCAGGCTCACGTCATAGCTGAACAGGTAGAGCAGGCGATTTTGCAGCGTTTTCCTGGTTCAGACGTCATCATTCACCAGGATCCCTGCTCGGTTGTACCCGGGTACGTTGGGCTTTCGTAATTCGTTGTAAAAAAGTGAGCCAGGCCAGCATTTTGTGTATAAATTACCGCCATTTGGTCTGACCTGAATCAATTCAGCTGGAAGTGATTGATATACTATTTGCAGTATTCGTTGGTCGAACAGTTTCTTCCGGCAAAAGATTTCAATTTTGCATTCCTAAGTTCAGAGGTAGTCATGATTAAGAAAATCGGTGTGTTGACAAGCGGCGGTGATGCGCCGGGCATGAACGCGGCAATTCGTGGGGTTGTCCGTTCAGCGCTGACGGAAGGTCTGGAAGTTTTTGGTATCTATGACGGTTATCTGGGTCTGTATGAAGATCGCATGGTGCAGCTCGACCGTTACAGCGTGTCGGACATGATTAACCGTGGCGGTACCTTCCTCGGCTCTGCACGCTTCCCGGAATTCCGCGATGAACACGTCCGTGAAGTGGCTATCGAGAACATGAAAAAACGTGGCCTGGACGCCCTGGTGGTTATCGGTGGTGACGGCTCCTATATGGGTGCAAAACGTCTGACTGAGATGGGCTTCCCGTGCATCGGTCTGCCAGGCACTATCGACAACGACATCAAAGGTACTGACTACACCATCGGTTATTTCACCGCGCTGGGTACCGTCGTTGAAGCGATTGACCGCCTGCGTGACACCTCTTCTTCCCACCAGCGTATCTCCATCGTGGAAGTGATGGGCCGCTACTGTGGTGACCTGACGCTGGCTGCGGCTATCGCTGGTGGCTGTGAGTTTGTGGTGGTACCGGAAGTGGAATTCAGCCGCGAAGACCTGGTTAACGAAATCAAAGCCGGTATCGCGAAAGGTAAGAAACACGCTATCGTGGCAATCACTGAGCATATCTGTGATGTTGACGAGCTGGCGAAGTACATCGAAACCGAAACCAAACGCGAAACCCGTGCCACCGTACTGGGTCACATCCAGCGTGGCGGTTCTCCAGGCCCATATGACCGTATTCTGGCGTCCCGCATGGGTGCGTACGCTATCGAACTGCTGCTGCAGGGTTACGGCGGCCGTTGCGTGGGTATTCAGAACGAAAAACTGGTTCACCATGACATCATTGACGCTATTGAAAACATGAAGCGTCCGTTCAAAGGTGACTGGTTAGACTGCGCGAAAAAACTGTACTGATCCTTCTGGCCCTCTTCTCTCTGAAGAGGGCCATTATTCCTCTATGTTATAGCCAATCTTTTTTTATTCTTTAATCATTGGTTAGCTTTCTGGCACGCTGCATTCATCCAAATACTGCACAAGAGAGCTGGGCGATGAATAAATGGGGCGTGGGTTTAACATTATTGCTGGCATCGACCAGCCTTCTGGCTAAGGATATCCAGTTACTGAACGTGTCGTACGACCCGACGCGTGAACTTTATGAGCAGTACAACAAAGCCTTCGCGGCACACTGGAAGCAAGAAACCGGTGATAACGTCGTGATTCGCCAGTCACACGGCGGTTCTGGTAAGCAGGCGACTTCGGTTATCAACGGTATTGAGGCCGACGTGGTCACGCTGGCGCTGGCCTACGACGTGGACGCGATTGCCGGGCGTGGCCGTATTGATAAAAACTGGATCAAACGTCTGCCGGACAACTCCGCACCCTATACCTCGACCATCGTTTTCCTGGTGCGTAAAGGCAACCCGAAACAAATTCATGACTGGAACGACCTGATTAAGCCGGGCGTGTCTGTCATCACCCCGAACCCGAAAAGCTCTGGCGGTGCACGCTGGAACTACCTGGCGGCCTGGGGTTACGCCCTGCACCACAATAATGGTGACCAGGCGAAGGCTCAGGAGTTCGTGAAAGCGCTGTATAAAAACGTCGAAGTACTGGATTCTGGCGCGCGTGGCGCAACCAATACCTTCGTTGAACGCGGTATTGGTGATGTGCTGATTGCCTGGGAAAACGAAGCCCTGCTGGCGACTCATGCGCTGGGCAAAGACAAATTCGAAATCGTCACCCCGAGTGAATCGATTCTCGCCGAGCCGACCGTCTCCGTGGTCGACAAAGTGGTTGAGAAGAAAGACACCAAAGTGGTGGCTGAAGCGTACCTGAAGTATCTCTACTCGCCAGAAGGCCAGGACATTGCGGCGAAGAACTTCTATCGCCCACGCGATCCGGCGGTTGCGAAGAAATACGAAAACGCATTCCCGAAACTGAAACTCTTCACGATTGATGAGACGTTTGGTGGCTGGACAAAAGCGCAGAAAGAACACTTCTCCAACGGCGGAACTTTCGACCAGATCAGCCAGCGCTAGGTGTTTTGCAAAGAACGACACGGTGACCCGGTGTGAGAAATCCGCCGGGTTTTTTATTTGGTCATCATTTTGCGTTACTCTTCCACTTCAAATGGATACGGGGAACGCGTTGTGAAAAAAATAATTGTACTGGTTCTGGTTGCCATCGCACTTGCCGTGGGTGGCTGGTTCTGGATGACATCGGGTAACCCGAACGCGTTGCGGCATATCGTTCTTGACCAGTGTTTGCCTAATCAGCTGCAGCATCGTAACCCGGCACCGTGCGCGCAGGTGAAACCTGACGCGGGCTATGTCGTGTTCAAAGACCGTAACGGGCCGCTGCAATATCTGCTGATGCCGACGTACCGCATCAACGGCACAGAAAGCCCACTCCTGACCGAGCCCCACACACCGAACTTCTTCTGGCTGGCGTGGCAGTCACGTAGTTTTATGCGCCTTAAACGTGGTTCTGACGTGCCCGACAGTGCCATTTCACTGACCATCAATTCCCCAACCGGGCGCACGCAGAACCATTTCCATATTCACATCTCCTGCCTGCGGCCAGACGTGCGCGCGAAGCTCGATGCCAGCCAGGGGCAAATCAGCACCCAGTGGCTGCCGCTTCCCGGTGGACTGGAAGGGCATGAGTATCTTGCCCGTCGGGTGACGGAAAATGAGCTGGTGCAACGCAGCCCGTTTATGATGCTGGCGGAAGAACTGCCGGAAGCACGCGATCACATGGGACGCTTTGCGCTGGCGATGGCGCAGCAGTCGGACGGCTCATTTGTGTTGCTGGCGACCGAGCGTAACGTGCTGATGCTTAACCGGGCCTCGGCAGAGGAATTGCAGGATCATCAATGCAATATTCTGAAGTGACCCCACTATAAATAGCGTTTACTCGTCCTGCCTGTCACCGTAGACTTGCTGAAAAAAACGACAGGAGACAGGCATGTCGCTCTGGTTAAGTTACCCTCTGCTACTACCCTCATTGATTGTTGGCGTCACCATCGTGCTGTGGGCGACGTCTCTGTTACCGGAATTTATCACCGCACTGCTGTTTTTTGCTGCGGCAATGACCGCCAAAATCGCCCCACCGGAGGTGATCTTTGGCGGTTTTGCCTCGTCCGCATTCTGGCTGGTGTTTAGCGGTTTTGTGCTTGGCGTGGCGATCCGCAAAACCGGTCTGGCGGACAGAGCCGCGCGGGCGCTGTCGGCAAAGCTCACCGATTCCTGGGTGCAGATGGTGGCAAGCGTGGTGTTGCTGAGTTATGCACTGGCGTTTGTGATGCCGTCGAACATGGGGCGTATTGCGCTGCTGATGCCAATCGTTGCGGCGATGGCAAAACGGGCCAGCATCGCTGACGGCTCGCGCGCCTGGTTTGGTCTGGCACTGGCCGTCGGGTTCGGTACTTTCCAGCTTTCGGCAACTATCCTGCCCGCTAACGTACCCAACCTGGTGATGAGTGGTGCGGCGGAAGGTTCGTACGGTATTCATCTCAACTATGTGTCCTATCTGCTACTCCACACCCCCGTACTCGGTATTCTCAAAGGGGTGATTTTGATTGGCCTGATCTGCTGGCTTTTCCCCGGCAGCCCAAAACCCCCGCACGACCTGGCTCCGTCTGAACCGATGGGGCGTGACGAAAAACGTCTCGCCTGGCTGCTGGCGGTGGTACTGGTGATGTGGGTGACGGAGAGCTGGCACGGTATCGGGCCTGCGTGGACCGGGTTGGTGGCATCGGTCATTGTGTTGCTGCCACGCATTGGTTTTATCACGGGCGAAGAGTTCGCGGCGGGTGTGAATATGCGCACCTGCATTTACGTAGCGGGGATTCTTGGGCTGGCGATTGTGGTGACGCAAACCGGCATCGGTTCGGCGGTAGGTGAGGAATTGCTGCATATTATGCCGCTGGATGCCGACAGGCCGTTCACCAGCTTCCTGGCACTTACCGGGATCACCACGGCGCTCAACTTTATTATGACCGCCAACGGCGTTCCGGCGCTGTATACCACACTGGCACAGAGTTTCTCTGACGCCACCGGATTCCCGCTGCTCTCGGTGATCATGATTCAGGTGTTGGGTTATTCCACGCCGCTGTTGCCATATCAGGCATCGCCAATTGTGGTGGCTATGGGGTTAGGAAAGGTGCCTGCCAGGGCGGGGATGTCGCTCTGTCTGGCGCTGGCGATCGCAACGTATCTGGTACTGTTGCCGCTGGATTATCTGTGGTTTAGCGTGCTGGGACGTTTATAAAAAAAGCCCGGTGGCGCTAACGCTTACCGGGCCTGCGATCCTGTAGGGCGGGTTAGCGAAGCGCCACCCGCCGCAAAGGCGATTAAGCCTGTTTAGCCGCTTCTGCCGCTTTAACGATCACCGCGAAAGCGTCAGCTTTCAGGGATGCGCCGCCAACCAGTGCGCCGTCGATGTCTGGCTGGGTGAACAGCTCAGCAGCGTTAGCTGCGTTTACAGAACCGCCGTACTGGATGATAACCTGCTCAGCCACTTTTGCGTCTGCTTTAGCGATGTGGTCACGGATGAATTTGTGAACCGCCTGAGCCTGCGCTGGGGTTGCTGATTTGCCGGTACCGATAGCCCAGACTGGTTCGTAAGCGATAACTGCGCCTTCGAACGCTGCCGCGCCCTGAGTTTTCAGCACGGCGTCGATCTGACGTGCACAAACTTCTTCCGTTTTACCGGCTTCGTTTTCTGCTTCGGTTTCACCGATGCACAGAACCGGGATCAAACCCTGTTCTTTCAGCACAGCGAATTTCTTCGCGATGAATTCGTCGGATTCTTTGTGATAGGTGCGACGCTCAGAGTGGCCGATGATGATGTATTTCGCACCGATATCTTTCAGCATTTCAGCGGAGGTTTCACCGGTGAACGCACCAGACAGGTTAACGTCAACGTTCTGAGCACCCAGAACGATGTGGCTGCCGTCAGCGGCGTGTTTAGCCAGATCCAGGTACATATCCGGCGGAGCGATGGCAACCGCACAGCCCGTCACGCCAGCCAGCTCTTTACGCAGGTTCGCAACCAGTTCGTTTACCATGTGGCGGCTGCCGTTCAGTTTCCAGTTACCCATCACTAAAGGATGTCGCATTTCAATTCTCCACGCTAAATAAGCGAATTAAGGAATATGGCCACCCTGACGGGCAGCATGGTCTGTGAATCAGTATAGAGATTTTCCCCTGAAAGGCTTTGCTTTTTGTCATTAATTCGCCCCTCCGAGTGAGTCTGATAGTGCCAGCTTAATCGGTTCAACTGCGAAGGTCAGTCCCTTTTCGCCGTTATCTGCCACAACATAGCGAATAGCACCTTCGGTATCGGTGTAGTAGCGCTTGTTTTTACCGGCGGTCAGGAGTTTTTGCAGCTTTTGCTGACTTTGTGCTTTCGTTAGCGCGGGCGTAAAGACCTGCAAAACCGCGCTCATGTACTCGAGTGCTTTCGCCTTCGCGGCTTTTTGCTCCGGCCCCTGAATCGGTAACCAGGTTATCTGCATGCTTTTGATTTTTAGCGTCCCGCGCTCCAGCGCAGTAGACGCGTATAAATTCTCGTTAATCTTGCTGGCAGCACGAGTCAGAGTGGGGGTATCGCGGGCGCTATCAATAGAGCGAAATTCATCCAGTGGCAGCTTTGGGTTGGCCTGATTAAAGGCTTCGCGAAACTGGCTGATGGATTGATCAAATGACGGTGCTCCTGCCAACAGGTAGGGCGCAGTCGTTGGGGCAGATGTTTCGGCAGCATGCAGGGAAAAGCCAGCGCTCAGCATGGCGAAACACAGCAAAAGAGAATGTACCGAACTTTTCATCAATATTGCCCCTGGCCGTAATGGCTCATGATTAAATCGATATCTGGTCGGCTTGTCAAAAGGTCACAACTCCAGGGTAAAATGCGCACCATACGATAATAAGGAACCTTACATGACCATACAGCAGTGGTTGTTTTCATTCAAAGGGCGTATTGGACGCCGTGATTTCTGGATCTGGATGGTGACGTGGATTGTCGCCATGTTGCTCCTTTTTTTCATTGCCTATAACGCGTGGCTGAGTACGCAGACGGCGGCATTTGCGTTGGTGTGCCTGTTGTGGCCAACAGCCGCTGTGGTGGTGAAACGCCTGCACGATCGCGGTCGTTCCGGTGCGTGGGCATTTCTGATTATTGTGGCGTGGATGCTGGTGGCGGGGAACTGGTCGATGCTTCCGTCCATCCTCCCCTGGGTGGTGGGCAGGCTACTGCCGACCATTATCTTTGTGATGATGGTTGTCGATCTGGGCGCGTTTATCGGCACCCAGAGCGAGAACAAATACGGTAAAGATACCCTTGAGGTGAAGTACCGCTGATCACCAGTAGTGTTCGGCGGTCATATGGCCCGGTCGACGGCGAAGATGTTTTGTCATCTGCCGGGTCTCTTTCAGGAGCTGCTGCGTGTCCCGAACCATCTGCGGGTTACCGCACAGCATGACGTGGCTGGTTTCGGTATTCATCGGCAAGCCCACCGCCGCTTCCAGTGCACCACTCTCAATCAACGCCGGTACACGACCCGTCAGCGAACCTGCTGCGGTTTCCCGGCTGACGACGGTCTGAATTTTCAATTTCCCGCCATACTGTTGTTCCAGCGCCTGCATCTGTGGCAGATAGCTTAGGTCGGCAGCATAGCGCGCGGCGTGAACCAGCACGATGTTTTTGAAGCGCTCAAGGTCTTTGCCATACTGCAGGATAGAAAGGTAAGGGCCGATAGCGGTGCCGGTTGCCAGCATCCAGAGGGTATCGCAGTCCGGGATTTCATCCAGCACAAAGAAACCTGCCGCTTCACTCACAATCTGCACATCATCGCCGGGTTTAAGTGCCGCCAGGCGCGGGCTGAGCTTACCGTCCGGGACGGTGACAAGATAAAACTCGAGATCTGGATTGTCGGGTGCGTTGACGTAAGAGTAGGCGCGTTGCACGCGCTCGCCGTCGACATCCAGCCCCAGCTTTGCGAATTGTCCGGCGGTAAACGGGTGGACGGGAGCATGCACGGTGAGACTAAATAGCGCATCGGTCCAGAATTGTATCTTTGTGATTTTACCTGTTACCCAGTCCGCCATGATCTTCTCCTGTGCTGTATCTCTGTTCTATCTTCCGTACTTGTGGTGAAGATTTCCAGCCCATATGGGCCGGAAAGCTCTATCGATCAAACGGTTTTACAGAATGTGGGTCTGTACGTCCGGGTCTTTGCGATCGAGATAGTGGATAGACTGTATACGGCGAATGGTGCGCGACTTACCGCGGATCAGCAGCGTTTCGGTGGTCGCCATGTTGCCCTTGCGGGTGATACCGTCCAGCAGATCGCCTTTGGTGATACCGGTGGCGGAGAAAATAACGTTATCGCTGCGCGCCATTTCGTCCAGAGCGAGGACTTTATTGGCTTCGATGCCCATTGCTTCACAGCGTGCCAGCTCGTCTTCGCCGATACGGCGGTTCTCTGCGCTGTCGCCTTTGACTTCATGACGCGGCAGCAGTCGCGCCTGCATATCGCCGTCCAGCGCGCGGATCACCGCAGCAGAAACCACACCTTCCGGTGCACCGCCGATACCGTAAAGCACGTCCACTTCGCTGTCTGGCATACAGGTCAGAATAGAGGCGGCCACGTCACCGTCCGGGATGGCAAATACGCGCACGCCAAGCTTTTGCATCTGCGCAATGGTCGCGTCATGGCGCGGTTTCGCCAGAATCGTTACGGTCAACTCGCTAAGCGGTTTACCCAGCGCTTTGGCTATATTGCGCAGGTTCTCTTCCAGCGGCAGGCTGAGGTCGATAGCGCCTTTCGCGCCAGGGCCGACAATCAGCTTTTCCATGTACATATCGGGTGCGTTGAGGAAACAGCCTTTGTCACCCACCGCCAGTACCGCCAGCGCGTTGGCCTGGCCCATTGCCGTCATGCGGGTCCCTTCGATCGGGTCGACGGCGATATCCACGGCATCACCTTTGCCCGTACCAACTTTTTCACCGATGTAGAGCATGGGCGCTTCGTCGATCTCGCCCTCGCCAATCACGATGGTGCCGTCGATGTTGACCTGGTTAAGCACAATGCGCATGGCATGGACAGCCGCGCCGTCAGCGGTGTTTTTGTCGCCACGACCCAGCCATTTATAGCCCGCCAGCGCGGCCGCTTCGGTCACGCGGGAAAATTCGATAGCAAGTTCACGTTTCATGAGGTACTCGTGCAGTCAAAAGGAATTGCACGAAGTTTATCACAGAGTGGCGTTGGGTGCGGTTTGGGTAACCCTCTCCCCTGTGGGGAGAAGGTTAGGTGGGGGTAAATTACTCTTCGTGATCTTCCCACGCCAGGGCGCGTTTCACCGCTTTCTTCCAGCCGTTATAGCGGACGTTACGCTCGGTGGTTTCGATGCCAGGGCGGAATTCGCGTTCGATTACCGCTTTTTCCTGCAGCTCGTCCAGGTTCTGCCAGAAGCCCACGGCCAGACCGGCAAGGTAAGCCGCACCCAGCGCGGTAACTTCGCGTACTTCCGGGCGCTCTACGCGGGTACCCAGAATGTCGGCCTGGAACTGCATCAGGAAGTTGTTGGCTACCGCACCGCCATCCACGCGCAGAGCGTGCAGACGGATACCGGAGTCAGCCTGCATGGCTTCCAGAACATCACGTGTCTGGTAGGCAATGGATTCCAGCGTGGCGCGAATGATGTGGTTAGAGTTCACACCACGCGTCAGGCCGAAAATCGCGCCGCGAGCATACGGATCCCAGTAAGGTGCGCCCAGACCCGTGAACGCAGGTACCACGTATACACCGTTGGTATCTTTCACTTTGGTGGCGAAGTATTCAGAGTCGAATGCATCGCTGATAAGCTTCATCTCGTCACGCAGCCACTGAATGGATGCACCCGCCATGAACACCGCACCTTCCAGAGCGTAGTTCACTTCACCGCGTGGGCCGCAGGCGATGGTGGTCAGCAGACCGTTCTCTGATTTCACCGCTTTCTCGCCGGTGTTCATCAGCATGAAGCAGCCTGTGCCGTAGGTGTTTTTCGCCATCCCTTCCTTGACGCACAGCTGGCCGAACAGCGCCGCCTGCTGGTCACCGGCGATACCGGCGATAGGAATACGGGTACCGCCTTTACCACCGATGTTGGTCTGACCGTACACTTCAGAAGACTTACGCACTTCTGGCAGCATGGCGCGTGGAATGTCCAGCGCGTCCAGCATCTTGTCATCCCACTCAAGGGTATTGATGTTGAAAAGCATGGTACGCGAGGCGTTGGTGTAGTCGGTCACGTGGACGCGTCCCTGGGTCATCTTCCAGATAAGCCAGGTATCGACGGTACCGAACAGCAGCTCGCCGCGTTTTGCTCGTTCGCGTGAACCTTCCACGTGGTCGAGGATCCACTTCACTTTGGTGCCGGAGAAATACGGGTCAACCACCAGACCGGTTGCGCTACGCACGTACTCTTCCATGCCGTCGCGTTTTAGCTGCTCACAAATTTCCGCAGTACGACGGCACTGCCAGACGATAGCATTGTAAATAGGCTTACCAGTTTCACGTTCCCAGACCACGGTTGTTTCACGCTGGTTGGTAATACCAATGGCGGCAATCTCGTCGGAACTGATATCGGCTTTTGCCAGCACTTCGACCAGCGTAGAGCTTTGTGACGCCCAGATCTCCATTGGGTCGTGTTCTACCCAGCCTGGGCGAGGATAAATTTGCTCAAATTCGCGCTGTGACACGCTGACGATATTCGCGTCATGATCCATTACGACAGCGCGGGAGCTGGTAGTGCCCTGGTCGAGCGCAACGATATATTTTTTTTCGGTCATGGTATGTGTCCCGTAGTCAGATTACAGCGAAGCTTTTTGTTGTGCGGCAGAAGTTGTTTCCTTCTCCTCTTCCACACAGGTGTCGCACGGTAAGTGGCGACCAATTAATTTGCGGTAGCTAAACGCACCCAGCGCAGCCCCGACAACCGGCGCAAACAGCGGTACCAGGAAGTAAGGAATGTCTTTGCCACCGGTGAAGGCTACGTCGCCCCAGCCTGCGATAAAGGCGAAGGCTTTTGGCCCGATATCACGCGCCGGGTTCATGGCGAAACCGGTCAGTGGGCCCATTGATGCGCCAATCACGGCAATCAGCAGGCCAATCAGCAGCGGAGCCAGCGGGCCACGCGGAATGCCGTTACCATCGTCAGTCAGCGCCAGGATAACGCCCATCAGGATAGCGGTAATCACTGTTTCAACTGCGAACGCCTGCACAAAATTGATATGCGGGTTTGGATACGTTGAGAAGATACCTGCGAGATCAATACTTTCGACACTGCCGCGCACCATATGATGTGCTTGCTCGAAGTCGATGAAAAGATTGTAATAAAGCCCGTAAACTAACGCCGCTGCACAAAACGCGCCGGCAAATTGAGAAATGATGAACGGAACAACTTTGCGTCCGTCAAAGCACGCGAACAGCCACAGTGCGATGGTTACCGCCGGGTTAAGATGTGCACCAGAAACGCCTGCGGTCAGGTAAATGGCCATTGCCACACCCAGACCCCAGATGATACTGATTTCCCACTGACCAAAACTGGCACCCGCCACTTTCAGTGCAGCGACACAGCCCACTCCGAAGAATATCAACAACCCGGTACCAAGGAACTCGGCGATGCACTGGCCTTTTAAGGTTGATGTCTGACTCATAATCGGAATCCTGAAGAAATTGATGTTTATTGTTAGCATGGCCGCCCGTGACAGCCACGATGTCCTGTAGACATAGTGTTAATTTATCGTTAACGAGCAAAAACGAGAAATATCGAAATTAAAATGTGTGGTCTGCGTCAATAAAATGAGCGTTTTCGCGCCATAAAGCGCGTTTTTGCATCAGTACGGAATGTGAGCTGAATCATTTCATTAACGAAAGGCTTAACAATTTAGGGGTATATGACGCGAACGCACCAGGACGAGGCCGAAAAGTGTTGCAAACCGCGATCTGCGCGGTGTGTCGCTGGACACAGAGCGCTGCGCTCCATACAATCGTTGGTATATGTCGTGCGCGTTTACGTTAAAGCGTCGCCTTGCAATTCAGGAGAGGTAGCATCATGTCTTTAGAAGTGTTTGAGAAACTGGAATCGAAAGTACAGCAGGCGATTGACACCATCACGCTGCTGCAGATGGAAATTGAAGAGCTGAAAGAGAAGAATAACAGCCTGGCGCAGGAAGTTCAGACCGCTCAGCACGGTCGCGAAGAACTGGAGCGCGAAAACAACCAGCTGCGTGAACAGCAGAACGGCTGGCAGGATCGCCTGCAGGCGCTGCTTGGGCGTATGGAAGAAGTCTGATTTCTCTCGGGAAATACAGATGAAAATAAGCCGGGTAAAGCGTTGACGCCACCCGGCTTTTTTATGGTTCACGCAAAATCGCGGTAAAACAACGGTATTACTCAATATCCAGCGGATCTTCCGAAAGGATAATGCCGGTGTTATCGGCATAGAGGTGGTCGCCGGAGAAGAAGGTCACGCCGCCGAAATTCACGCGCACGTCGCTTTCGCCGATGCCTTCACCTGCCGCACCTACCGGTATGGCTGCGATGGCCTGAATGCCGAGATCCAGCTCTTCCAGGTCATCGACCTGGCGTACTGCACCGTAAACCACAATGCCTTCCCACTCGTTTTGCATGGCAAGACGGGCAAGATCGGCGTCGATGAGGGCCCGGCGCACGGAACCGCCGCCATCGACCAGCAGGATACGGCCACGGCCATTCTGTTCGAGCAGATCGTACAGCAACCCGTTATCCTCGAAACATTTCACCGTGATGATTTGCCCGCCAAACGACGACCGCCCACCAAAGTTGGAGAACAGCGGTTCAACGACGTTGACATCTTCCTGGTAGATGTCACAAAGCTCGGAGGTATCGTATTTCATAGGGTTACCGCTCTGTTGCTGCGAATGTGTTCAGTATATCGTGCGAAACGCGTTGTTGGCAAAATCATCAATTGTTAATTGATATTTGTCAGTTAACTCAGTATCTGGCTTAAAACAATCCCTAGCACGAACAACAGGTTAGTCAGCAATGCACCTTTTACCGTGCGTTCCAGCATGGGGGGCATTGCCGTCGGGCTAAGTTCCCGCATCACAAAGCGAGCCTGTTTCACCAGCATCGGCGCAGCGAGCACGAACAGCCAGCCCCACAGGCTGTGCAGGGAGATCAGGTTAAACAGGGCCAGGCAGACCAGCGCGCCAATCAACAGACACGCATGATAACGGCGGGCGTTAACCGGCCCCAGACGGACTGCCAGCGTGTTTTTGCCGTTCTCGCGGTCGCTGTCGATATCGCGCAGGTTGTTGATGTTGAGTACCGCAGTAGCCAGCAGACCGCAGGCGGTCGCCGGCAGGAACAGGGCAGGGATGAGCATATGTGCCTGTAAGTACCCGCTGCCCATCACGCTCAGCCAGCCGAAGAATACCAGCACAGAGATATCACCCAGGCCGATATAACCGTAAGGGCGCGTACCGACGGTGTAGGTAATGGCCGCGATAATCGCGAGCACACCCAGCACCATAAAGCCAATGAAATCAGCCGTTGTTTTACAGGCAACAGACACCAGCGCCAGACCGGACAGGCAAATCAGCACGACGGTGATAATCAGCGCACGTTTCATCTGCGGCTGGGTAATCACCCCTTTCTGCATTCCGCGCAGCGGCCCGATACGGTCGGGTTTATCGCTGCCTTTCTCTGCATCACCATAGTCGTTGGCGAGATTAGAGAGAATTTGCAGCAAACCAGCAGTAACAAGTGCAAGCAAGGCAACCAGCGGATCGAAATGGCCCTGCCACCAGGCAAGGGCAGTGCCGACAATGATTGCGGCAAAGGCCAGAGGAAGGGTTTTAGGGCGCAGACTTTCGAGCCACGCCTGAGTACGGCTGATATCAGTCATAGTTATTTAGCCAATAAAAATGGGGCTTTTCAGCCCCATTAACAGTGATGAGAATGCAGTAACCGCGATTATAGGATAAAACGGCTCAGATCTTCATCTGCCACTAACGCATCCAGGTGTTTACCCACATACTCTGCGTCAATGGTAATGCTTTGACCGTTAAGGTCGCTCGCATCATAAGAGATATCTTCCATCAGGCGTTCCAGCACCGTGTGCAGACGACGCGCACCAATGTTCTCGGTGGTTTCGTTGACCTGCCATGCGGCCTGGGCGATACGTTTGATACCGTCCTCGGTAAAGTCGATATTCACGCCTTCGGTGGCCATCAGTGCTTTGTACTGTACGGTCACCGACGCGTTTGGCTCGGTCAGGATACGTTCGAAATCTTCGGTGGTCAGCGCCTGCAGTTCAACGCGGATCGGCAGACGACCCTGCAGTTCCGGGATCAGGTCAGACGGGCTGGCAATCTGGAACGCACCGGAAGCGATAAACAGGATGTGGTCCGTTTTTACCATACCGTGCTTGGTGGAGACGGTGCAGCCTTCAACCAGCGGCAGCAGGTCGCGCTGTACGCCTTCGCGGGAGACGTCCGGGCCGGACGCGTTGCCGCGCTTACAGATCTTGTCGATTTCGTCGATAAACACGATACCGTGCTGCTCAACCGCATCGATAGCATCTTGCTTCAGCTCTTCCGGGTTCACCAGCTTCGCCGCTTCTTCTTCAATCAGCAGCTTCATCGCTTCTTTGATTTTCAGCTTACGCGCTTTCTGCTTCTGGCCACCCAGGTTCTGGAACATGGACTGCAACTGGCTGGTCATCTCTTCCATGCCCGGAGGAGCCATGATTTCCACACCCATTGGCGCAGCAGCGAGATCGATCTCAATCTCTTTGTCGTCCAGCTGACCTTCACGCAGTTTTTTGCGGAAAGCCTGACGCGCCGCCGAAGGTTCAGACTGCTGTTCAGCCTGGCCCCAGTTGTTTTTTGCTGGTGGGATCAGCACGTCGAGAATACGCTCTTCGGCCATCTCTTCGGCGCGGAAGCGGTTTTTCTCGATAGCCTGGACACGCACCATCTTGATCGCGGAATCGGTCAGATCGCGGATGATGGAGTCCACTTCTTTACCCACATAGCCCACTTCGGTGAACTTGGTGGCTTCAACTTTGATGAAGGGTGCGTTAGCCAGTTTCGCCAGACGACGGGCGATTTCGGTTTTACCGACACCGGTCGGGCCGATCATCAGAATGTTTTTCGGTGTGACTTCGTGGCGCAGCTCTTCATCAAGCTGCATACGACGCCAGCGGTTACGCAGGGCGATGGCCACAGAACGCTTAGCGTTATCCTGGCCAATAATGTGTTTGTTCAGTTCGCTGACAATTTCGCGTGGGGTCATTTCAGACATGGGAGATCCTTACGCTTTAGACGGTAATTCTTCGATGGTGTGGTTGTGGTTGGTATAGATGCAGATATCTCCTGCAATATCCAACGCTTTCACTGCGATATCACGCGCGTTCATGTCGGTATTTTCCAACAGCGCACGGGCCGCAGCCTGGGCATAAGGGCCGCCAGAGCCGATGGCAATCAGGTCGTTTTCCGGCTGAATAACGTCACCGTTACCGGTGATAATCAGTGAGGCAGTTTCATCGGCCACGGCCAGCAGCGCTTCGAGCTTGCGCAGCATACGATCGGTACGCCAGTCTTTCGCCAGCTCAACGGCGGCTTTCACCAGATGACCCTGGTGCATTTCCAGTTTACGTTCAAACAGTTCAAACAGCGTGAAGGCATCAGCCGTGCCGCCCGCAAAACCGGCGATCACTTTGTCGTTATATAAACGACGGACTTTTTTCACGTTGCCTTTCATGACGGTATTACCCAGCGTGGCCTGGCCATCACCGGCAATCACCACCTGGCCGTTACGGCGTACACTTACAATTGTTGTCACGAGCAGACCCCCTGGTTACAGAATCGGGAAACAGAAGCCCTGAGCCAGTGCTCAGGGCTGAATAGAATGATAGATGGGGGGGATTTTGGGGGTTTCAACCCCCGGAGGCGAGTCGAATGCAGTTTGTGTGACCTGCCATCTTCAGACGAGAGATCGTGCCATCCGCATTTTCTTTGCCTTTGACCGGGCCAATCACCACGCGATTCCAGCCATTGTTGGTGGTTATGCGGGAATCAAAGCCTTCAAACGCCAGCTGAGCACGTACCGTTTCGGCCTGTTCTGCACCTTTAAACGAGCCACACTGAACCATCCAGCGACGTTCGTCTTTCTTCTCAGCCGTTTGCTTCGGCGCTTCGGTCTCTTTGGTGACCGGTGCGGCCTGCTGCGTTTTCGGCTGTTGCGCGGTGGTATGCGCAGGTGTTTGCAACAGATCCTGATAAGGCTGAGCCGTTTGCTTTTGCGGCTGAGTCTTTGGCTGCTGTTGAACAGGCTGCGACTGCACCGTACGCGTCTGTTGTTGCGGCTGCTGGTACGGTTGTTCCGTCACTCGCGGCTGCGTACGAGGCTGCTGTACTGGCTGAGTTTGCGCCAACTGCTGTTGTTGAATCTGTTGCTGGGCCTGACGTCGCTGCAGCGTTTGCTGACGCTGCTCCGGCGTTTGTTCGTTCCACGGCACTTCGTTCAACTGCGTAGGTTGCTGGCGCATATCGGCCTGCATTTGTGCCAACAGTTGGCGCTGTTCGTCGGTGAGCTGGTTGGGGTTCACCACTTCACCACCGGCGGACGGTTCAGTCGGTGCGCGAACGCCTGGCTGGCGGCTTTCCAGCTCTTTAATATAACGCCAGCGCTCTTCCGGTTTTGGCGGCAGACCATTCCCGGCAACCTTGTTGCCCTGAAGGGCCTCAGACTCTTCTTTTTTATGGTGAGTAATAAAGTACAGACCGCCAATAAAGGCCACCAGTACAGCCGCAGCAATAGCGACCATTGCTGGCGAGACAGCAGGCAGGTTACGTTGCTTGTTCCTTGAGCTACTCTTTTTGCGTCGCGAAGGTGCCGGCTGGCCGCGACGTACATAATCTCGTTGTGCCACTATCGTTTCGCTGTATTTATTCGTTCGTCAGCCCGCCATGTTACTTAAGCGGCGGGGCTTTGACCAGATAAGGGTGTCCTAAAGGCATTTACTTTAAGTCAATGCCTGAGTCGTGCCACGAACAATCAGTTCGCAGTCCAGCAACCGTGAGCCGCTGCTAACTGCCTGACCATGCAGTTGATCCAGCAAAAGAAGCATAGCTTCACGACCAATGTCATAGCGTGGCTGCGAGACGGTTGAGAGCGGTGGATCGCAAAATTCTGAAAGCGAAATATTATCGAAACCAATAATCGATAAATCTTTTGGTATGCGCAGGCCGCGACGTTTGGCATACGATAATGCACCCAGTGCCATCACGTCACTGTGACAGAACACGGCAGTAGGCGGTTCAGGCAGTGCCAGAAGTTTTTCCAGCGCTTGTCCACCGGCTTCAAAGGTGAAATCGCCACGCGCGATGTAGTGTGGATCGACAGTGACGCCCGTGCGGCGTAGCGCCTGAACGTAGCCCTGCAGGCGGTAGTGACACAGCGGCATCTCTTCCGGCCCGGCAATGCAGCCAATACGCTTATGCCCCAGCTCCTGGAGATAGTTCACGGCGTTGAATGCGGCGGTCAGGTTATCGATATGAACGGTCGGCAGTTCCAACTCTGGCGCGAATTCGTTGGCCATCACCATCGGCGGTAAATTACGCTGTTCTTCAATACTGGCATCAAACGGCAAACGAGAGCCGAGCAGCAGCATGCCGTCGATCTGTTTGGTGATGATGAGGTCGATAAAGGTTTTTTCCTGCTGGTTCTGGTGGGCACAGTCGCCAATCAGCACCAGATAACCTTGCTCAGCCGCCGTCACTTCGATACCGCGAATAATCTCGCTGAAGAAGGGATCGCAAATGTCCGGCACAATCACCAGAATGGTGCGCGATTCATTGCGCTTAACGTTACGCCCCATCGCCTGCGGGAAATACCCCACTTCCAGCGCCGCCTGTTCCACCCGGTTGCGGGTTGCCTGGGAGACTTTGTCCGGGTTCATTAATGCGCGGGACACTGTTGCCGTAGAGACTTTCGCTTTTTGGGCAACGTCTTTCATGGTCGCAGTAGCAACCTCTTTCCTGGACTTCAACGTCTTCTCCTCGCCTGAACACCGAACTTCTGACGTCTCCATTTTTACAGATTGTTAATGGAATCGGTTACAGAATTTTCATAAAAAGTGTGAGGAGTATTAAATTTTTTCGATCCGTCTTCAGCTTTCAATCGGATCGACGTCGAGAACCCACTTCACTTTCCGTGCTTCCGGCAGTGTGTTGATCAGTGCCAGCGTGCCGCTGACGATATGTTGTAAGCGGATACGTGAAGGGTGCTGGAGCAAAATCTGCCAGCGAAAACGTCCGCCGCGTTTAGGAGCCAGTGCAGGAACCGGGCCTAAAATCCACAGCTGATTATCCACCAGCGGGCTGGCCTGCAGGAGATTTCTCAATTGCTGCAGGAAAAGAGGAGCCTGCTGGTTGTTATGGTCTTCAGCCCGGATGATGACGTGGCTGGTCCACGGGGGAAGCTGCATTGTCTGGCGTTCAGCAAGTGCCTGTTCAGCGAATGCGTCATAACCTTTATGCAGTAAGGTTTGCAGTAGCGGATGCTCGGGATGGTGCGTTTGCAGTACCACTTCGCCTTGCTTTCCGGCGCGTCCGGCACGTCCGGCAACCTGGGTATAAAGCTGGGCAAAGCGTTCGGCTGAACGGAAATCTGCGGAGAACAGTGCTCCGTCCACGTCCAGCAGGGCGACCAGCGTGACGTCCGGGAAGTGGTGCCCTTTGGCCAGCATCTGGGTACCAATGAGGATGCGCGCGCCACCGCGATGCACTTCGGCTAACTGTTGTTCCAGCGCACCTTTGCGGCTGGTGGTGTCCCGGTCGATACGCGAAATGGGAACGTCAGGAAAGAAGGGCGTAAGCGCCTGTTCCAGCTGCTCCGTCCCCAGACCGACCGGCACAATATGCGTTGAACCGCACGACGGACACTGGTGCGGTACCGGGCGCTGGCTGTCGCAGTGATGGCAGCGCAAATGCCGCTGGGCCTGATGGAAGGTGTAGTAGTGGTCACAGCGCGGGCATTCTGCTATCCAGCCGCAGTCGTGGCAGAGCAGTGCCGGGGCAAATCCGCGGCGGTTAAGAAATAAAATGACCTGGTTGCCCGCCTGTAAATGCTGGCGTATGCGGGTGATTAGCGCAGGTGCTAACCCCGCCTGAACCTGCTGGCCTTTCAGATCCAGAACATGCTGAATGGCCGGGCGCGCATTCCCCGCGCGACGCGTCAGGCGCAGCATATGGTATTTGCGCTGACGAACATTGTGCAATGTTTCAAGTGCCGGGGTGGCGGAACCCAGAATAATAGGGATTTGCTCACTATGGGCGCGATACACAGCCAGATCGCGGGCATGATAGCGCCAGCCCTCCTGCTGTTTATAGGAACTGTCGTGTTCTTCATCTATCACGATGACGCCGAGGTTTTTAAATGGCGTAAACAGTGACGAACGGGTGCCAATCACAATCGCCGCTTCGCCGTTTTTGGCTTTCAACCAGGCGCTGAGACGCTCGCTGTCGTTCAGACCAGAGTGCAGAACTTCAACGGGGGCATTGAAACGTTCGCGGAAGCGGGCGATGGTTTGTGGCGTCAGGCCGATCTCCGGCACCATCACCAGCGCCTGTTTGCCCTGGGCGAGCACATTTTCCAGCACGCTCAGGTAAACTTCGGTTTTACCGGAGCCGGTGACGCCGGCGAGCAGCCAGGCGGAGAAATGATCGGAGGCGCTGTGAATGGCTCCCACGGCGGTGGCCTGCTCGGTATTCAGGCGCAGACGGTCACCGGATACAGAAAAGTTGTTTCGCCAGTCGTAAAGGGCGGGGGCTTCGCTACCCAGTTCACTCAGCCCTTTCTTCCTTAATGCCTGCAGCGCGGTTTCACTGACTTCAAGCTCGTTGACCTGATGCCGCCAGATTTTCCCCTGGCGCAGCGCTGCCAGCGCCTGCTGTTGTTTCTGCGAGCGCTTCAGGCTGTTGATGTCCACGGCCTGCCCCTGCTCGGTGGCAAACCAGTACCACATTGGCGCATGGCTGGCGCTCTTACCCTGGCGCAGCAAAATGGGCAGCGCATGGAACAGGACATCGCCAATCGGATGGTGATAGTAATCCGCTGCCCACAGCAGCAGTCGCCAGGTACTGGTGGAGAAAACCGGCTCGCTGTCCAGCACCTCAACAACTGCCTTCAGTTCATTAAGCGGTAACTCACTCTTGTCGCTGACGGAAACCACAATCCCCACGCGCTGTTGTTTGCCAAACGGCACGGTCACGCGACAGCCCGCTTTGGCGCTCATGCTGTCGGGCAGCAGATAGTCAAAGGTGCGGGGAAGCGGAACGGGCAGGGCAACGTGAGCGACGGGCATCGAATCTTCCTGACTTGAAAAGTGGCGCGTTAGTATACACATTAGTGAAAGCAGCGTGCGGATCAGTTTGCATACGGTGGTCAAATTCTGTATGATTCGCCGCCTTTGATGCGCTTTATGCAGCGTCAAAACCTATACTATTAACATCGCGTGGTGTCTGGCGTTAGGGCTGGAAGAGCGACGCGGCCTTAACTGAGGTTCTCCCATGAAAAAAGATATTCACCCTAAATACGAAATGATTACTGCAAACTGCTCTTGCGGTAACTCTATCCAGATCCGCTCCACCGTGGGTCACGATCTGAACCTGGACGTGTGCGGCAAATGCCACCCGTTCTACACTGGTAAGCAGCGTGATGTTGCAACCGGTGGCCGTGTTGACCGCTTCAACAAGCGTTTCAGCATCCCGGGCGCGAAATAAGTTTCCCGAAAAAAAGGCACCGCAAGGTGCCTTTTTTGTATCTGCTTCTCAGTATTCCCACGTATCCGGGTCGATACCCAGTTCACGCATGATCACCTTTGCCTCTTCCGGGATTTCATCACTACGCTCTTTGCGCAGATCGTCATCGTTCGGCAACGGTTGGCCGGTAAATGCATGCAGAAACGCTTCGCACAGCAGTTCGCTGTTGGTCGCGTGACGCAGGTTGTTCACCTGACGACGCGTGCGTTCATCGGTGAGGATCTTCAACACCTTCAGAGGAATGGAAACCGTAATTTTTTTTACTTGTTCACTCTTCTTACCGTGCTCAGCGTATGGGCTGATATATTCGCCGCTCCATTCAGCCATGAGATACCTTTAATCCTCTCAGTCATTAATCTAAAGGTGCAAAACCTGTAACCGTCCGTTTTGAACCGTAATCTTGCGTAGTTTACCGTAGAGACGATACCGTGGCACGGATATTGCCGCTGTAGCGTGCACTAAAGCGTATAATTTTAACGGCTATTTGCGCATTGCTCAATCTATACGCAAAGAAGTTTAGATGTCCAGATGTATTGACGTCCATACTTTCAGTGTTTACTCTGGTGCCTGACTTTTCACCTAATTAGCCAGGAAGCCTTCACCATGACGCGTAAACAGGCCACCATCGCAGTGCGTAGCGGATTGAATGATGACGAGCAGTACGGCTGTGTTGTCCCGCCGATTCATCTTTCCAGTACTTACAATTTCACCGGATTTAATGAACCCCGTGCGCATGACTACTCGCGTCGTGGTAACCCTACGCGTGATGTTACCCAGCGCGCGCTGGCTGAGCTGGAAGGCGGTGCAGGGGCAGTGTTAACCAATACGGGGATGTCTGCCATTCACCTGGTGACGACGGTGTTCCTGAAACCGGGTGACCTGCTGGTTGCCCCGCATGACTGCTACGGCGGCAGCTATCGTCTGTTTGATAGCCTGGCAAAACGTGGCTGCTATCGCGTGCTGTTTGTCGATCAAAACGACGAACAGGCGCTGAAACAGGCGCTGACAGAGCAGCCGAAGCTGGTGCTGGTGGAAAGTCCAAGCAATCCATTGTTGCGTGTTGTCGATATTGCGAAAATTTGTCAGCTCGCAAGGGATGCAGGAGCGATAAGTGTAGTGGATAATACCTTCCTCAGTCCGGCCCTTCAGAACCCACTTGCACTGGGTGCAGATCTGGTATTGCATTCATGCACTAAATATCTGAACGGCCATTCTGACGTGGTAGCGGGCGTGGTGATTGCCAAAGATCCCGACGTTGTCACCGAACTGGCATGGTGGGCCAATAACATCGGCGTCACCGCAAGTGCCTTCGACAGCTATTTGTTGTTACGCGGTATTCGTACGTTGTCGCCGCGCATGGAAGCGGCGCAGCGTAATGCTCAGGCAATTGTCGATTTCCTGAAAACGCAGCCGCTGGTGAAGAAGCTTTATCACCCGTCGTTGCCTGAAAATCAGGGACATGAGATTGCCGCGCGCCAACAGAAGGGATTTGGTGCGATGTTAAGTTTTGAACTGGATGGCGACGAGCAAACGCTGCGTCGCTTCCTGAGCGGGTTGTCATTGTTTACGCTGGCGGAATCCTTAGGTGGGGTGGAAAGCTTAATCTCCCACGCCGCGACCATGACGCACGCAGGTATGGCACCAGAAGCACGTGCCGCCGCCGGTATTTCTGAGACGCTGCTGCGTATCTCTACCGGTATTGAAGATTCTGAAGATTTAATTGCCGATCTGGAAAATGGCTTCCGGATCGCAGCCAAGGGGTAATCATGAGTGTGATAGCGCAGGCAGGGGCGAAGGGTCGTCAACTGCACAAGTTTGGTGGTAGTAGTCTTGCTGATGTGAAGTGTTACCTGCGTGTCGCAGGGATCATGACAGAGTATTCACAGCCGGGTGACATGATGGTTGTCTCCGCGGCTGGCAGCACCACCAATCAGTTGATTAGCTGGCTGAAATTGAGCCAGACCGATCGCCTTTCTGCGCATCAGGTGCAACAGTCATTACGCCGTTACCAGAGCGAGCTGATTGCCGGCTTGCTGCCAGCGGACGTGGCGGACGGGCTGATTAGCGCCTTTACTCATGACCTTGAGCGTCTGGCTGCACTGCTGGACAGCGGCATTACCGATGCGGTGTATGCTGAAGTGGTCGGCCACGGTGAAGTGTGGTCTGCGCGCCTGATGGCTGCCGTGCTGCAACACCTTGGTGTGGACGCCGCCTGGCTCGATGCGCGTGACTTCCTGCGTGCCGAACGTGCCGCGCAGCCGCAGGTAGATGAGGGGCTGTCTTATCCGCTACTGCAACAGCTGCTGGTGCAACACCCCGGCAAACGCATTGTGGTGACAGGGTTTATCAGCCGCAGCAATGCAGGCGAAACCGTGCTGCTTGGGCGTAACGGTTCTGACTACTCTGCGACGCAAATCGGTGCGCTGGCGGGGGTTTCCCGCGTCACCATCTGGAGCGACGTGGCCGGTGTTTACAGCGCTGACCCGCGTAAAGTGAAAGATGCCTGCCTGCTGCCGCTGCTGCGTCTCGACGAAGCCAGTGAGCTGGCGCGTCTGGCGGCACCGGTTCTGCACGCCCGTACGCTGCAGCCGGTATCCGGTAGTGACATCGACCTGCAGCTTCGCTGTAGCTACACCCCGGATCAGGGTTCCACACGCATTGAACGCGTGCTGGCTTCTGGTACCGGGGCGCGTATCGTCACCAGCCACGACGACATCTGCCTGATTGAGTTCCAGGTGCCTGCCGGCCAGGACTTCAAGCTGGCGCACAAAGACATCGACCTGATCCTGAAGCGTGCGCAGGTGCGTCCGCTGGCCGTTGGCGTACACAATGACCGCCAGCTGCTGCAGTTCTGCTACACCGCTGAAGTGGCGGACAGCGCGCTGAAAATTCTTGATGAAGCGGGCTTGCCTGGCGAGCTTCGTCTGCGTCAGGGGCTGGCACTGATAGCGATGGTGGGCGCAGGCGTCACCCGTAACCCGCTGCACTGCCACCGTTTTTGGCAGCAACTGAAAGGCCAGCCAGTTGAATTTACCTGGCAGTCGGAAGAGGGCATCAGCCTGGTGGCCGTTCTGCGTAAAGGGCCAACCGAGAGCCTGATCCAGGGGCTACATACTTCCCTGTTCCGGGCGGAAAAACGTATCGGCCTGGTGCTGTTCGGTAAAGGTAACATTGGTTCCCGCTGGCTGGAGCTGTTTGCGCGCGAGCAAATTACGCTTTCGGCGCGTACCGGGTTTGAGTTTGTGCTGGCGGGCGTGGTGGACAGTCGTCGCAGCCTGCTGAACTATGAAGGTCTGGATGCCAGCCGTGCGCTTGCATTCTTTAATGATGAAGCCGTTGAGCAGGATGAAGAGTCGCTGTTCCTGTGGATGCGCGCGCACCCGTACGACGACCTGGTCGTGCTGGATGTTACGGCGAGTGAACAGCTTGCCGATCAGTACCTTGATTTCGCCAGCCACGGGTTCCACGTGATCAGCGCGAATAAGCTGGCGGGTGCAAGCAGCACGGATAAATACCGTCAGATCCACGATGCGTTTGAAAAAACCGGTCGTCACTGGCTCTATAACGCCACGGTGGGCGCGGGTCTGCCGGTTAACCATACCGTGCGTGATTTGATTGAAAGCGGTGACAGCATTCTGGCGCTGAGCGGCATCTTCTCCGGTACGCTCTCCTGGCTGTTCCTGCAGTTCGATGGCACCGTCCCGTTCACCGACCTGGTGGATCAGGCGTGGCAGCAAGGTTTAACCGAACCCGACCCACGCGTTGACCTGTCCGGTAAAGACGTGATGCGTAAGCTGGTGATCCTCGCGCGTGAAGCGGGCTATGACATTGAGCCTGGTGCTGTTCGCATGGAGTCGCTGGTGCCTGCGGGCTGCGAGGAAGGATCTGTCGATCACTTCTTCGAGAATGGTGATGAGCTGAACGACCAGATGGTGCAACGTCTGGAAGCCGCACGTGAGATGGGTCTGGTGCTGCGCTATGTGGCGCGTTTTGAGGCAAACGGCAAAGCGCGCGTGGGTGTGGAGGCGGTTCGTCCAGAACACCCGCTGGCCGCACTTCTGCCGTGTGATAACGTCTTTGCGATTGAAAGCCGTTGGTACCGTGATAACCCGCTGGTGATCCGTGGCCCGGGAGCAGGGCGCGATGTCACCGCCGGGGCGATCCAGTCCGACATCAATCGTCTGGCTAAGCTGCTGTAATATCACTTGTTCCCTCTCCCTGTGGGAGAGGGAATGTCTCACCATCATGAATTTCCCTCATCTTCCCTGAACATTCCTCACCATTCCTGGTGATTATTTCTGTTGACGCCACTCCGCTTTTCCGTCATTTTTACATCTGGACGTCTAAACGTATAGAAGTTCGCAATACAACACACAACGACACGCGATTGATGAGGTAAGGTATGAGCTTTTTTCACGCCAACCAGCGGGAAGCCCTGAATCAGAGCCTGGCCGAAGTAAACGGCCAGATTAACGTCTCTTTTGAATTTTTCCCGCCGCGCACCAGTGAAATGGAGCAAACCCTGTGGAGCTCTATCGATCGCCTGAGCAGCCTGAAACCCAAGTTTGTCTCCGTGACCTACGGTGCCAACTCCGGTGAGCGCGACCGTACGCACAGTATTATTAAAGGCATTAAAGAGCGTACCGGTCTGGAAGCGGCTCCGCACCTGACCTGCATCGACGCTACCCGCGATGAACTGCGTGCCATTGCCCAGGACTACTGGAACAACGGTATTCGTCATATTGTCGCCCTGCGCGGTGACCTGCCGCCGGGCAGCGGTAAGCCGGAAATGTATGCTGCTGACCTGGTGACACTGCTGAAAGACGTGGCGGACTTCGATATCTCCGTTGCCGCTTACCCGGAAGTTCACCCGGAGGCGAAAAGTGCTCAGGCGGATCTGCTCAACCTGAAGCGTAAAGTGGATGCCGGTGCCAACCGTGCCATCACGCAATTTTTCTTTGATGTGGAAAGCTATCTGCGTTTTCGCGACCGCTGCGTCTCTGCGGGCATCGACGTCGAAATTATTCCGGGCATTCTGCCGGTGTCTAACTTCAGGCAGGCGAAGAAATTTGCTGACATGACCAACGTGCGCATTCCGCTCTGGATGTCTAAAATGTACGAGGGGCTGGACGATGACCCGGAAACACGCAAGCTGGTGGGCGCAAATATCGCGATGGACATGGTGAAAATTTTAAGTCGTGAAGGGGTGAAGGATTTCCACTTCTATACGCTAAACCGCGCGGAAATGAGTTACGCGATTTGCCACACGCTCGGTGTTCGACCTGGCGTGTAAGCAAGCAAAAGCCCTCTCCGGAGGGTTTTTTGATTTCTAAGGGTTTTATTTTCCCGCCATATCAGCAATTCTGCCTTTGACGTACAAAGCCCATGTTTTTCACATGGTTAATTGAACGGAATTATCTATCGAATCTGTGGGTCATCCCAACTATACCTTATCAATAAGGGCGTATATCGTAACGGTAACACTGTAAAAGGGAGCATAGCGATGAGCACGTCAGACGATACCAATAAAGCGGCATCTATCGGCAAATGCCCGTTCCATCAGGGCGGCCATGACCAGAGCGCGGGGGCAGGAACCTCAAGCCGCGACTGGTGGCCAAAACAACTCCGCGTAGATCTTCTTAACCAACACTCCAACCGTTCGAACCCACTGGGTGAAGACTTCGATTACCGCAAAGCCTTCAGCAAACTTGATTACGCTGCCCTGAAGGGCGATCTCAAAGCACTCTTAACCGATTCTCAACCGTGGTGGCCTGCCGACTGGGGCAGCTATGCTGGCCTGTTTATTCGTATGGCCTGGCACGGTGCAGGTACCTATCGCTCCGTTGACGGACGTGGTGGTGCCGGACGCGGTCAACAGCGCTTTGCGCCGCTGAACTCCTGGCCTGATAACGTAAGCCTGGATAAAGCCCGCCGTCTGCTGTGGCCTATCAAGCAAAAATACGGACAAAAAATCTCCTGGGCTGACCTGTTTATCCTCGCGGGTAACGTAGCGCTGGAGAACTCTGGCTTCCGCACCTTTGGTTTTGGTGCCGGGCGTGAAGACGTCTGGGAACCGGATATGGACGTAAACTGGGGTGACGAAAAAGCCTGGCTGACCCACCGTGACCCGGAAGCGCTGGCGAAGCGTCCTCTGGCCGCCACCGAAATGGGGCTGATTTACGTTAACCCGGAAGGGCCTAATGCCAGCGGTGAACCGCTGTCAGCGGCGGCGGCTATTCGCGCCACCTTCGGCAACATGGGCATGGACGACGAAGAAACCGTTGCGCTGATTGCGGGCGGCCATACGCTCGGTAAAACCCACGGTGCAGGTGAGGCGACCCATGTCGGTGCCGATCCGGAAGCCGCGCCGATTGAAGCGCAGGGCCTGGGCTGGGCCAGCACACTCGGTACCGGCGCTGGCGCAGATGCCATCACTTCCGGGCTGGAGGTGATCTGGTCGCAAACCCCGACCCAGTGGAGCAACTATTTCTTCGAGAACCTGTTCAAATACGAGTGGGTGCAGACCCGCAGCCCGGCAGGTGCTATTCAGTTTGAAGCCGTGAATGCGCCAGACATTATGCCTGACCCGTTCGACCCGTCGAAAAAACGCAAACCCACCATGCTGGTGACCGACCTGACGCTGCGTTTCGACCCGGAATTCGAGAAAATCTCCCGTCGCTTCCTGAACGATCCGCAGGCCTTCAACGAAGCTTTTGCTCGCGCATGGTTCAAGCTGACCCACCGCGATATGGGGCCAAAAGCGCGTTACATTGGCCCGGAAGTGCCGAAAGAAGATCTGATTTGGCAGGATCCGCTGCCGCAGCCAGTGTTCGCCCCATCGAAAGAAGATATTGAGCGCCTGAAAGCGGAAATCGCGGCCTCTGGTCTCTCCGTCAGCGAACTGGTTTCTGTTGCGTGGGCATCTGCATCGACCTTCCGTGGTGGCGATAAGCGTGGCGGTGCTAACGGTGCGCGTCTGGCGCTGGCTCCACAGCGCGACTGGGACGTTAACGCTGCCGCCGTTCGCGCATTACCGGCTCTGGAGGCTATCCAGCGTACCACCAACAAAGCATCACTGGCCGATATCATCGTGCTGGCTGGTGGGGTTGGTATCGAGAAAGCAGCGAAAGCCGCAGGTGTTTATATCACCGTACCGTTTACGCCAGGCCGCGTGGATGCGCGTCAGGATCAAACGGATATCGAGATGTTCAACCTGCTTGCGCCGATTGCCGATGGTTTCCGTAACTACCGTGCGCAGGTCGATACGTCGACGACTGAGTCCCTGCTGATTGATAAAGCCCAGCAGCTGACGCTGACCGCGCCAGAGCTGACGGTGCTGGTGGGTGGTCTGCGCGTGTTGGGGGCAAACTTTGATGGCAGCAAGAATGGGGTGTTCACCGACCGTGAGGGCGTGCTGAGCAACGATTTCTTCGTGAACCTGCTGGACATGAACACCCAGTGGAAAGCGACCGATGCATCAAACGAGCTGTTTACCGGTAGCGATCGTGCCAGTGGTGACGAGAAATACACTGCAACCCGTGCCGACCTGGTCTTTGGATCTAACGCCGTTCTGCGTGCGTTGGCCGAGGTTTACGCCAGCAGCGATGCCAGCGAGAAGTTCGTCCGCGACTTTATCGCCGCATGGGCGAAAGTGATGGATTTGGATCGGTTTGACCTGCAGTAATAAAAATCCCCGCTTCGGCGGGGATTTTTTTGCATGGGGCGCTATGCCTCATCCGGCAACATGATTACTCCCACTCCTGCAAGAACCGCTGCCCGTACTGGTCGGCAACCAGCAGCGCCGCGTAAACCTGATCCGGCGTCGCGCCACCAGGCATGTTGTGAATAGTTTCACCTTCTGCACAAGATGCTTCCGCTATCAGACGCATTTTGGCCGGAATATCCTCTTTTATGTTCAGCTGTGCCAGCGTGATCGGTAACCCAACGCTATGGCATAGCGCCGCGACGGTTTCTATTTCTTCCACCGGCGCGTTTTCCAGCACCAGTTGCGTGAGCGTACCAAACGCCACTTTTTCACCGTGATAGAAGTGATGCGCATCCGGCACTGCCGTCATGCCATTGTGAATGGCGTGTGCCGCCGCCAGTCCACCGCTTTCAAAGCCTACGCCGCTCAGATAGGTGTTGGCTTCGATAATGCGTTCAAGAGCAGGCGTCACCACGTGCTGTTCCGCTGCCAGCATCGCTTTCTCACCTTCTTCAATCAGCGTGTTGTAGCACAGCTCGGCAAGTGCTAACGCAGCCTGCGTGCATTTCCCGCCCGCCATGGTGGTCGCGCCGCTGCGCGAGCAGGCGCGTGCTTCAAACCAGGTTGCCAGCGCATCGCCAATCCCGGCGGCAAGGAGACGTGCCGGAGCACCCGCCACTACCCTGGTATCCACGATCACCATGTTCGGGTTATGTGGCAGCATCAGGTAGCGATCGAACTCGCCGCTGTCGGTGTAAATGACGGAAAGCGCACTGCACGGCGCATCGGTGGAGGCGATGGTGGGGGCAATAGCGACCGGCACGTCCATAAAGTGTGCCAGCGCTTTGGCGGTATCCAGCGTTTTACCGCCACCGATCCCCAGCACTGCCATACAGTTGGCGCTATCGGCCAGTTTTCTTAAACGATCGATTTCATTTTGTGAACATTCGCCGCCAAATGGTGCGATTTCGACGTGGAGCTCTGCTTGTTTGAAGCTCTGACGCAGTGTTTCTTCAGCAAAACCCAGCACAAATTTATCGCCGACAACCAGCCAGCGATGTGCCAGTGGTTTCAGATAGTCGCCGAGACGGGTAAGCACATCAGCGCCCTGGACATATTTACCCGGCGATTGAATGATACGGTCCATAACAGTTCTCCCTTAGAGGTTGAGGTTACCAAACGCGTTTTTCCAGTCTTGCTCGAACTTCTCTATGGCTGACTCTACCGCCGGGGTGCCGAGCATTTGTTGCGCTACATCTAAAGGAAGTGTGATTGCCTCACATCCGGCGAGAAGGCAGTCCAGCGCCTGACGTGGCGTTTTAAAACTGGCGGCCAGCACCATGCTCCCAGGTGCGTGAAGTTCCAGCAGGGATTGCAGCTCCTGCACCATGCGAATGCCGTCGCCGCCCTGAGCGTCGACGCGGTTGACATACGGCGCGACATATTTCGCCCCCGCCAGCGCGGCGAGCAATCCCTGCGAGGCGCTGTAAACGGCAGTGCCTAGCGTGGTTATGCCCTCTTTTTTCAGCGCCTTGATCGCGATAAGCCCCTGAGCCGTCACCGGGATTTTCACCACGATGTCCGGGATGGCGTTACTCAGGCGTTTGGCCTCCGCTACCATGCCTTCTGCGTCGCGGCTCATGGTTTGGGCAAACAGCGTACCTTCTGGTCCGATGGCCTTTTGCAGACGTGGCAACACCTCCCAGAGGGATTCACGGCTGGCGGCTACAATGCTTGGGTTGGTGGTGACACCCGCAATTGGAAAAATACGCGCCAGGCGTTCAACTTCCGCCACGTTGGCGGTATCCAGATACAGTTCCATTATTTTTCCTTAAGTCAGAAAGGTTGAATAAAGGATAAAGCTCGGCCAGGCGCGGCGGATACAGGTCAATTTTGCCAAATACTGGACAAATGTAATGTCCTTAGCGAAGTGAGAGAGCGATCACAATGCTATTTTTTGGCGATCAGCTGGCTGTGATACTGGCGACGATATTCGGAGGGGGAGCGTTCGGTGTGCTTGCGAAAGAGACGGCAGAAGTAGTTGCTGTCCGTAAATCCGCAACTTACGGCGATATCTTTGATTTTAAGATCGTAGCCTTTCAGCAGCTGGCGCGCGTGTTCCAGACGCGTTTGTGTCAGGTATTCGTTGAACCCTACGTTACCAATCTTCTGAAAGAGGTGGGAAAGGTAGTTTGGTGAGATGTAGAACGCCTGCGCCACGGATTCGCGAGTTAATACCGAAGCGTGATGTTCTTCGATGAAGCGGCGAACGGCGTCAAACAGGGCACGGCTGCGGCTGGCGGTGTGGATATCGCTGCCAAGCAGATCCCGGCAGTGGCTGAGCAGGCTTAATACCACCAGTCTTGCGGTATCCTGTTCATCTGGCTGCATCTGTAACTCGGTTAGCGTCTGGAGAAGAAAAGCGCCTGTTCGCGGGCCACGTCGGGGAATTTGTAACTGCTGCAACAGAGAGTTGTCGCGATGGAGCTCGAGAGCCAGGTGTTGTTTATCGAAGCTTAGGCTGAGCGAACTGGCGGGATGTTGTTGAACAATGCCTGATGAAGAAAATAATGCCTCGCATGGGTTATCAAGGGTAATTACGAGCAGGGGTGACGTGCGGGGGCGTTGTTCGGTTGGTGAGAAAAAATGCACCTGACCCAGCGGTAACGCACCGGTTATCAGATCGTTCAGAATTGGGGAGATGTCATGTTGCATGGTGAGACGACCAAAATTTGCCGGGCAGCGCCATGCCGCCCGGCATAAAACATTAGCCAGTGTTACGCATACCTGCCGCAACGCCTGCAATCGTCACCATCAGCGCTTGTTCAACGCGTGGATCTGGCGCTTTACCTTCCTCTTCCGCCTGACGGGAACGGTGCAGCAGTTCGGCCTGCAGAACGTTCAGCGGGTCGGTGTAGATATTACGCAACTGGATAGACTCGGCAATCCACGGCAGGTCAGCCATCAGATGTGAGTCGTTGGCGATATCCAGCACCACTTTGATGTCGCCTTGCAGCAGTTCGCGCAGCTCTTTACCCAGTGCCCACAGTTCTGGTTTCACCAGACGCTGATCGTAGTATTCCGCCAGCCACAGGTCGGCTTTCGAGAAGACCATCTCCAGCATCCCCAGACGGGTAGAGAAGAACGGCCAGTCGCGGCACATCGCTTCCAGTTCGCTCTGTTTGCCATCTTCCACCACTTTCTGCAGCGCTGCACCGGCACCCAGCCAGGCTGGCAGCATCAGACGGTTTTGCGTCCAGGCGAAGATCCACGGGATGGCACGCAGAGACTCGACGCCACCGGTCGGGCGGCGTTTCGCCGGACGTGAACCCAGCGGCAGTTTACCCAGCTCCTGCTCAGGTGTTGCTGAGCGGAAGTAAGGCACGAAATCTTTGTTTTCACGTACATAGCCACGGTACAAATCACAGGAGATATCCGACAGCTCGTCCATGATATGACACCAGGAGGCTTTCGGCTCCGGTGGTGGCAGCAGGTTCGCTTCCAGGATAGCACTGGTGTAGAGCGACAGGCTGCTGATGGTCACTTCCGGGAGACCATACTTGAAGCGGATCATCTCGCCCTGCTCGGTCACGCGCAGGCCACCTTTCAGGCTTCCCGGCGGTTGCGAGAGCAGTGCCGCGTGTGCTGGCGCACCGCCACGGCCAATTGAGCCACCACGGCCGTGGAACAGCGTCAGTTCAATACCGGCTTTTTCGCAGGTTTTGATCAGCGCGTCCTGTGCCTGGTACTGCGCCCAGGATGCGGCCATAACACCCGCGTCTTTTGCGGAGTCGGAATAGCCAATCATCACCATCTGTTTGCCCTGGATAAAGCCGCGATACCAGTCGATGTTCAGCAACTGGGTCATCACGTCGTTGGCATTGTTCAGGTCATCAAGGGTTTCAAATAGCGGGGCAACCGGCAGGGCATAGTCGATACCGGCTTCTTTGAGCAGCAGGTGAACGGCCAGCACGTCGGACGGCGTTTTCGCCATCGAGATCACGTAGGCTGCCACCGAGCCTTTCGGCGCATCAACGATCGCTTTACAGGTGTTGAGCACTTCACGGGTGTCGTTGCTTGGCTCCCAGTTGCGCGGCAGCAGAGGGCGTTTGGAGTTCAGTTCACGGATCAGGAAGGCCTGTTTGTCGGCTTCTGACCAGCTTTCGTAGTCGCCGATGCCGAGATAGCGGGTCAGTTCACCCAGCGCTTCGGTATGGCGGGTACTTTCCTGACGCACATCAATACGCACCAGCGGGACGCCAAAGCACTTCACGCGACGCAGGGTGTCGAGCAGTTCACCGTTGGCGATGATGCCCATGCCACAAGCCTGAAGTGATTTATAACAGGCGTACAGTGGCTCCCAGAGCTGCTCGTTCTGGCTCAGCAGTCCTTCCGGTTTCGGCAGGCGTTGTCCTTTCAGACGCGCTTCCAGCCAGGCCTGGGTGGCCATTAACTGGCTACGCAGCTTTTTCATCAGATAACGATACGGCTCGCTGGCCCCTTCCTCACCGGCCAGCTCACGCAGTTCTGGAGTGGCTTCTACCATCGACAGTTCGGAGATCAGCACCTGAATATCTTTCAGGAACAGGTCGGTGGCTTTCCAGCGGCTCAGCAGCAATACGTGGCGGGTGATTTCAGCCGTTACGTTCGGGTTGCCATCGCGGTCACCGCCCATCCAGGAGGTGAAACGTACCGGGACAAAATCAACAGGCAGGCGGTAGCCCAGGTTCTCTTCCAGCTGTTCGTTCAGCTCGCGCAGGTAGTTTGGTACACCTTCCCACAGGCTGTTTTCAACCACTGCAAAGCCCCACTTGGCTTCATCAACCGGGCTTGGGCGGTTCTTACGAATTTCGTCGGTGTGCCAGGACTGGGCAATCAGCTGGCGCAGACGGCGCATCAGCTGGTTACGTTCGTAGTCGGCAATGTCTTTGTGATCCAACTGCTTCAGGCAGTTATTCACTTCCACCATTTTGTGGATCAGTGTACGACGGGTGATCTCGGTGGGGTGCGCGGTCAACACCAGCTCAAGAGAAAGAGACTCCACCGCTTTTTGGATGGTGGCTTCGTTGAGGCCTGGCTGTTCTTTGAGTTTACGCAGCGTACGGGCAATGACTTCCGGGTTGCTGGCTGCTTCGCCGTTTGGAGAAATGCTGTGGTATTGCTCAGCGGTGTTTGCCAGGTTCAGGAACTGGCTGAACGCACGTGCAACAGGCAACAGCTCATCGTTGGACAGGTTCTGCAAGGTGGTAAGCAGCTCCTGACGATTGGCTTCGTTTCCAGCACGGGAAGATTTGGATAGCTTGCGGATGGTTTCAACGCGGTCGAGGATGTTCTCCCCCAGCGCATCTTTGATGGTATCTCCAAGCACTTTGCCGAGCATACTGACATTACTACGCAACGCGGAATATTGTTCGTTCATAAAAACCCAGTCACCCCATCATTTTTGTTTATGCCCAGTCGAAAATCTGTTGGACAATATTTTGTCATCTCCCTTTATAAAGCCACGTAAAACCCCCGTCGTCAATTGCTGCGAAAACGGTTCAGCAAACGAATAAATGTGGGCAATTTACGAAATTTAATTCGCTTTGCATCAAATAAGAGATGCTTATGAGAATGTGACGGGGATCGCGAGATTTTCCCCTCTCTTCAGAGAGGGGAAGCGTCATTAATGCCAGCAGAAGTGATGTACAACCTGGGTAATCAGTTCACGGGTGGGTTTGATAAAGCGGGTTTCCAGGTATTCATCCGGCTGGTGGGCCTGGTTGATGGAGCCAGGGCCAAGCACCAGCGTCGGGCAAAGCGTCTGAATAAACGGCGCTTCGGTGCAGTAGTTCACCACGTCGGTTTTCTCACCGAGCAGTTTTTCCACCACTTCAACCAGCTGGTGATCCGGCGGGCACTCATATCCCGGGATCGGCGGGTGTAGCTCAGAAACCGTCAGACGGCCTGGCCAGCGCTCGCTCACCGGAGCCAGCGCTTCGCTCAGTAAGCCATTCAGGTCGTTCAGCGTCATGCCCGGCAGCGGACGGATATCCATATGCAGTTCACAGCAGGCGCAGATGCGGTTGGAGGCATCACCGCCGTGCAGGCTACCGAGGTTCAGCGTTGGGTAAGGTACGGTGAACGCATCGTGGTGGTAACGCTCTTTCAGCGAGTCACGCAGCTGCATGATGTGACCAATGGCGTCGTGCATCAACTCAATGGCGTTCACGCCACGCGCCGGATCGCTGGAATGACCGGACTGGCCCAGCACACGCACTGCCGTAGAGATATGGCCTTTGTGGGCGCGAATTGGCTGCAGGGAAGTCGGCTCACCGATAATCGCGCAATCAGGGCGAATTGAGGTGTTTTCAGAGAAATAGCGCGCGCCCGCCATGCTGGTTTCTTCATCAGCAGTCGCCAGGATATAGAGCGGCTTTTTCAGTTTTGTCACGTCGACGTCACGCAGCGCGTCGAGGATAAAGGCGAAGAAGCCTTTCATGTCGGCCGTACCCAGACCGTAGAGCTTGTTGTCATGCTCGGTCAGGGTGAACGGGTCGCGCGTCCAGCGGCCATCGTCAAACGGAACGGTATCGGTATGACCGGCCAGTAACAGTCCACCTGCGCCGTGTCCGGTGCTGGCGAGCAGGTTAAATTTGTGGCGTGTTCCGGGAACGGGCTGAACCTCAACGTTAAACCCAAGATCGCTAAACCAACCCGCCAGCAGATTGATTAAAGACTCATTACTCTGATCCAGTGCTTCTTCGGTCGCGCTGATGGAGGGTGTGGCAATCAGGGCGCGGTAGATCTCGATAAATGGCGGTAAGTTCATTTTCATTGTTGACACACCTTAGGTCGTGATAGTATCAATATTCATGCAATAAATGTGAATAAAAATACATTAACGTTGAGCATAAAGGAACCCGATGTTGAATACGCTGATTGTAGGCGCTAGCGGTTATGCGGGCGCAGAGCTTGTAAGCTACGTGAATCGCCACCCACATATGACCATAACCGCTTTGACCGTGTCAGCGCAAAGCAATGATGCCGGAAAGTTAATCTCTGATTTGCATCCGCAGCTGAAAGGCATTGTTGATCTGCCGTTACAGCCGATGTCCGACATCAGCGAGTTTACCGACGGTGTAGACGTGGTGTTTTTAGCCACCGCGCACGAAGTCAGCCACGACCTGGCTCCGCAATTCCTGGCGGCGGGTTGTGTGGTATTCGACCTTTCCGGCGCGTTTCGTGTTAACGATAGCGCGTTCTACGAAAAATATTACGGTTTCACCCATCAGCACCCGGACTTACTTGAGAAAGCGGTGTACGGACTGGCGGAGTGGAGCGCAGACAAACTAAAAGACGCGGATCTGATTGCCGTTCCGGGTTGCTACCCGACGGCGGCGCAGCTCTCCCTGAAACCGTTGATCGACGCAGGCCTGCTGGATCTGAACCAGTGGCCGGTGATCAACGCCACCAGTGGTGTGAGCGGTGCAGGGCGCAAGGCAGCGATTTCTAATAGCTTCTGCGAAGTGAGCCTTCAGCCGTATGGCGTGTTTAACCACCGTCATCACCCTGAGATCACTACCCATCTGGGGGCGAACGTCATCTTTACCCCGCATCTGGGTAGCTTCCCGCGCGGGATCCTCGAAACCATCACCTGCCGCCTGAAACCGGGTGTGACCAAAGAACAGGTGGGCGAGGTCTTTACTCAGGCGTATGCGGATAAACCGCTGGTGCGCCTGTATGAAAAAGGTGTTCCGGCGCTGAAAAACGTAGTTGGCCTGCCGTTCTGTGATATTGGCTTTGCCGTGCAGGACGAGCACCTGATTGTGGTGGCTACGGAAGATAACTTACTCAAAGGTGCTGCCGCACAGGCAATGCAGTGTGCAAATATTCGTTTCGGCTTCCCTGAAACACAGTCTCTTATTTAAGGTGTGATGATGAACCCATTAATTATCAAACTCGGTGGTGTACTGCTGGACAGCGAAGAAGCGCTGGAGCGTCTTTTTACCGCGCTGGTTAACTATCGCGAATCACACCAACGTCCGCTGGTGATTGTCCACGGCGGCGGCTGTGTGGTGGATGAGCTGATGAAAGGGCTTAACCTGCCGGTGAAAAAGAAAAATGGCCTGCGTGTGACGCCTGCCGATCAGATTGACATCATTACCGGTGCGTTGGCGGGGACAGCGAACAAAACGCTGCTGGCGTGGGCGAAGAAACACCATATTGCCTCTGTTGGTCTCTATCTGGGTGATGGTGATAGCGTAAAAGTGACCCAGCTCGATGAAGAGCTCGGTCATGTTGGACTGGCGCAGCCTGGTTCGCCTAAGCTGATTAACACGCTGCTGGAAGGTGGTTTCCTGCCAGTGGTGAGTTCTATCGGTGTGACCGAAGAGGGTGAGCTGATGAACGTGAATGCTGACCAGGCGGCAACCGCGCTGGCGGCGACGCTGGGTGCAGACCTGATCCTGCTCTCTGACGTGAGCGGGATTCTGGATGGCAAAGGCCAGCGCATTGCGGAAATGACGGCGGCGAAAGCAGAGCAACTGATTGCCCAGGGCATTATCACCGATGGCATGATTGTTAAAGTGAACGCTGCACTGGATGCCGCGCGTACGCTCGGTCGCCCGGTGGACATTGCCTCCTGGCGTCATGCGGAGCAACTTCCGGCGCTGTTTAACGGCACACCGATTGGCACACGTATTCTGGCATAAGCATTTATTGATTTACCGTAGGCCGGGTAAGCGTAGCGCCACCCGGCAGAACTAACGAATAAAGGAACGATGTTATGGCACTTTGGGGTGGGCGTTTTACACAGGCAGCGGATCAACGGTTCAAACAGTTCAACGACTCTTTGCGCTTCGACTACCGCCTGGCCGAACAGGATATCGTCGGCTCTGTGGCCTGGTCCAAAGCGCTGGTGACGGTTGGCGTACTGACCGCAGACGAACAGCTGCAACTGGAAGAGGCGCTGAATAATCTGCTGGAAGAGGTGCGTCTGGATCCGCAGCAGATCCTGCAAAGCGATGCCGAAGATATTCACAGCTGGGTGGAAGGCAAGCTTATCGATAAAGTGGGGCAGTTGGGTAAAAAGCTGCACACCGGGCGTAGCCGTAATGACCAGGTCGCGACCGATCTGAAGCTGTGGTGTAAAGAGACCGTTGGCGAACTGCTGGTGGCTAACCGCCAGTTGCAGAGCGCGCTGGTGGAAACTGCGCAGAACAACCAGGACGCGGTGATGCCGGGTTATACCCACCTGCAGCGCGCGCAGCCGGTGACCTTTGCTCACTGGTGTCTGGCCTATGTTGAGATGCTGGCGCGTGATGAAAGCCGCCTGCAGGATACCCTGAAGCGCCTGGACGTAAGCCCGCTGGGCAGTGGTGCATTGGCGGGTACAGCATACGAAATTGACCGTGAGCAGCTGGCGGGCTGGCTGGGCTTTGCTTCAGCTACCCGTAACAGCCTGGACAGCGTGTCTGACCGTGACCACGTGCTGGAGCTGCTTTCCAACGCCTCTATCGGGATGGTTCACCTGTCGCGTTTCGCTGAAGATCTGATCTTCTTCAACTCCGGTGAAGCTGGCTTTGTTGAGCTGTCTGACCGCGTGACTTCCGGCTCTTCTCTGATGCCGCAGAAGAAAAACCCGGATGCGCTGGAGCTGATCCGCGGCAAGTGTGGCCGTGTGCAGGGCGCGCTGACCGGCATGATGATGACCCTGAAAGGGTTACCGCTGGCGTACAACAAAGATATGCAGGAAGACAAAGAGGGGTTGTTCGATGCGCTCGACACCTGGCTGGACTGTCTGCACATGGGCGCGCTGGTGCTGGACGGCATTCAGGTGAAACGTCCACGTTGTCAGGAAGCCGCGCAGCAGGGTTATGCTAACTCTACTGAACTGGCGGATTATCTGGTCGCCAAAGGCGTGCCGTTCCGTGAAGCGCACCATATTGTGGGTGAAGCGGTAGTGGAAGCTATTCGTCAGGGCAAAGCGCTGGAAGCGCTGGCGCTTGCCGACCTGCAGAAATTCAGTGCGGTTATCGGTGACGATGTGTATCCGATTCTGGCGCTGCAATCCTGCCTGGATAAGCGTGCTGCCAAAGGTGGCGTGTCGCCTAAACAAGTCGCGCAGGCGATTGCGGATGCGAAAAACCGGCTAGTTTAATTTGTGCGGGCTGATGCCCTCACCCCGGACCGTACACTCCCACGGGGAGAGGGAGCAAACACTAAAAATGGCAACTTCGGTTGCCATTTTGCTTTTATCCCCGGGCTTTTTTTACGCAAAAAAATGCGGACCACGGGGTCCGCAAAAGTTCACGTTGGCTTTAGTTATTCGAGTTTGAGAGAAACTCGTTTGACGGTGCGGGAACGTCAAGGGTCAAACACGTTCTGTCTCGTCTATGTGATGTATTATTCAACAGAATGCTTGATAGGGATAATCGTTCGTTGCTATGCTATCTATCGCCATGAACTATCGTGGCGACGGAGGATGAATAATGAATATTCGTGATCTTGAATACCTGGTAGCGTTAGCCGAGCACCGTCATTTTCGCCGCGCGGCAGATTCCTGCCACGTCAGCCAGCCCACGCTGAGCGGTCAGATCCGCAAGCTGGAAGATGAGCTGGGCGTAATGCTGCTGGAGCGCACCAGTCGTAAGGTACTGTTCACCCAGGCAGGTCTTCTGCTGGTGGATCAGGCGCGCACCGTGCTGCGCGAGGTCAAAGTGCTCAAGGAAATGGCAAGCCAGCAGGGGGAGACGATGTCCGGCCCACTGCATATTGGCCTGATCCCAACCGTTGGCCCGTACCTGTTGCCGCACATCATTCCAATGCTGCACCAGACGTTCCCGAAACTCGAAATGTACCTGCATGAAGCGCAAACCCATCAGCTGCTGGCGCAGTTAGATAGCGGCAAGCTCGACTGCGCGATTCTGGCGCTGGTCAAAGAGAGTGAAGCCTTTATCGAAGTGCCGCTGTTTGATGAGCCGATGATGCTGGCGATCTATGAAGATCACCCGTGGGCTAACCGCGATCGCGTGCCGATGGCCGATCTGGCCGGTGAAAAACTGCTGATGCTGGAAGATGGCCACTGCCTGCGCGATCAGGCGATGGGTTTCTGCTTTGAAGCGGGTGCTGATGAAGATACCCATTTCCGCGCAACCAGCCTGGAAACGCTGCGTAATATGGTGGCAGCCGGAAGTGGCATTACGCTGCTGCCTGCACTGGCGGTACCGCGTGAGCGTAAACGTGATGGTGTGGTGTATCTGCCGTGTATTAAGCCAGAGCCGCGTCGTACTATTGGTCTGGTTTATCGCCCGGGTTCACCGCTGCGCAGCCGCTATGAGCAGCTGGCAGAGGCCATCCGTAGTTCAATGGATGGCCATTTTGACAGCGCGTTAAAACAGGCGGTTCAGACCGTTTAGTGCCGCAACCCGGTAGGCTTCCGCCATGGTCGGGTAGTTAAAGGTGGTGTTAACGAAGTATTCGATGGTGTTACCACCACCTTTTTGCTCCATTATCGCCTGGCCGATATGAATGATTTCCGCCGCGCGTTCTCCAAAGCAGTGAATACCGAGGATCTCTTTCGTCTCGCGATGGAACAGGATCTTCAGCGTACCCACGCTCATCCCCACGATTTGCGCCCGCGCCAGATGTTTAAACTGCGCACGACCCACCTCGTAAGGCACTTTCATTGCCGTCAGTTGCTGTTCGGTTTTACCCACAGAACTGATTTCCGGGATGGTATAGATACCCGTCGGAATATCTTCGATCAGGTGCGCTGTGGCTTCACCTTTCACCAGTGCCTGTGCCGCAATGCGCCCCTGGTCGTAAGCCGCTGACGCCAGGCTTGGGTAACCAATCACGTCGCCCACCGCGTAAACATGCGGCAGTGCAGTCTGGTACATGCTGTTGACCTTCAACTGACCACGGCTGTCGGTTTCAAGTCCGATGTTTTCCAGCGCCAGCGAATCCGTGTTACCGGTACGGCCATTGGCATACAGCAGGCAGTCCGCCTTCAGCTTCTTACCGGATTTCAGATGCATGATCACACCGTCATCGCAGCCTTCGATTTTCTCGTACTCTTCGTTGTGGCGAATCACCACACCGCTGTTCCAGAAGTGGTAGGAGAGAGAATCTGACATTTCCTGATCGAGGAACGCCAGCAGGCGGTCACGGGTGTTGATGAGATCAACTTTGACCTCCATTCCACGGAAAATCGACGCATATTCGCAGCCAATTACGCCCGCGCCATAGATAATCACATGACGTGGTTCGTGGTGCAGGCTAAGGATGGAGTCGCTGTCGTAGATGCGCGGGTGCGAGAAGTCCACGTCGGCCGGATGGTATGGGCGTGAACCGCAGGCAATCACAAATTTTTCGGCGGTGATGGTTTCAACCGAACCGTCGTGGCATTCGAGTGCCAGGGTATGTTCATCTACAAAGTGCGCGTTGCCCTGCAAAATTTCGCAGTGGTTACGCTCATAAAACCCCTGACGCATCCGCGTTTGCTGGTTAATGACGGTATCCGCGTGATTCAGGATGTCGGCAAAGGAGGAACGAAGAAGTCGGGAGTGGTCGCTGTAAAGAGGGTTCTGGTTGAATTCAATAATGCGGCTGACGGCGTGGCGGAGGGCTTTGGAAGGGATGGTGCCCCAGTGGGTGCAACCGCCGCCAACGTTATGGTAGCGCTCAATGACCGCTACTCTGGCTCCCTGTTTCACCAGTCCCATAGCAGCGCCTTCGCCGCCGGGGCCGGAACCAATAACTATTGCGTCGTAATCGTAGGAATGTGGCATGGTAAGGCTTACCTGTTCTTATACATAAAAGCAACAGGATCATAACATCATTGCCTGAGTAACCCAATTATCGTTGTGCTTTTTTCGGGCAGTGGAGCACAAACCGCGCGTAAACAATCATTCACAAAGCCAGGCAAACAGATTAATTTTATTCTCTGGTATAGTGCCATCAGACCTTTGGAAGGATTCAGCTATCGTGATGGGCGTAAGAGCACAACAAAAAGAGAAAACCCGGCGTTCGCTGGTGGAAGCCGCATTCAGTCAACTGAGTGCCGAGCGGAGTTTTGCCAGTTTGAGTCTGCGTGAAGTCGCACGCGAGGCCGGGATTGCGCCAACGTCCTTCTATCGTCATTTCCGTGATGTGGATGAACTGGGCCTGACTATGGTGGATGAAAGCGGCCTGATGCTGCGTCAGCTAATGCGCCAGGCGCGTCAGCGTATCGCGAAAGGCGGCAGCGTGATCCGCACCTCCGTGTCGACCTTTATGGAATTTATCGGCAATAACCCCAATGCGTTCCGCCTGCTGTTGCGGGAGCGTTCCGGGACGTCGGCCGCATTTCGTGCCGCTGTTGCGCGTGAAATTCAGCATTTCATCGCGGAACTTGCCGACTATCTTGAACTCGAAAACCATATGCCGCGTGCATTCACAGAAGCACAGGCCGAAGCGATGGTGACAATTGTCTTCAGTGCGGGTGCCGAAGCGCTGGATGTGAGCGTGGAGCAACGCAAGCAGCTCGAAGAGCGGCTGGTATTGCAACTGCGGATGATTTCCAAAGGCGCATATTACTGGTATCGCCGTGAACAAGAGAAGTTAGCACATCAAACCGATGAGTGAAGGTGAGTAATGAAACAGTCAGGTCAGGATAAGGGTACGTTGTTGCTGGCATTGATCGCTGGCTTATCAATTAATGGCACGTTTGCGGCTGTTTTCAGCTCGATTGTGCCGTTCTCGATTTTCCCGCTAATCGCGCTGGTTCTGACGGTTTACTGTCTACACCAGCGTTATCAGAACCGCACCATGCCGGTGGGGTTACCGGGGCTGGCCGCCGCCTGCTTTATTCTGGGCGTGCTGCTGTATAGCACCGTGGTGCGCGCAGAGTACCCGGATATCGGCTCTAACTTCCTGCCTGCCGTGCTGTCTGTGGCGCTGGTGTTCTGGATTGGCTCGCGCATGCGTAGCCGTAAGCACGAGCTGCCGGAGTAAGTGAATGGGGTGTTGTAGGCAGGTGGCGCTTTGCTTACCTGCCCTACGGGAACCCCATTACTTCGCAGTAAGCAGCACACCGCACTCCATATGGTGCGTATACGGGAACTGATCGAACAGCGCCAGACGTTCAACCTTGTGCGTCTGGCTTAATGTTTCCAGATTCTTGCACAGGGTTTCCGGGTTGCAGGAAATGTACAAAATACGCGGGTACGCCTGCACCATCTTCTCGGTTTCACTGTCCAGGCCACTGCGCGGTGGATCGACAAAAATTGTCTCGCACTGGTAGCTCCTGAGATCGATTCCCTGCAGGCGATTAAACTCACGCACACCGTTCATGGCCTGCGTAAACTCTTCAGCCGCCATACGGATAATTTGTACATTATCGATATGGTTAGCGGCGATGTTGTACTGTGCGGCGGCGACAGACGGTTTGGCGATTTCGGTGGCCAGAACACGCTCGAAGTTACGTGCCAGCGCCAGCGAGAAGTTGCCGTTACCGCAGTACAGTTCAAGCAGGTCGCCCGTTGAGCCTTCCGTTGCATTCAGCGCCCACTCCAGCATTTGCACGTTCATCGCGGCATTCGGCTGGGTGAAGCTGTTCTCCACCTGGCGATAAATCATCTCTTTACCCGCCACCGGCAGACGCTCGTCGATGTAATCCTGATCCAGCATGATTTTGGTTTTCGTCGCACGGCCAATCAGATGGACATTGATGTTCTGCGCCCGCAGCACATCGCGCAGGGCTTCGGCCTGCTCGCGCCACTCGTCGTTCAGCGCCTTGTGATAGAGCAAAGAGACAATGGCCTGGTTGCTTTGGGTGGTCAGGTAGTCAATCTGGAACAGCTTGTGGCGCAGCACGGGGTTGCTGCGCACGCCGTCGATCATCAGCGTCATGAGCTGGTTAATGAGTTCGCTCGCCGCCGGGAAGCTGTCCACGCGGATACGGGATTTCGTCTGCTGATCGAAAATAATGTGGTACAGGTCGTCACCATCGTGCCAGATGCGGAACTCTGCACGCATACGGTAATGGCTGACAGGCGAACGGAACACCTCGGGAACGGGCGCGTTGAAAGGCGTCATCATACTTTGCAGGCGGACAACTTTCTCTGCCAGCTGCGCGTCGTACTGTTCTGTCGGGAGGTGTTCGGGGGTCATGATGCGTCCTGAGTGATAAAGAATTACGCGGGGATTGTAGGCATTGTTCAGGGGATGTCCAGATTTAATGGCGCATGGCTGTCTGGACATCTATACGTGTCTAATTGTAGCATTCTGTTTCCGGTCTCCTGAGAGTGAAAAGGGAATCCAGTGTAAATCTGGAGCTGACGCGCAGCGGTAAAGACTGGCGGGATGAGAGTTGTAGACACTGCTTTATATACACAAAGTCCTTCAGGTAGCTCACGCAGAGGTAGCCTGAAGGATGAAATGGGCGGGAAGTCTTCATCCACAACACGCCACCTAGCCCGAAGACCTGCCGGGATCACGTCGCATTTGGTTTCATCATCGCGTGCTATAGATGAGGCCTGCGGCATCCTTCTTATATTGTGGATGCTTTAACAATGATTAAAAAAGTATCGCTGTGTACGGCATTGTCCGTCACGGCATTTTCGGGCTGGGCGCAGGATAGCTCAGACTCGCTGGTGGTGACTGCAAACCGTTTTGAGCAACCTGTTAATACCGTTCTGGCACCAACGTCTGTTGTGACGCGTGAAGATATTGAACGCTGGCAGGCAAAGAGCGTTGTTGAAATCATGTCGCGCCTGCCGGGTGTAGATATCGCACAAAGCGGTGGACTGGGAGCAACTTCATCTACCTTTATTCGCGGTACTGAATCCCGCCATGTACTGGTGCTGATTGATGGTGTTCCTCTGAACAGCGCCGGGATCAGCAACGTTCCCGATCTGAGTCAAATTCCGACCTCGCTGATCCAGCGCATCGAGTACATTCGTGGCCCGCGTTCGGCCTTATATGGCTCCGACGCGATTGGCGGCGTGATCAACATCATCACCGGTCGCGATAAGCCGGGGGCAGAAATCTCTGCGGGCGTAGGTTCTAAGGGTTACCAAACCTATGATGGCTCCTTCCAGCAGGTGTTTGATAAAACCAAAGTTACGATGGCGGGTAACTACACCTACACCCGTGGTTTTGATATCGCCGCGCTGGATGCGCCACGTCAGCCTGACCGCGATGGCTTTATGAGTAAGTCGCTGTACGGCTCTGTGGAACAGCAGATTACCGACAGTGTGAGTGGTTTCTTCCGTGGCTTTGGTTACGACAACCGCACTGCGTATGACGGTTACGATCACTATGATGCAAGCTTTATGGTTGATGGGCGGCCGGATACTCGTCAGCTCTACAGCCAGAACTGGGACACGGGTCTGCGTTACAACCAGGGCATTTTCAAGTCGCAGCTGGTGGCGGGTTACGGCCGCAGTAAAGATCAGAACTATGATCCGAAAAAAGGACGCTACGCTGATTCCGCAACAACGGATGATGTGAAGCAATACACCACCCAGTGGCTGAATACAGTTGAAGTGGGTCACGGCAACATCGGGGCGGGTCTGGACTGGCAGAAGCAGAAGACACAGGCCGGAACGGGTTACCTGGATAAAGGTTACGAGCAACGTAATACCGGCGTGTTCCTTTCAGCAATGCAGCAGTTCAACAGCGTGACGCTGGAAGCGGCGGCGCGTAATGACGATAACTCCAACTTTGGCAACCACGGAACATGGCAAACCAGCGCTGCGTGGGAGTTCATCGATGGGTATCGCCTCATCGGTTCTTACGGTACGGCTTATAAAGCACCAACCATGAGCCAGATCCACAGTGCGAGTTACGGCAACCCGGATCTTAAGCCAGAAGAGAGTAAGCAGTGGGAAGGTGGCTTTGAAGGTCTGACGGGGCCGGTAAACTGGCGCGTGACAGGCTATCGTAATGACATTGATAACCTGATTAGCAGCGATCCGCATACTTATCGCTATTACAACGTTGATGAAGCTCGTATTAAAGGCGTGGAAGCAACGGCGCAGTTCGATACTGGCCCGGTAGGGCATCAGATTTCCTATGATTATGTCGACCCGCGTAATGCCAAAACGAATGAAGTATTGGCTCGTCGTTCTAAGCAGCAGGTTAAGTATCAGCTGGACTGGCAAGTGTGGGATCTCGACTGGAACCTGGCCTACCGTTATCTGGGTACCCGCTATGATGTCGCGTTTGATCCAAACACTTATGCATCAGAACGCGTGAAAATGGGCGGTGTAAGTCTGTGGGATGTCGCAGTTTCATATCCTGTCACCTCACATCTGACAGTTCGTGGTAAAATAGCTAACCTGTTCGATAAAGATTACGAGACAGTTTATGGCTACCAAACTGCAGGACGGGAATACACCTTGTCTGGCAGCTACACCTTCTAATCCGCGTCCCACCGTGCTGGTGTTTGATTCCGGCGTCGGTGGGCTTTCGGTCTATGATGAGATTCGGCATCTTTTGCCGGATCTCCATTACATTTACGCCTTCGATAACGTCGCTTTCCCTTATGGGGAAAAAAGTGAGGAGTTTATTGTTGAGCGTGTGGTTGAAATCGTCACCGCTGTGCAAAAACGCTATCCCCTGGCGCTGGCGGTCATCGCCTGTAACACGGCAAGTACGGTCTCTCTTCCTGCATTGCGTGAAAAATTCCAGTTCCCGGTTGTGGGCGTCGTCCCCGCGATAAAGCCTGCTGCGCGTCTGACGGCGAACGGCATCGTCGGTTTACTGGCAACGCGTGGCACAGTGAAGCGTCCTTATACGCGTGAGCTTATCGACCGTTTTGCTAATGAGTGCCAGATTGCGATGTTGGGTTCGGCGGAACTGGTGGAGATGGCGGAAGCGAAGCTGCACGGCGAGGCGGTATCGCTTGAAGAGCTGCGTCGGATCCTTCGTCCGTGGCTGCGTATGCCGGAGCCACCGGATACGGTAGTGCTGGGCTGCACTCACTTCCCACTATTACAGGAAGAGTTGTTAAAGGTTCTGCCAGAAGGTACGCGCCTGGTGGATTCCGGTGCCGCTATTGCACGTCGCACGGCCTGGCTGCTGGAACATGAAGCGCCAGATGCAAAATCTGCTGATGCGAATATCGCTTTTTGTATGGCGATAACAAAAGAGACTGAACAACTTTTACCCGTTTTACACCGTTATGGGTTTGAAACGCTCGAAAAACTGGCGCTGTAGCACGGTTTTGAGCAAAAAAGAGACGGTTGAACGTTTTTTTTAAAAGAGGGGTTGTCAACGTCTGAGAACTCCCTATAATGCGCCTCCACTGACACGGAACAACGGCTTACAGGCCGCCGGGTTAGCGGGGTTCAGAGATGAACGCCAGCAGAGAAAAGTGAAAATAATCGCTTGACTCTGAATGAGGAAAACGTAATATACGTGACCTCGCAACGGTGAGCTGAAAGCCGCGTTGCAACTGCTCTTTAACAATTTATCAGACAATCTGTGTGGGCACTCAAAGTGACATGGATTCTTAATGTCTTCGGACAATAAATGAATACCAAGTCTCAACGAGTGAACATACGTAATTCATTACGAAGTTTAATTCATTGAGCATCAAACTTTTAAATTGAAGAGTTTGATCATGGCTCAGATTGAACGCTGGCGGCAGGCCTAACACATGCAAGTCGGGCGGTAACACAGGGAGCTTGCTCCTGGGTGACGAGCGGCGGACGGGTGAGTAATGTCTGGGAAACTGCCTGATGGAGGGGGATAACTACTGGAAACGGTAGCTAATACCGCATAACGTCGCAAGACCAAAGAGGGGGACCTTCGGGCCTCTTGCCATCAGATGTGCCCAGATGGGATTAGCTAGTAGGTGGGGTAACGGCTCACCTAGGCGACGATCCCTAGCTGGTCTGAGAGGATGACCAGCCACACTGGAACTGAGACACGGTCCAGACTCCTACGGGAGGCAGCAGTGGGGAATATTGCACAATGGGCGCAAGCCTGATGCAGCCATGCCGCGTGTATGAAGAAGGCCTTCGGGTTGTAAAGTACTTTCAGCGGGGAGGAAGGTGTTGTGGTTAATAACCACAGCAATTGACGTTACCCGCAGAAGAAGCACCGGCTAACTCCGTGCCAGCAGCCGCGGTAATACGGAGGGTGCAAGCGTTAATCGGAATTACTGGGCGTAAAGCGCACGCAGGCGGTCTGTCAAGTCGGATGTGAAATCCCCGGGCTCAACCTGGGAACTGCATTCGAAACTGGCAGGCTAGAGTCTTGTAGAGGGGGGTAGAATTCCAGGTGTAGCGGTGAAATGCGTAGAGATCTGGAGGAATACCGGTGGCGAAGGCGGCCCCCTGGACAAAGACTGACGCTCAGGTGCGAAAGCGTGGGGAGCAAACAGGATTAGATACCCTGGTAGTCCACGCCGTAAACGATGTCGACTTGGAGGTTGTGCCCTTGAGGCGTGGCTTCCGGAGCTAACGCGTTAAGTCGACCGCCTGGGGAGTACGGCCGCAAGGTTAAAACTCAAATGAATTGACGGGGGCCCGCACAAGCGGTGGAGCATGTGGTTTAATTCGATGCAACGCGAAGAACCTTACCTACTCTTGACATCCAGAGAACTTAGCAGAGATGCTTTGGTGCCTTCGGGAACTCTGAGACAGGTGCTGCATGGCTGTCGTCAGCTCGTGTTGTGAAATGTTGGGTTAAGTCCCGCAACGAGCGCAACCCTTATCCTTTGTTGCCAGCGGTTAGGCCGGGAACTCAAAGGAGACTGCCAGTGATAAACTGGAGGAAGGTGGGGATGACGTCAAGTCATCATGGCCCTTACGAGTAGGGCTACACACGTGCTACAATGGCGCATACAAAGAGAAGCGACCTCGCGAGAGCAAGCGGACCTCATAAAGTGCGTCGTAGTCCGGATTGGAGTCTGCAACTCGACTCCATGAAGTCGGAATCGCTAGTAATCGTAGATCAGAATGCTACGGTGAATACGTTCCCGGGCCTTGTACACACCGCCCGTCACACCATGGGAGTGGGTTGCAAAAGAAGTAGGTAGCTTAACCTTCGGGAGGGCGCTTACCACTTTGTGATTCATGACTGGGGTGAAGTCGTAACAAGGTAACCGTAGGGGAACCTGCGGTTGGATCACCTCCTTACCTTAAAGAACCTGCCTTTGTAGTGCTCACACAGATTGTCTGATGAAATACAGCAGTAAAAATCTCTGCAGGCTTGTAGCTCAGGTGGTTAGAGCGCACCCCTGATAAGGGTGAGGTCGGTGGTTCAAGTCCACTCAGGCCTACCAAATTTTTGCTGATGCTGCGTTGCGGCGACACTCACATACTTAAGTATGCTTTGTGTCACCACGCCTTGCCTCAACAAAAATTACCGGTACAGAGGTTGGCAAAACGATGGGGCTATAGCTCAGCTGGGAGAGCGCCTGCTTTGCACGCAGGAGGTCTGCGGTTCGATCCCGCATAGCTCCACCATCTTTTACTGCGAACACAAGAAAACTTCAGAGTGAACCTGAAAAGGTGCACTGCGAAGTTTTGCTCTTTAAAAATCTGGATCAAGCTGAAAATTGAAACGACACATCTTAAATGGTGTGTTCGAGTCTCTCAAATTTTCGCAAGTCGGTGATGAATCGAAAGAAACATCTTCGGGTTGTGAGGTTAAGCGACTAAGCGTACACGGTGGATGCCCTGGCAGTCAGAGGCGATGAAGGACGTGCTAATCTGCGAAAAGCGCCGGCGAGGTGATATGAACCTTTGACCCGGCGATGTCCGAATGGGGAAACCCAGTGTGTTTCGACACACTATCGTTAACTGAATACATAGGTTAACGAGGCGAACCGGGGGAACTGAAACATCTAAGTACCCCGAGGAAAAGAAATCAACCGAGATTCCCCCAGTAGCGGCGAGCGAACGGGGAGCAGCCCAGAGTCTGAATCAGCTTGTGTGTTAGTGGAACGGTCTGGAAAGTCCGGCGATACAGGGTGACAGCCCCGTACACGAAAATGCACAGGTTGTGAACTCGAAGAGTAGGGCGGGACACGTGGTATCCTGTCTGAATATGGGGGGACCATCCTCCAAGGCTAAATACTCCTGACTGACCGATAGTGAACCAGTACCGTGAGGGAAAGGCGAAAAGAACCCCGGCGAGGGGAGTGAAAAAGAACCTGAAACCGTGTACGTACAAGCAGTGGGAGCACCTTCGTGGTGTGACTGCGTACCTTTTGTATAATGGGTCAGCGACTTATATTCTGTAGCAAGGTTAACCGTATAGGGGAGCCGAAGGGAAACCGAGTCTTAACTGGGCGTTAAGTTGCAGGGTATAGACCCGAAACCCGGTGATCTAGCCATGGGCAGGTTGAAGGTTGGGTAACACTAACTGGAGGACCGAACCGACTAATGTTGAAAAATTAGCGGATGACTTGTGGCTGGGGGTGAAAGGCCAATCAAACCGGGAGATAGCTGGTTCTCCCCGAAAGCTATTTAGGTAGCGCCTCGTGAACTCATCTTCGGGGGTAGAGCACTGTTTCGGCTAGGGGGCCATCCCGGCTTACCAACCCGATGCAAACTACGAATACCGAAGAATGTTATCACGGGAGACACACGGCGGGTGCTAACGTCCGTCGTGAAGAGGGAAACAACCCAGACCGCCAGCTAAGGTCCCAAAGTCATGGTTAAGTGGGAAACGATGTGGGAAGGCACAGACAGCCAGGATGTTGGCTTAGAAGCAGCCATCATTTAAAGAAAGCGTAATAGCTCACTGGTCGAGTCGGCCTGCGCGGAAGATGTAACGGGGCTAAACCATGCACCGAAGCTGCGGCAGCGACGCTTATGCGTTGTTGGGTAGGGGAGCGTTCTGTAAGCCGTTGAAGGTGGCCTGTGAGGGTTGCTGGAGGTATCAGAAGTGCGAATGCTGACATAAGTAACGATAAAGCGGGTGAAAAGCCCGCTCGCCGGAAGACCAAGGGTTCCTGTCCAACGTTAATCGGGGCAGGGTGAGTCGACCCCTAAGGCGAGGCCGAAAGGCGTAGTCGATGGGAAACAGGTTAATATTCCTGTACTTGGTGTTACTGCGAAGGGGGGACGGAGAAGGCTATGTTAGCCGGGCGACGGTTGTCCCGGTTTAAGCATGTAGGCGGAGGTTCCAGGTAAATCCGGTACCTTATTAACGCTGAGGTGTGATGACGAGGCACTACGGTGCTGAAGTAACAAATGCCCTGCTTCCAGGAAAAGCCTCTAAGCATCAGGTAACATCAAATCGTACCCCAAACCGACACAGGTGGTCAGGTAGAGAATACCAAGGCGCTTGAGAGAACTCGGGTGAAGGAACTAGGCAAAATGGTGCCGTAACTTCGGGAGAAGGCACGCTGATATGTAGGTGAAGCCCCTGCGGGTGGAGCTGAAATCAGTCGAAGATACCAGCTGGCTGCAACTGTTTATTAAAAACACAGCACTGTGCAAACACGAAAGTGGACGTATACGGTGTGACGCCTGCCCGGTGCCGGAAGGTTAATTGATGGGGTTAGCGGTAACGCGAAGCTCTTGATCGAAGCCCCGGTAAACGGCGGCCGTAACTATAACGGTCCTAAGGTAGCGAAATTCCTTGTCGGGTAAGTTCCGACCTGCACGAATGGCGTAATGATGGCCAGGCTGTCTCCACCCGAGACTCAGTGAAATTGAACTCGCTGTGAAGATGCAGTGTACCCGCGGCAAGACGGAAAGACCCCGTGAACCTTTACTATAGCTTGACACTGAACACTGGTCCTTGATGTGTAGGATAGGTGGGAGGCTTTGAAGCGTGGACGCCAGTCTGCGTGGAGCCGACCTTGAAATACCACCCTTTAATGGCTGGTGTTCTAACGTAGACCCGTAATCCGGGTTGCGGACAGTGTCTGGTGGGTAGTTTGACTGGGGCGGTCTCCTCCCAAAGAGTAACGGAGGAGCACGAAGGTTAGCTAATCCTGGTCGGACATCAGGAGGTTAGTGCAATGGCATAAGCTAGCTTGACTGCGAGAGTGACGGCTCGAGCAGGTGCGAAAGCAGGTCATAGTGATCCGGTGGTTCTGAATGGAAGGGCCATCGCTCAACGGATAAAAGGTACTCCGGGGATAACAGGCTGATACCGCCCAAGAGTTCATATCGACGGCGGTGTTTGGCACCTCGATGTCGGCTCATCACATCCTGGGGCTGAAGTAGGTCCCAAGGGTATGGCTGTTCGCCATTTAAAGTGGTACGCGAGCTGGGTTTAGAACGTCGTGAGACAGTTCGGTCCCTATCTGCCGTGGGCGCTGGAGAATTGAGGGGGGCTGCTCCTAGTACGAGAGGACCGGAGTGGACGCATCACTGGTGTTCGGGTTGTCATGCCAATGGCATTGCCCGGTAGCTAAATGCGGAAGAGATAAGTGCTGAAAGCATCTAAGCACGAAACTTGCCCCGAGATGAGTTCTCCCTGACTCCTTGAGAGTCCTGAAGGAACGTTGAAGACGACGACGTTGATAGGTCGGGTGTGTAAGCGTAGCGATACGTTGAGCTAACCGATACTAATGAACCGTGAGGCTTAACCTTACAACGCCGAAGCTGTTTCGGCGAAGAGACAGAATATTTTCAGCTTTGATACAGATTAACAGAATTTGCCTGGCGGCTTTAGCGCGGTGGTCCCACCTGACCCCATGCCGAACTCAGAAGTGAAACGCCGTAGCGCCGATGGTAGTGTGGGGTCTCCCCATGTGAGAGTAGGGAACTGCCAGGCATCAAATTAAGTAGTAAGCCGGTGCATAAATCCGGTGGTTACAGCAGTCTTCGGTGGAGCGGTAGTTCAGTCGGTTAGAATACCTGCCTGTCACGCAGGGGGTCGCGGGTTCGAGTCCCGTCCGTTCCGCCACTTATTAAGACATTAAGCCTGCCTTTCCTGGCAGGCTTAATGGCAAGAAAATTTAGGGGCGTAGCTCAGTTGGTAGAGCACCGGTCTCCAAAACCGGGTGTCGCGAGTTCGAGTCTCTCCGCCCCTGCCATATATAATCCTTTGCTTAGGCAAAGGATTTTTTTTGCCTGTAAAACAGCGAAAACTCGCCTTCTGAATGTGCTGCCTGCATCCCTGCAGGCTTATGCATTAATCCGTTATGTTGATTTTTAGCAGATCTTTTATCTGTGATTGTTTGTCACTGTTTTGCAGCCAGATCGCATATAGCGGCCTGGAAAGCGTTGTGGAATCTGTGACAGCATGCAGTCCAGCTTTGTTGTCTGCCCAGCGGGTAGGTAACCAGGTACAACTCTTCAGCAAAGCAAGTTGCTGACAGGCGATCTCTGCAGAGCTTGTGGTGAGCTGCGGAACATCGTCGCTGGCAATTAATCCTGCTTCATGTTGTTGAAAATCCGGGCCCCATTCCAGACGCAAATAACTGAGATCTGCCTTCATCATAGAAGGCTCAGAAGCATAAAGCGCCAGGCCAAATTGCCCAACAATCTGGCTGCTAAATTCGTCCATCTTGGGGGCTTCGGTCGTGATCAGAAGATCAAGCTGACGCTCATGAAGTTGCTTAACAAGCGACTGGCGTTGCGCAATTCTGGCCTCAAATTGCAGATGGCTATGAGAGTGGTACAACCGGGTAAGCCACTGACTCAGCATGCATTCCCACAGGGAGGCGCTGGCACCAATAGAGAACTCATTGTGCCTTGAGGTATGTGCAACCTCTTTACGAGCCGCCTGCCAGGTGTTCATCAACGTTTCTGCATACGGGAGAAGTTTTTCACCGGCTGGCGTTAAGCGGATGTTGTTGCGGTGACGGGTAAAAAGATTTACACCCAGTTGATTTTCCAGCTGTCGAATACGAAAACTGACCGCTGACTGCGTCAGGTAGAGGGCTTCAGCTGCTCGCCCAAAGTGGCGCGTTCTGCTCACTTCAAGGAAAGTTTTTAGCAATTCCGTATCCACATCTTTCTCCACAAAATTATTTGTCGTTATGATTTAAATGTTTTGTTTTACACTCTGTCAAGCGTAACTAATACTCCGCGCCATAAATAGCTCGGCCAAAGAATTAGGAGCGTGTAGGATGGCGGAAAGCTTTACGACGACTAATCGTTTTTTCGACAATAAAAATTATCCACGCGGGTTCTCTCGTCACGGCGATTTCACCATCAAAGAGGCGCAGTTACTTGAGCGTCATGGTTATGCCTTCAACGAGCTGGATCTGGGTAAGCGTGAACCAGTAACCGAAGACGAAAAACAGTTCGTTGCTGTTTGCCGGGGTGAGCGTGAACCGCAGTCTGAAGTAGAACGTGTATGGATCAAGTATATGGCTCGCATTAAGCGTCCAAAGCGTTTCCATACGCTGTCAGGCGGTAAGCCGCAGATGGAAGGTGCTGAAGACTACACCGAGTCTGAAGACTAATCTGATGTGAAAAGGGGCTACGGCCCCTTTTTTACGCCAGCATCTTTTGCAGATGTAACAACAAGCGATCGATCGCGCGATAGCTTAACGCCTCCTGCAGGTGTCGTCTTTCAATGTCAGGGTCACCTTCGATGTCGGCAATGGTTCGGGCCACTTTCAATAAACGTTGCCATGCCCGGATGGAAAGACCAAACCGCGACAGTGTTTCCTCCAGCCAGCCTGCATCCTCAGGCGACAGAGGGCAATACTGACGAATTCCGGTGTTGTCCAGCCGTGCATTCAGTCTGTTCTGACGCGCATGCTGCCGTGCCTGAGCGGCAATAACTCTGTCGCGTACTTTTACCGTACTTTCTCCTTTCATGTTTGTCTGCCGAAGCAGGCCTGGCGGCGGCAGTGGGATCTCCAGCGATAAATCAAATCGATCGAGAAAAGGGCCGGATAATTTGCCCAAATAGCGAAGCGTCTGTTCAGGCGTACAGCGGTTATGGTTGCCCTGGTAATGTCCCGTAGGACTAGGGTTCATTGCGGCAACAAGTTGAAACTGCGCGGGATAGCTGATTTTAGCGCGTGTGCGTGAGATATGAATCTCACCTGATTCGATGGGTTCTCGCAGCGCATCCAGGACGCGGCGTTCAAACTCAGGCAGCTCATCCAGAAACAGAATACCGTTATGCGCCAATGAAATTTCACCTGGCGCGGGGATAGACCCGCCACCGACCATCGCGGCAAGAGAGGCGCTATGGTGCGGGGAACGAAACGGGCGACGTCGCCACTGTTTTTGCAGTGACGTTGAACTTACCAGGCTAAAGATTGCGGCACTTTCGAGCGCCTCGTGGTTATCAAGGGGAGGAAGCAAGCCGCTCAACCGACTGGCCAGCATGGTCTTACCCGTACCGGGAGGGCCTATCAGCAAAAGATTATGCCCGCCTGCGGCGGTGATCTCTAATGCTCGCTTTCCCTGCTCCTGGCCCATGATATCGCTAAGATCTTCAGGCGCATCCGGCAGGATATCGTCACTCTCTTCCGGTTCGGCCAGTTCATGGCGACCTTCCAGATACGCGCATACCTCCTGCAAATGCCCGGCTATAAGGCATCCTTTCTCTGCAATAAGGCTCACTTCTGAAGCATTCTCATTCGCCACAATAATTTGTCGACCGGCTCGTATGGCTTCCAGAGCCCCGGAGATAGCACCAGGAACGCCTCTGAGCGAGCCTGTAAGCGCCAGTTCACCGATGAACTCATACGAGCTTAGCCTTGTCGTATTAAGCTGCTCAGAGGCTGCGAGAAGCGCAATAGCGATAGGTAAATCATATCGCCCTCCCTCTTTGGGCAGATCAGCAGGGGCGAGATTGATCGTGATCTTCTTTGCGGGAAAGGTATAACCACTATTGATAATCGCGCTACGTACCCGATCTCTGGCCTCTTTAACCGTGGTTTCTGGTAAGCCGACGAGCGTCAGCCCGGGCAGCCCATTACTCAAATGAACCTCAACAGAAATGAGTGGGGCCTTCACTCCAATAGCGGCTCGGGTATAAACAACCGACAGTGACATAAATACCTCCTTCTGGCGTAACTATGCCAGTAGAGGATTTTCACTTTTATCGTTAATTTGTTTATTTACGGCGCATGTTCCTGCTTTTTCGCTGCAAGTTGTAATTGTTGCAGGGAAATGGAACCCTCCTCGCAGCGATTGAATATTCACCGTTTTGGCGAGGGACAGATAACCCAAAAAATGAAAAATATTCATTTTCTAATTTATTCATATAAAACAAAGGTTTTTAGAAATTCTGTTTGCGGGTTAACAAAATCAGCCATAAATAAATCTTGTGTTTGATTTTAAAACTGTGATAACTCTTTAGGCATTCCTTCGAACAAGATGAAAAAAGAACTGAAAATGACAGCCCTTCTACGAGTGATTAGCCTGGTCGTGATTAGCGTGGTGGTGATTATTATCCCACCGTGCGGGGCTGCACTTGGACGAGGAAAGGCTTAAAAATCAAGCCTTAACGAACTAAGACCCCCGCACCGAAAGGTCCGGGGGTTTTTTTATGACTAAAAAACGTAAACGAGGAGCAGAGAATGACGACTAGCATAAAATTCTGTTTCTCACGATTTATGACGGGGAACTAACTATGAATGGGGCACAGTGGGTAGTACATGCGTTGCGTGCACAGGGAGTCGAGACTGTCTTCGGTTATCCGGGGGGCGCAATTATGCCGATTTACGATGCATTGTATGACGGCGGCGTGGAACACCTGTTGTGCCGACACGAGCAGGGTGCAGCGATGGCCGCTATTGGCTATGCGCGTGCTACCGGTAAAACAGGCGTCTGCATGGCAACATCAGGCCCGGGCGCAACCAACCTGATCACCGGTCTGGCGGATGCACTGCTTGATTCTGTTCCTGTGGTGGCGATCACCGGCCAGGTGGCTTCCTCGTTCATCGGTACCGATGCCTTCCAGGAGGTAGATGTACTCGGTTTGTCGCTGGCCTGCACCAAACATAGCTTCCTTGTTCAGTCCCTGGAAGAGCTGCCGCGCGTGATGGCAGAAGCGTTTGAAGTGGCCAACTCTGGCCGCCCTGGCCCGGTTCTGGTTGATATCCCGAAAGACATTCAGGTTGCCTCTGGCGATCTGGATCCACACTTCTCCACTGTAGAAAATGATGATGCTTTCCCACATGAAGAAGTGGAAGAGGCGCGCCAGATGCTGGCTCAGGCGAAACAACCAATGCTGTATGTCGGTGGTGGCGTGGGTATGGCTCAGGCAGTTCCGGCCCTGCGCGAATTTATCGCAGCAACCCAAATGCCAGCCACTTGCACATTGAAAGGTCTGGGTGCGGTTGAGGCTGACTACCCATACTATCTGGGCATGCTGGGGATGCACGGCACCAAAGCGGCAAACCTGGCGGTGCAGGAATGTGATTTGCTCATCGCGGTAGGCGCGCGTTTCGATGACCGCGTAACGGGTAAGCTGAATACCTTCGCACCGAATGCCAAAGTCATCCACATGGACATCGACCCTGCTGAAATGAATAAGCTGCGTCAGGTGCATGTGGCACTTCAGGGCGATCTCAACGCATTGTTGCCGGCTTTACAGCAGCCGTTGAACATCAATGAATGGCGTCAACACACGGCAGATATGCGTGCTGAACACGCCTGGCGTTACGATCACCCTGGCGTAGCAATCTATGCCCCTCTGCTGTTAAAACAGTTGTCCGACCGTAAACCAACAGACAGTGTGGTGACGACCGATGTCGGTCAGCATCAGATGTGGTCTGCACAGCATATGACTTACACCCGTCCGGAAAACTTCATCACCTCCAGCGGGTTAGGGACAATGGGCTTCGGTCTGCCCGCAGCGGTGGGGGCGCAGGTTGCCCGCCCGAACGATACGGTTATCTGTATCTCCGGTGACGGCTCCTTCATGATGAACGTTCAGGAGTTGGGCACCGTTAAGCGTAAGCAGTTACCGCTGAAAATCGTATTGCTCGATAACCAGCGTTTAGGGATGGTTCGCCAGTGGCAACAGCTGTTCTTCCAGGAGCGTTACAGCGAAACCACCCTGACCGATAACCCCGATTTCCTCACTCTGGCCAGCGCCTTTGGCATCCCTGGCCAGCACATCACCCGTAAAGACCAGGTTGAAGCGGCACTCGACACCATGCTGTCAAGCGAAGGGCCGTACCTGCTTCATGTCTCAATCGACGAGCTTGAGAACGTCTGGCCGTTGGTACCGCCAGGTGCCAGTAACTCACAAATGCTGGAGAAATTATCATGATGCAACATCAGGTCGCCGTGCAGGCTCGCTTCAATCCCGAAACGTTAGAACGTGTTTTGCGTGTGGTTCGTCATCGTGGTTTTCAAATTTGCTCTATGAATATGGAAACGGCCACTGACGCCCGGAACATCAATATCGAATTAACCGTTGCCAGTCCGCGGTCGGTCGACTTACTGTTTAGTCAGTTAAATAAACTGGTAGATGTTGCCCATGTCGCTATCTGCCAAAGCACAACCACATCACAACAAATCCGTGCTTAAGCGCGGCAGGAAGAGAAAATGACGACGAAAAAAGCGGATTACATTTGGTTCAATGGTGAGATGGTTCGTTGGGAGGACGCGAAAGTTCACGTGATGTCCCACGCGCTTCACTATGGTACGTCTGTGTTTGAAGGTATCCGTTGCTACGATTCCCACAAAGGGCCAGTAGTGTTCCGTCATCGCGAACATATGCAGCGCCTGCGTGATTCAGCCAAAATCTATCGTTTCCCGGTTTCTCAGAGCGTTGATGAACTGATGGAAGCTTGCCGCGCAGTGCTGCGTAAGAACAACCTGAAAAGTGCCTACATTCGCCCACTGGTGTTCGTGGGTGATGTGGGGATGGGTGTTAACCCGCCAGCCGGTTATACCACCGATGTGATCATTGCTGCGTTCCCGTGGGGTGCGTACCTGGGTGCGGAAGCACTGGATCAGGGGATCGATGCAATGGTTTCTTCCTGGAACCGTGCGGCACCTAACACCATTCCGACGGCGGCTAAAGCGGGCGGTAACTACCTCTCCTCACTGCTGGTCGGCAGCGAAGCACGCCGTCATGGCTACCAGGAAGGTATCGCGCTGGATGTGAATGGCTATATCTCTGAAGGCGCAGGCGAAAACCTGTTTGAAGTGAAAGATGGCATTCTGTTCACTCCGCCATTCACCTCTTCCGCGCTGCCGGGTATTACCCGTGATGCCATCATTAAGCTGGCGAAAGATCTGGGTATCGAAGTGCGTGAGCAGGTGCTGTCTCGTGAATCCCTGTATCTGGCCGACGAAGTATTCATGTCCGGTACCGCCGCTGAGATCACACCGGTGCGTAGCGTAGACGGTATTCAGGTAGGCGAAGGCCGCTGTGGCCCGGTAACTAAACGTATTCAGCAGGCATTCTTTGGCCTCTTCACCGGTGAAACGGAAGATAAATACGGCTGGTTGGATCAGGTTAATCAATAAGTATAAATATGGGGTGGCACGCACCGCCCCAGTTAAATAGTCAGACGGGAGTAAATAAAGCATGCCTAAGTATCGTTCCGCCACCACCACCCACGGCCGTAACATGGCGGGGGCCCGCGCGCTGTGGCGCGCCACCGGGATGACCGACGCCGATTTTGGCAAGCCAATTATCGCGGTGGTTAACTCCTTTACCCAGTTTGTGCCGGGCCACGTACACCTGCGCGATCTCGGTAAACTGGTTGCCGAGCAGATTGAAGCCTCTGGCGGTGTGGCGAAAGAGTTCAACACCATTGCGGTGGATGATGGTATCGCGATGGGGCACGGGGGCATGCTCTATTCACTGCCGTCGCGCGAGCTGATCGCTGACTCGGTGGAGTACATGGTGAACGCCCACTGCGCTGATGCAATGGTCTGTATCTCCAACTGCGACAAAATTACCCCGGGGATGCTGATGGCTTCCCTGCGTCTGAACATTCCGGTGATCTTCGTTTCCGGCGGCCCGATGGAAGCAGGTAAAACCAAGCTTTCCGACAAAATCATCAAGCTCGACCTGGTCGATGCGATGATTCAGGGGGCCGATCCGAAAGTCTCCGACGAGCAGAGCAATCAGGTGGAACGCTCCGCGTGTCCGACCTGCGGTTCCTGTTCCGGAATGTTCACTGCGAACTCCATGAACTGCCTGACCGAAGCGCTGGGCCTGTCTCAACCGGGTAACGGATCGCTGCTGGCGACGCATGCCGATCGTAAACAGCTGTTCCTCAACGCCGGTAAACGTATCGTTGAGCTGACCAAACGTTACTACGAGCAGGACGATGCAAGCGCGCTGCCGCGTAACATTGCCAGTAAAGCCGCGTTTGAAAATGCCATGACCCTGGACATCGCGATGGGTGGCTCCACCAACACCGTTCTGCACCTGCTGGCTGCAGCCCAGGAAGCGGAAATCGACTTCACCATGAGTGATATCGACAAGTTGTCCCGTAAAGTGCCACAGCTGTGTAAAGTCGCACCGAGTACTCAGAAGTACCACATGGAAGATGTACACCGCGCCGGTGGCGTTATCGGTATTCTCGGCGAGCTGGACAGGGCCGGTCTGCTGAACCGTGATGTGAAGAACGTTCTCGGTCTGACGTTACCGCAGTCTCTGGACAAATACGACGTGATGCTGACCAAAGACGAAGCGGTCAAAAACATGTTCCGCGCAGGCCCGGCAGGTATTCGCACCACTCAGGCTTTCTCACAGGATTGTCGCTGGGATACCCTGGATGACGATCGCGCCGAAGGCTGTATCCGTTCTCTGGAACACGCTTACAGCAAAGACGGTGGTCTGGCTGTTCTGTACGGTAACTTCGCGGAAAATGGCTGTATCGTTAAAACCGCAGGCGTGGACGACAGCATCCTGAAATTCACCGGCCCGGCTAAAGTGTACGAAAGCCAGGACGATGCGGTAGAAGCCATTCTCGGTGGCAAAGTGGTGGAAGGCGATGTAGTTGTGATCCGCTACGAAGGGCCAAAAGGCGGGCCAGGGATGCAGGAGATGCTCTACCCAACGACCTTCCTGAAATCGATGGGTCTCGGTAAAGCTTGTGCGTTGATCACAGATGGTCGTTTCTCTGGCGGTACATCTGGATTATCCATCGGCCACGTTTCACCGGAAGCGGCAAGCGGCGGCAACATCGCAATCATCGAAGATGGCGATCTGATTGAAATCGACATTCCGAACCGTGGTATCCAGCTGAAGCTGAGTGACCAGGACATTGCCGCCCGCCGTGAAGCGCAAGAAGCGCGCGGCGACAAAGCGTGGACGCCAAAAGATCGCCAGCGCGAAGTTTCCTTCGCTCTGCGTGCTTATGCGAGCCTTGCCACCAGTGCAGATAAAGGCGCGGTGCGCGATAAATCGAAACTTGGGGGTTAATGATGGCTGAGTCACAACCCTTATCCGCCGCCCCTGAGGGGGCGGAATATCTCAGAGCGGTGCTACGTGCGCCGGTCTATGAAGCCGTGCAGGTTACGCCACTGCAGAAAATGGAAAAACTCTCCTCGCGCCTCGACAACGTGATCCTGGTGAAGCGTGAAGACCGGCAGCCGGTACACAGCTTCAAGCTGCGTGGTGCCTACGCGATGATGGCCGGGTTAACCGATGAGCAAAAAGCACGTGGCGTGATCACGGCTTCTGCGGGCAACCACGCGCAGGGCGTTGCGTTCTCGTCTGCACGTCTGGGGCTGAAAGCGCTGATCGTAATGCCCGTTGCAACCGCAGATATCAAAGTCGATGCGGTACGCGGTTTCGGTGGCGAAGTGTTGCTCCACGGTGCCAATTTTGACGAAGCGAAAGCCAAAGCGATTGAGCTGGCGCAGCAGCAGGGGTTCACCTGGGTGCCGCCGTTCGATCATCCGATGGTGATTGCCGGACAAGGCACACTGGCGCTGGAGCTGCTGCAACAGGATGCGCATCTCGACCGTGTCTTTGTGCCGGTTGGCGGTGGTGGCCTCGCGGCAGGCGTGGCGGTGCTGATCAAACAGTTGATGCCGCAAATCAAAGTCATTGCTGTTGAAGCAGAAGACTCTGCCTGTCTGAAAGCAGCGCTGGATGCGGGTCATCCGGTGGACTTACCGCGCGTCGGGCTGTTTGCCGAGGGCGTAGCGGTCAAACGTATTGGCGATGAAACCTTCCGTTTGTGTCAGGAATATCTCGACGACATTATCACCGTTGATAGCGATGCTATCTGTGCGGCGATGAAAGATCTGTTCGAAGATGTTCGCGCGGTGGCGGAACCTTCCGGCGCGCTGGCGCTGGCGGGAATGAAAAAGTATATCGCGCAGCACAACATTCGCGGCGAGCGTCTGGCACATGTACTTTCTGGTGCCAACGTGAACTTCCACGGCCTGCGCTACGTGTCCGAACGCTGCGAGCTGGGTGAACAACGTGAAGCGTTACTGGCGGTAACTATTCCGGAAGAGAAGGGCAGTTTCCTGAAGTTCTGCCAGCTGCTGGGTGGTCGTTCGGTGACAGAGTTCAACTACCGTTTTGCCGATGCCAAAGATGCCTGCATTTTTGTCGGTGTGCGCCTGAGCCGTGGTCTGGAAGAGCGCAAAGAGATCCTTAACCTGTTGCACGAAGGCGGCTACAGCGTGGTGGATCTTTCCGACGACGAAATGGCGAAGCTGCACGTGCGTTACATGGTGGGGGGGCGTCCGTCGAAGCCACTCCAGGAGCGTCTGTTCAGCTTCGAGTTCCCGGAATCACCTGGTGCGTTGCTGAAGTTCCTGCATACGCTGGGCACCTACTGGAACATTACCCTGTTCCACTATCGCAGCCACGGCACCGACTATGGTCGCGTGCTGGCGGCGTTCGAACTGGGCGAGCATGAACCTGATTTCGAAACGCGGCTGAACGAGCTGGGCTATGAGTGCCATGACGAAACCCATAACCCGGCGTTCCGGTTCTTCCTGGCAGGCTAGTGGTTCGGCAAAATCTGCCAGAACGCGTCAATAAGCGGCTCATGCAGCCGCTTTTTTTGTGCGCACACGCCAAGCTCGAACGGTGTTTTTTCATCGCTGCGTTCTAAAATCATCACGCGGTTGCGCACCGGTTCCGGGCTGTTTTCCAGCACCACTTCTGGCAGCAATGCCACGCCACAGCCCAGGGCCACCATTGACACCATCGCCTCATGGCCGCCAACTGTCGCGTAAATTGACGGGTTGCTGATCTTCTGGCGGCGGAACCACAGCTCAATGCGGCGGCGTACTGGCCCCTGATCGGCCATGATAAACGGTACCGTTGACCAGTCGGGCTTTTCCACCGATACCTGGTTACGCACCGGGCAGGGCAGTGCCGGGGCAATCAGCACCACGGCCAGATTTTCCAGCATTGAGAAAGCCACCGCACCCGGCAATGTTTCTGGTTTCCCTGCGATGGCGAGATCCGCTTCACCCGTCACCACTTTTTCCATCGCGTCGGCGGCATCACCGGTGGTGAGTTTAATCTCTACTGACGGATGTTCGGCGCGGAAGCGGTCGAGGATAGGCGGAAGGTGGCTATAGGCGGCGGTGACGGAACAGAAAATATGCAGCTCGCCGGACAGCGACGGTCCTTGCTGGTCGATGGTGTGGCGCAGTTGCTGATACTGCAACAGCGTTTGCTGGGCAAAAACGCGCAGCTCTTCCCCGGCTTCCGTGAGGGTGACGGTACGGTTATCGCGCACAAACAGCGGCTGGCCGAGGTCTTCCTCAAGACGCTGGATCTGGCGCGAAAGCGTGGAGGGGCTGACGTGCATCGCGCGTGCGCTGCGGCCAAAATGACGGCTTTCCGCCAGATGCAGGAACATTTTCAGATCGCGTAAATCCACCGATTCCACTCCCCCTTTTTACATTGCAGATATTGCAACGTGACGTTGTGAATATATCAATTTCCGCAATAAATTTCCTGTTGTAATGTGGGTACATTCTCGCTGAACGGCGAACCGAACAATAAGCACCACAACACAACATCACGGAGTCCAACATGGCTAACTACTTTAATACACTGAACTTGCGCCAGCAGCTGGCGCAGCTGGGCAAATGCCGCTTTATGGCGCGCGACGAATTTGCTGATGGCGCGAGCTACCTTCAGGGTAAAAAAGTGGTCATCGTCGGCTGTGGCGCACAGGGCCTCAACCAGGGTCTGAACATGCGTGACTCTGGTCTGGATATCGCCTACGCCCTGCGTAAAGAAGCCATTGCTGAGAAGCGTGCTTCCTGGCGCAAAGCGACCGAAAACGGCTTCAAAGTGGGTTCTTACGAAGAGCTGATCCCGCAGGCGGATCTGGTGGTTAACCTGACGCCAGACAAACAGCACTCTGATGTTGTACGTTCCGTGCAGCCGCTGATGAAAGATGGTGCGGCACTGGGTTACTCCCACGGCTTCAACATTGTCGAAGTGGGCGAGCAGATCCGTAAAGACATCACCGTTGTGATGGTTGCACCAAAATGTCCAGGTACGGAAGTGCGTGAAGAGTACAAACGTGGCTTCGGCGTTCCAACGCTTATCGCGGTTCACCCGGAAAACGATCCGAAAGGCGAAGGTATGGCGATTGCTAAAGCATGGGCAGCGGCAACTGGCGGACACCGTGCGGGCGTTCTGGAATCTTCCTTCGTTGCAGAAGTGAAATCTGACCTGATGGGCGAGCAGACTATTCTGTGCGGGATGCTGCAGGCCGGTTCTCTGCTGTGCTTCGACAAGCTGGTGGAAGAAGGTACCGACCCGGCATACGCCGAAAAACTGATTCAGTTCGGCTGGGAAACCATCACTGAAGCGCTGAAGCAGGGCGGTATCACGCTGATGATGGATCGCCTGTCCAACCCGGCGAAACTGCGTGCTTATGCGCTGTCCGAACAGCTGAAAACCATCATGGCTCCGCTGTTCCAGAAACATATGGATGACATCATCTCCGGTGCGTTCTCTTCCGGCATGATGGCTGACTGGGCGAACGACGATAAGAAACTGCTGACCTGGCGTGAAGAGACCGGTAAAACCGCGTTCGAAACCGCACCACAATTTGACGGCAAAATCAGCGAGCAGGAGTACTTCGATAAAGGCGTACTGATGATCGCAATGGTGAAAGCGGGCGTCGAACTGGCGTTCGAAACGATGGTGGATTCCGGCATCATTGAAGAGTCTGCTTACTACGAATCACTGCACGAACTGCCGCTGATTGCGAACACCATCGCCCGTAAGCGTCTGTACGAAATGAACGTGGTTATCTCTGATACCGCTGAGTACGGTAACTACCTGTTCTCTTACGCTTGCGTACCGCTGCTGAAAGAGTTCATGACCACCCTGCAGGCGGGTGATCTGGGCAAAGCCATTGCCGAAGGTGCAGTAGATAACGCGCAGCTGCGCGATGTGAATGAAGCGATTCGCGGTCACGAAATCGAGAAAGTAGGCCAGAAATTGCGTGGCTACATGACCGACATGAAGCGTATTGCAGTAGCGGGTTAACAACCTTGTCGGGTGGCGCTTCGCCTACCCGACCTACAAAACCGTAAGATGTAGGCCGGGTAAGGCGCAGCCGTCACCCGGTTTTTTTATTTGCGGTACAGAACCTTAATAATGTGGTAACCAAACTGCGTGTGCAGTGGGCCAGTTGGCTCTAGCACTGGGCAAGAGAACACGACTTTATCAAACGCCGGAACCATCTGACCCTGACGGAATTCACCTAAGTCACCGCCGCGTTTGCCTGACGGGCAAATGGAGTGCTTCTTCGCCAGCTTGCCGAAGTCGGCACCGTTTTTAATCTGTTCCAGAAGATCTAAAGCCAGTTTCTCTTCTTTAACAAGGATATGCACTGCTGCTGCTGTTTTTGCCATGATCGTGCCTTGAATGGGTTGAGATAAATCGGGGCGCAATATACCACGCGTTAGCGGCGATACAGCACCTTAATGATATGGTAGCCAAACCTGGTTTTAACCGGGCCGAAGGGCTTCAGGAGCGGACAGCTAAAGACCGCCTGATCGAATGGCCCGACCATCGCCCCCTGCTTAAACTCCCCTAAATCACCGCCGTTGCGCCCGGACGGGCACTTAGAGTAACGCTTTGCCAGATGATCAAAGCTGATGCCACGTTCAAGCTTAGCGAGGATCTCCTGGGCCAGCTTTTCTTCTTTTACCAGAATGTGCAGGGCTGCTGCGGTCTTTACCATAATTCTGCTCTCGGGATTAATCGCGTTTTCTTCACTTTATCATTAGCCGGTAAATCCGCGCCCGGCTTTCTGCTACAATCCATCCCCCGTTCGAAGATTGAGCAATATTCCCATGCGTTTAAACCCTGGACAACAACAAGCGGTCGAATTCGTTACTGGACCATGCCTGGTGCTGGCAGGGGCAGGTTCCGGTAAAACCCGCGTGATCACCAACAAAATCGCCCACTTGATCCGTGGCTGCGGGTATCAGGCACGCCATATCGCGGCGGTCACCTTTACCAATAAAGCGGCGCGCGAGATGAAAGAGCGCGTCGGTCAGACGCTGGGACGCAAAGAGGCGCGCGGGCTGATGATCTCCACGTTCCACACGCTGGGACTGGATATCATCAAACGCGAGTATGCGGCGTTGGGGATGAAGTCCAACTTTTCGCTCTTTGATGACACCGACCAGGTCGCGTTGCTTAAAGAGCTCACCGAAGGGTTGATTGAAGACGACAAAGTCTTGCTGCAGCAATTGATCTCGACGATCTCCAACTGGAAAAACGATCTGATGACGCCTGCCCAGGCGGCGGCGAGCGCCAAAGGTGAACGGGATCGGATCTTTGCTCATTGCTATGGCCTGTACGATGCGCATATGAAAGCGTGCAACGTGCTGGATTTCGACGATCTGATCCTGCTGCCCACGCTGCTGCTGCAGCGTAATGAAGAAGTGCGCGAGCGCTGGCAGAACAAGATCCGCTATCTGCTGGTGGATGAATACCAGGACACCAACACCAGCCAGTATGAACTGGTGAAGTTGCTGGTCGGGCAGCGCGCCCGCTTTACCGTGGTCGGTGATGACGATCAGTCGATCTACTCCTGGCGCGGTGCACGTCCACAAAACCTGGTGTTGTTAAGCAAAGATTTCCCGGCGCTGCAGGTGATTAAGCTGGAGCAGAACTACCGTTCGTCCGGACGCATCCTGAAGGCGGCGAATATCCTGATCGCCAATAACCCGCACGTGTTTGAAAAGCGTCTGTTCTCTGAACTTGGCTACGGTGCCGAACTGAAAGTGCTCAGCGCCAACAATGAAGAACACGAGGCGGAACGCGTCGCGGGTGAACTCATTGCTCACCACTTCGTTAACAAAACCGAATACAAGGATTACGCGATCCTCTATCGCGGTAACCACCAGTCACGCGTCTTTGAAAAGATGCTGATGCAGAACCGCATCCCGTACAAAATTTCGGGCGGCACGTCGTTCTTCTCGCGTCCTGAAATCAAAGACCTGCTGGCGTATCTGCGCGTCCTCACCAACCCGGATGATGACAGCGCATTTCTGCGCATCGTGAATACGCCGAAACGTGAGATTGGCCCCGCGACGCTGCAAAAACTGGGTGAATGGGCGATGACCCGCAACAAAAGCTTGTTCACCGCCAGCTTTGATATGGGGCTGAGCCAGACGCTGACCGGGCGCGGCTATGATAACTTAACCCGCTTCACCCACTGGCTTGGCGAGGTACAGCGCCTGGCGGAACGCGAGCCTGTGGCGGCGGTGCGTGATTTGATCCACGGTATTGATTACGAATCCTGGTTATACGAAACCTCTGCCAGCCCGAAAGCGGCAGAGATGCGGATGAAAAACGTTAACCAGCTGTTTAGCTGGATGACCGAAATGCTGGAAGGCTCTGAGATAGACGAGCCGATGACCCTGACCCAGGTAGTCACCCGTTTTACGCTGCGCGATATGATGGAGCGCGGTGAGAGCGAAGAAGAGGCCGATCAGGTTCAGCTGATGACGCTGCATGCGTCGAAAGGGCTGGAGTTCCCGTATGTCTATCTGGTGGGCATGGAAGAGGGGTTGCTGCCGCATCAGAGCAGCATCGATGAAGATAATGTCGATGAAGAGCGCCGCCTGGCCTACGTGGGGATCACCCGCGCCCGTAAAGAGCTTGTCTTTACGCTGTGTAAAGAACGTCGACAGTATGGCGAGCTGGTACGCCCGGAACCGAGTCGCTTCCTGCTGGAGTTACCGCAGGACGATCTGACATGGGAACAGGAGCGCAAAGTGATTACGGCCGAAGAACGGATGCATAAAGGTCAGGCTAACGTGGCAAACATTCGTGCCATGCTGGCAAAAGCCAAAGAGAAGGGATAACTTTTGAAAGCCGGGTAAGCGCAGCACCACCCGGCATGTTTCGCTGTATTACTTAACGTCCAGCACCCAGTGCACATAGCTTTGCCACTGGCACTCCTGCTCGACAAGTTCTGCACCAAGCGGGTGATTCTCAAGCCATTTTTCCGGAAGCGTCAGTGAAAGTTTCTCATTTTCCGCCACCAGGTTAATTGCAGGCAGTAAATCATCGCGGCGACGGCTGGCAAACAGGATGGCCAGTCGCAGCAGCCGGCACAGATGCTCGGCAACGCGCGGCGGTACGGCGTTTTGCTGATGCAAAGAGGAGAGGTCAACGGTGTTGGTCTGGTTTAGCAGCAGGGTAGCCAGCAACTTTTTCTGTGCGGGGGTGTAGCCCGGTAAATCGAGATTACGTACCAGCCAGGCTGCATGCAACGGTGCTTGCTTGTACTCAACGCTCAGACCAATTTCATGCAGCGCACACGCACTTAGCAGCAGATCGCGGCTTAAAGGTTCAATATCCCAGCTTTTGCTAACCTGATCGGCGAACAACGACGCCAGTTGCCCGACTCGCTGCGCCTGATCGGTATCAACGATAAAGCGGCGCTGAACGTTGCGCAAGGTACGGCTGCGGATGTCCTGATCAACCGACAAGTGAAGCATCCCGTAGACCAGACCTTCGCGCAGTGCGCCGCCAGCCAGAGTCATACACTGAATGTTCAGCTCGGTGAAAATGGCGATCAGAATGGCAAGCCCGCTTGGGAAAACCAGCGCACGTTCGAGTGTCAGACCTTCAATTTCCAGCTCTTCCAGACGACCACACTGGATGGCACGCTGTTTTAGCTGCTGGAGTTTGGCGAGCGTGATCCGCTCGTCCATCCCCTGCGCCATCATGATTTCCTGCAATGCCTGCACGGTACCCGAAGCACCCACGCAGACTTTCCAGCCGTGGTAGCGCAACTCATCCATCACCGGGCGCAACACCTCACGCGCGGCATTTTCCGCCTCGTCGAAGTTCTCTTTCGCGAGATTACGATCGGTAAAGTAGCGCTCAAGCCAGGTCACGCAGCCCATCGACAGGCTGAATAACGATGTCGCCTGTGCACCCGTGCCGGTCACCAGTTCGGTACTGGCTCCGCCGATATCCACCACCAGACGACGATCGTCACCCCCGGTGGTGTGGGCAACGCCCTGATAAATCAGGCGGGCTTCTTCTTCACCGCTGATGACCTGAACCGGGCAACCGAGAATGTCCTGCGCTTTGGCAATAAATTCTCCGGCGTTCACCGCCAGGCGGAGTGTCGCGGTGGCGACAACGCGAATCTGATTATGCGGGATATCCTGCAAACGTTCGGCAAAGAGGCGCAGGCACTGCCAGCCACGTTCCATCGCTTCAGGAGAGAGGTGATTGCTGCTGCTCAGGCCCGCTGCGAGGCGGACCTTGCGCTTAATGCGCGTCAGCGTTTGTATACTTCCCGCCACCTCGCGAACAACCAGCATATGAAAACTATTGGAACCGAGATCAATGGCCGCGTAGAGCGAGGAGCTGGAGAGCATAGTGACCTTTCTTAACCTGAACGACGACGATTACGCGGCGCGCCGGAACGACGCGGGCCGTTGCCGGAGCGGGCGCGGGTTAGGCGCTTAGGCGGCGGCAGTTCGCTTAACAGTGCTTCCGGATTGTATTTGCTCTGCGGAATAGAGTGACCGATGTAGGTCTCAATCGCTGGAAGATTCAGCGCATACTCTTCACACGCAAGGCTAATAGAGTGACCGCTTGCACCAGCACGACCGGTACGACCGATACGGTGTACGTAGTCTTCGCAGTCATCCGGCAGGTCATAGTTGAAGACGTGCGTGACGGCAGGAATATGCAGGCCGCGAGCCGCAACGTCGGTTGCGACCAGAATATCCAGGTCACCACGGGTGAATTCGTCGAGAATACGCAGGCGTTTTTTCTGCGCAACGTCGCCAGTCAGCAGACCAACACGGTGACCGTCGGCAGCCAGATGGCCCCAGATATCTTCACAGCGGTGTTTGGTATTCGCGAAGATGATGGCGCGATCTGGCCACTCTTCTTCGATCAGGGTTTGCAGCAGACGCATTTTCTCTTCATTAGAAGGGTAGAAGAGTTCTTCTTTAATGCGGTGCCCTGTTTTCTGTTCCGGTTCCACTTCCACATATTCGGCGTTGTTCATCTGCTCGAACGCCAGCTCGCGGACGCGATAAGAAAGGGTTGCGGAGAACAGCATGTTCAGGCGTTGGTTCGCCGGAGGCATGCGACGGAACAGCCAGCGGATGTCTTTAATGAAGCCCAGATCGTACATACGGTCAGCTTCATCCAGCACGACAACCTGAATGGCACCGAGATTAATGTGATTCTGTTTTGCGTAGTCGATAAGACGGCCAGTGGTACCGATCAGGATATCTACGCCGCTTTCCAGCACTTTCAGCTGTTTATCGTAGCCGTCGCCGCCATAGGCCAGGCCCAGCTTCAGGCCAGTAGCCTGCGCCAGGGGTTCCGCGTCTGCGTGGATCTGTACCGCCAGTTCTCGCGTCGGGGCCATAATTAGCGCGCGCGGCTGGTTAACTTTGCGGTCTGCAATCGCTGGATGAGAAAGTAAATAATGAAACGTTGACGTTAAAAACGCCATCGTTTTGCCAGTACCGGTTTGCGCCTGCCCTGCAACATCGCGACCAGCCAGCGTCAGCGGCAGGGCGAGGGCCTGAATGGGCGTGCAGTTATGAAACCCTTTATTTTCAAGGGCTTCAATCACTTTTGGGTGCAGGGCGAAGTCGGAAAACTTCTGTTCTGTTAAATGTGTTTTGCTCATAGTGTGGTAGAATATCAGCTTACTATTGCTTTACGAAAGCGTATCCGGTGAAATAAAGTCAACCTTTAGTTGGTTAATGCGACATCAACACGTCGTTGGTGGAGACAAAACCAACGTACCAGGCTTATTCCTGTGGAGTTATATATGAGCGATAAAATTATTCACCTGACTGACGACAGTTTTGACACGGACGTACTTAAGGCTGACGGGCTGATCCTCGTCGATTTCTGGGCTGAATGGTGTGGTCCTTGCAAAATGATCGCCCCGATTCTGGATGAGATCGCTGACGAATATCAGGGCAAACTGACCGTTGCCAAGCTGAACATCGACCAGAACCCGGGTACCGCGCCGAAATACGGCATCCGTGGCATTCCGACCCTGCTGCTGTTCAAAAACGGTGAAGTGGCGGCGACCAAAGTGGGCGCACTGTCCAAAGGTCAGCTGAAAGAGTTCCTGGACGCCAACCTGGCGTAAGGTTTCTCGGCTGAGCGTCCAGAGCGCCTAAATTGTGTGGATCTCTGGACGCCCGGCTTTAGTCGTGCTAAGTTAGCTATGACTTCGTTTTAAACATATCTTGTTGTTTGAATCTTGTTTTACCCGATACTTCCCGTTGTTGCCATAAACAGTGCGTGAAGTTGCTAAATTCCGGGCTTGTCACTCAATCCGTCTTGTCGTTTCAGTTCTGCGTTCTTTCCCTGTGACCAGACAGCGAACAGACATGAGTTGATGGCCGCTAAACAGGCATGGATGACCCTGCCATACCATTCACAACATTAAGTTCGAGAATCACCCCGAGTTTAAGAACCCACACCATTATGAATCTTACCGAATTAAAGAATACGCCGGTTTCTGAGCTGATCACTCTCGGCGAAAATATGGGGCTGGAAAACCAGGCTCGTATGCGCAAGCAGGACATCATTTTCGCCATCCTGAAGCAGCACGCTAAGAGTGGCGAAGATATCTTTGGCGACGGTGTGCTGGAGATATTGCAAGACGGATTTGGTTTCCTCCGCTCTGCAGACAGCTCCTACCTCGCCGGCCCTGACGACATCTACGTATCCCCTAGCCAAATCCGCCGTTTCAACCTCCGCACTGGTGACACCATTTCAGGTAAGATTCGTCCTCCTAAAGAGGGTGAACGCTACTTTGCGCTGTTGAAAGTTAACGAAGTTAACTACGACAAACCAGAAAACTCGCGCAATAAGATCCTGTTTGAGAACTTAACGCCGCTGCACGCGAACTCTCGCCTGCGCATGGAGCGTGGTAACGGTTCAACCGAAGACTTAACCGCGCGTGTTCTGGATCTGGCTTCTCCAATTGGTCGTGGTCAACGTGGTCTGATTGTGGCTCCGCCAAAAGCGGGTAAAACCATGCTGCTGCAGAACATCGCGCAGAGCATCGCCTACAACCACCCTGACTGTGTGCTGATGGTGCTGCTGATTGACGAACGTCCGGAAGAAGTGACCGAGATGCAGCGTCTGGTGAAAGGTGAAGTTGTTGCTTCTACCTTCGACGAACCAGCATCTCGCCACGTTCAGGTTGCTGAAATGGTTATCGAGAAGGCCAAGCGTCTGGTTGAACACAAGAAAGACGTTATCATTCTGCTCGACTCCATCACCCGTCTGGCACGTGCGTACAACACCGTGGTACCGGCTTCCGGCAAAGTGTTAACCGGTGGTGTGGATGCCAACGCCCTGCACCGTCCTAAACGCTTCTTCGGTGCGGCACGTAACGTGGAAGAGGGCGGCAGCCTGACCATCATTGCAACCGCGCTTATCGACACCGGTTCTAAGATGGATGAGGTTATCTACGAAGAGTTTAAAGGTACAGGTAACATGGAACTGCACCTCTCCCGTAAGATCGCTGAAAAACGTGTCTTCCCGGCTATTGACTACAACCGTTCCGGTACGCGTAAAGAAGAGTTGCTCACCACGCAGGAAGAGCTGCAGAAAATGTGGATCCTGCGCAAAATCATCCATCCAATGGGTGAAATTGACGCGATGGAATTCCTCATTAATAAGCTGGCGATGACCAAAACTAACGACGACTTCTTCGATATGATGAAGCGCTCGTAACGGAAATGAATCCAGCAAACGCCACGTTTTTACGTGGCGTTTTTCTTTTATGGCTTATACGCTGTTACCACAGACTCCCAATTTTGACTGAACGGTGCGACAATAAGACGGTTTGTATAGTCAAAGAAATAATTGATTGAAAAACATACAAAGGGAGTTGTAGGAAGCCCGCTTTATTCTTTCTGGGGCAGGGGCTTCATAGTTATACTTCCGGGACTAACATTTGTTGAGAGCAATCCATTGTGAATCTACTCACTGCAGTTACTGAGTTAATTAGTATTTTCTTATTCACAACCTGTTTTTTGTTCATCGCACGCAAGGTGGCCAAAAGAGTCGGGTTGGTGGATAAACCCAATTTTCGTAAACGTCATCAGGGGTTGATCCCACTTGTGGGGGGCATCTCTGTTTACGCTGGTATCTGTTTCACATTCGGTATTGCGGATTACTACATCCCGCACGCTGCACTCTACCTGGCATGTGCGGGTGTGCTGGTGTTAGTCGGGGCACTTGATGACCGGTTTGATATCAGTGTGAAGTTCCGTGCTACCGTACAGGCGGCCATTGGCGTCATTATGATGGTAGTCGGCGGCCTTTACCTGAGAAGTCTCGGCTATGTTTTCGGTCCCTGGGAGTTAGTGCTTGGTCCATTCGGTTTCTTCCTGACACTGTTTGCCGTCTGGGCGGCGATTAATGCCTTCAACATGGTTGATGGTATTGACGGCCTGCTCGGTGGGTTATCGTCCGTCTCGTTCGCCGCTATCGGCATCATTCTGTGGTTTGATGGACAGTACAGCCTGTCAATGTGGTGCTTTGCCATGATTGCCGCCATCCTGCCTTATATCCTGTTGAACCTCGGTGTCCTGGGTCGTCGCTACAAAGTCTTTATGGGTGACGCAGGCAGTACATTAATCGGTTTTACCGTTATCTGGATTTTGCTGGAAACCACGCAGGGTAAAACTCACCCAATCAGCCCGGTTACCGCACTGTGGATTATTGCTATTCCGCTGATGGACATGGTGGCGATTATGTATCGCCGTCTGCGTAAAGGCATGAGTCCTTTCTCTCCGGATCGTCAGCATATCCATCATCTGATTATGCGTGCCGGTTTTACTTCTCGTCAGGCATTCGTCCTGATTACCCTGGCAGCGGCTATTCTGGCCGGGGTTGGTGTTGCCGCAGAATATGCTCATTTCATTCCTGAATGGGCAATGTTGGTATTATTCTTGCTAGCATTCTTCCTGTACGGTTACTGCATTAAGCGCGCATGGAAAGTTGCGCGATTCATTAAACGTGTAAAACGCAGGATGCGTCGTAACAGTGGCAAAAACACAACATTAACTAAGTAAAGCCGGGATTATGATGACTCAACCGTTGGCGGGAGCGAAATCAGTGGTAACTGAAAATGAGCTGGATATTCGTGGTTTGTTTCGCGTGTTATGGGGAGGCAAGCTGTGGATTGCGGGGATTGCGCTGGGATTCGCCCTGTTAGCACTGGTCTATACCTTCTTTGCAAAACAAGAGTGGAGCACCACGGCGATCACCGACCGGCCAACGGTTAACATGCTGGGTGGGTACTATTCCCAGCAGCAATTCCTGCGTAATCTGGATATTAAAGCCAATCTTGCCGCGCCCGATCAGGCGTCAGTGATGGATGAGACTTATAAAGAGTTTCTGATGCAGCTGGCTTCATGGGATACGCGTCGTGATTTCTGGTCTCAGACGGATTATTACAAGCAACGCATGGTCGGAAACAGCAAAGTCGATGCTGCTCTGCTGGATGACCTGATCAACAATATCCAGTTTATGCCGGGTGATGCAGCACGCAACATCAACGATAGCGTGAAGCTGGTTGCGGAAACCGCGCCAGATGCTAATAACCTGCTGCGTCAGTACGTTGCGTTTGCCAGCCAGCGTGCGGCGAGCCATCTCAATGATGAGCTGAGAGGTGCCTGGTCTGCGCGCACTATCCAGATGAAGGCTCAGGTGAAGCGACAGGAAGAAGTGGCGAGAGCGATTTTTACTCGTCGCGTCCACAATATTGAGCAGGCTCTGAAAATAGCGGAACAACGCAATATTTCTCGCAGCGAAACTAATGTTCCGGCTGATGAACTGCCAGATTCCGAAATGTTCCTCCTTGGTCGTCCAATGCTGCAGGCGCGTCTGGAAAATCTTCAGGCAGTCGGTCCAGATTTTGACCTCGACTATGACCAAAACCTTGCGATGCTCAATACCCTGAATGTAGGGCCAGCACAGGATCCACGTTTTCAGACGTATCGTTATTTAAGAACGCCTGAAGAACCTGTAAAACGCGATAGTCCGCGTCGCGCATTCCTGATGATTATGTGGGGGATTGTGGGCGCACTGACTGGAGCAGGCGTGGCATTAACTCGCCGTCGCACGAAATAAGAACGGCGTCTACGATGAAGGTTACTGCCTTCATCGTCTAATCGAAGAGAATCGATGTGAAAGTACTTACCGTATTTGGCACCAGGCCGGAGGCCATTAAGATGGCTCCTCTGGTGCATGCGCTGGCCAGGGATCCTGATTTTGACGCGAGAGTGTGCGTCACTGCCCAGCATCGGGAGATGCTCGATCAGGTCTTAACGCTCTTTTCTATCGTTCCGGATTACGATCTCAATATTATGAAACCGGGACAAGGGCTGACGGAGATCACCTGCCGTATTTTGCAAGAACTCAAGCCCATTCTGGAATCCTTTAAGCCTGATGTAGTACTGGTTCATGGTGACACCACCACGACAGTGGCGACAAGCCTGGCCGCGTTTTATCAACGTATTCCTGTCGGCCATGTTGAGGCAGGTCTGCGTACCGGCAATCTTTATTCGCCGTGGCCGGAAGAAGCTAACCGAACGCTCACCGGACATCTGGCGATGTACCATTTCGCACCAACGGAAAACTCGCGCCAGAATCTGCTGCGAGAAAATATCGTCGACAACAAAATCTTTGTAACCGGAAATACGGTCATTGATGCGCTGATTTGGGTACGTGACCGCGTGCTGGCAAACCGTGAACTCCAGTCTGAACTCACGGCACGCTATCCGTTTTTGAATAACGGTAAAAAGACCATTCTGGTCACCGGCCACCGTCGCGAAAGTTTTGGTCGCGGTTTTGAGCAAATCTGCCACGCGCTGGCTGAAATTGCCGCGCAAAACGAAGACGTGCAGATTGTCTATCCGGTGCACCTCAACCCTAACGTCAGCGAGCCGGTAAATCGCATTCTGGGTCATGTCGACAACGTCTTACTGATTGAGCCGCAGGACTATATGCCGTTTGTCTGGCTGATGAACCATGCCTGGCTGATCCTTACCGATTCCGGCGGGATTCAGGAAGAGGCTCCTTCCCTCGGCAAGCCGGTGCTGGTCATGCGTGAAACCACCGAACGCCCGGAAGCAGTAAAAGCGGGCACGGTACGTCTGGTGGGAACGGACACGCAGCGTATCGTCGAAGAGGTCACGCGACTGCTGCACGACGATGAAGAGTATCAGGCGATGAGCCGGGCCCATAACCCGTATGGTGATGGGCAGGCTTGTGGCCGCATTTTGCACGCACTTAAACACAATCGGGTATCGCTATGAGTTTTACTACCATCTCTGTCATTGGTCTTGGCTACATTGGGTTGCCGACTGCGGCAGCCTTTGCCTCTCGTCAACAGCAGGTTGTGGGTGTGGATATCAACGCGCGTGCGGTGGAAACCATCAATCGTGGCGAAATTCATATTGTGGAGCCCGATCTCGACCGTGTGGTGAAAGCGGCCGTTGAGGGGGGATTCCTGAGCGCCAGCACGACGCCAGTGACAGCCGATGCGTATCTGATTGCTGTTCCAACGCCGTTTAAAGGCGATCATGAACCCGATATGCGCTACGTCGAGGCGGCGGCGAAATCCATTGCGCCCGTTCTGAAGAAAGGGGCGCTGGTGATCCTGGAGTCGACCTCCCCGGTTGGGGCAACGGAACAGATGGCGCAGTGGCTTGCAGAAGCCCGCCCTGATTTAAGTTTCCCGCAGCAGGCAGGTGAGCAGGCGGATATCAATATCGCTTACTGCCCGGAGCGCGTGTTGCCGGGCCAGGTGATGGTTGAACTGATTAAAAACGATCGCGTGATTGGTGGTATGACTCCCGTCTGCTCCGCGCGTGCCAGCGCGCTGTACAAGATTTTCCTCGAAGGTGAATGTGTGGTGACCAACTCCCGCACTGCCGAAATGTGCAAGCTGACGGAAAACAGCTTCCGTGACGTTAATATCGCTTTTGCGAACGAACTGTCGCTGATTTGCGCCGATCAGGGGATTAACGTCTGGGAACTGATTAGCCTTGCGAATCGCCATCCGCGCGTCAACATTCTCCAGCCAGGCCCGGGTGTGGGTGGTCACTGTATCGCCGTTGACCCGTGGTTTATCGTGGCGCAAAACCCGGATCAGGCGCGTCTGATCCGTACCGCGCGTGAAGTGAACGACAGCAAACCACACTGGGTTCTTAACCAGGTGAAAGCCACGGTCGCGGATTGTCTGGCGGACAGCGGTAAGCGCGCCAGCGAGCTGAAAGTTGCCTGCTTTGGCCTGGCATTCAAACCGAACATTGACGATCTGCGCGAAAGCCCGGCGATGGAAATTGCCGGAATGATTGCTGACTGGCACAGCGGTGAAACGCTGGTTGTAGAGCCTAACATCCACGAACTGCCAACAAAACTGATGGGGCATTGCACGCTTACTGCGCTGAATGATGCGCTGGCTACAGCGGATGTGCTGGTACTGCTGGTGGATCATAAAGCGTTTAAAGCAATCCCTGGTGATGCTGTACATCAACAATATGTTGTTGATACCAAAGGCGTGTGGCGTTGAGTGAACTGAAAGGGGTGCTTGAATCCCTCCCGTGGGAAAGTACCTTCTTTGGTCTTCCTTCGGCAATCGTGCGTCTGCGCGACGATGCCCATGCCCTGACAGAAACCGACTTTGCTGCCTGGCCACGCGTGCAGGCCAAAATCCCGGCAGGGCGTGCCGATTTGCTGGATGTGCTTCAGGAGCATGGTTTTTGCCTGGTCGAAGGTGAGGTTGATCTTTCCATTACGGTGACCCACCACGATTCGCCCGGCGCGGAAATGGCAACGGAGCAGGATATACCGGTGCTGCGTCAGATGGCAGCGCAGGCATTTGCTCAGAGCCGCTTTCGTGCGCCCTGGTACGCGCCTGAAGATAGCGGACGTTTCTATGCCCAGTGGGCAGAAAACGCGGTAAAAGGGACGTTCGACCACGTCTGTCTGGTTTTCCGCGCCGCAGATGAACATATTCAGGGTTTTGTCTCGCTTCGTAAGCTCAATGAGCACGAGGCGCGTATCGGCTTATTAGCCGGGCGCGGTATGGGCGAGAAACTCATGCAGGCGGCGCTCTACTGGACGCAGCAGCAACAGCTTTCAACTCTGAGGGTGGCGACCCAACTGGGCAACACCGCCGCGCTTAAACGTTATATTGCGAGTGGTGCCAACATCGATGCCACTGCGTACTGGTTATACAGGTGACAAGATGATTCCATTTAACGCACCACCCGTCGTGGGAACCGAACTCGATTACATGCAATCTGCTATGGGCAGCGGCAAGCTCTGCGGTGACGGCGGGTACACTCGTCGCTGCCAGCAGTGGATGGAACAGCGTTTTCGCAGCGCCAAAGTGCTGTTGACCCCGTCCTGTACCGCCTCGCTGGAAATGGCGGCGCTGTTGCTGGATATCCAGCCTGGCGATGAAGTGATCATGCCGAGCTACACCTTCGTCTCCACGGCGAACGCGTTTGTTCTGCGTGGGGCGAAAATCGTCTTTGTGGATATTCGCCCGGATACCATGAATATTGATGAAACGCTGATTGAAGCGGCGATCACGGAAAAAACGCGTGCGATTGTGCCGGTTCACTACGCAGGTGTCGCCTGCGAAATGGACACCATTATGGCGATCGCTAAAAAGCACAACCTGTTCGTGGTGGAAGATGCCGCTCAGGGGGTGATGTCCACCTACAAAGGACGCGCGCTGGGTACGATTGGTCATATTGGCTGCTTTAGCTTCCACGAAACCAAGAACTACACCGCGGGTGGTGAAGGTGGCGCGACGCTGATTAACGACCGTGCCCTGGTAGAGCGTGCGGAAGTGATCCGCGAAAAAGGCACTAACCGCAGCCAGTTCTTCCGTGGTCAGGTAGATAAATACACCTGGCGTGATATTGGCTCAAGCTATCTGATGGCCGATCTGCAGGCGGCCTATCTCTGGGCGCAACTGGAGGCGGCAGAGCGAATCAACCTGCAGCGTCTGACCCTGTGGCAAACCTACTACGATGCGCTGGAGCCGCTGGCAAAAGCTGGCCGGATTGAGCTGCCGACCATTCCGGCAGATTGCGTCCATAATGCCCATATGTTCTACATCAAGCTGCGTGATAACGACGATCGCAGCAATCTGATTGCCTGGCTGAAAGAGGCCGAGATCATGGCGGTGTTCCATTATATCCCGCTGCACTCCAGCCCGGCCGGGGAAGCGTTTGGGGTGTTCGTGGGTGAAGACCGTTACACCACTAAGGAAAGTGAGCGTTTGCTTCGCCTGCCACTGTTCTACAACCTTGCGCCTGTTAACCAGCGTACAGTGATCAATACCCTTCTGAGTTATTTCGGCTGATATGTCTCTGGCAAAAGCTTCGGTGTGGACCGCTGCGTCCACACTTGTAAAAATTGGCGCTGGGTTACTGGTCGTCAAGCTGTTGGCCGTCTCATTTGGCCCCTCAGGCGTTGGCCTGGCGGGTAATTTTCGCCAGCTGGTTACCGTACTTGGGGTACTGGCAGGTGCGGGGATCTTCAACGGCGTAACCAAATATGTTGCCCAGTACCATGATGATGCAGCACAACTGCACAGGGTAGTTGGCACGTCATCGGCGATGGTGTTGGGTTTCTCAACGCTGCTGGCCGCCGTGTTTTTGCTGGCGGCAGCGCCGGTTAGTCAGGGGCTGTTTGGACATACGCACTATCAGGGGCTGGTACGTCTTGTCGCGCTGGTTCAGATGGGGATTGCCTGGGCTAACCTGTTGCTGGCGCTGATGAAAGGTTTTCGTGATGCGGCCGGGAATGCGCTTGCGCTGATCCTGGGCAGTATCATTGGCGTTATTGCCTACTACTTCTGCTATCGCCTGGGTGGCTATGAGGGTGCACTGCTGGGGCTGGCGCTGGTGCCTGCGCTGGTGGTCGTTCCGGCATCAATTATGCTGATGCGCAGAGGCCTTATCCCACTGCGCTATCTCAAACCGCAGTGGGATAAGGCTCTGGCAGGGCAATTAGGGAAATTTACCCTGATGGCGCTGATTACCTCCGTCACGCTTCCGGTGGCCTACGTGATGATGCGAAACCTGCTGGCGGCGCATTACAGCTGGGACGAAGTGGGGATCTGGCAGGGTGTCAGCAGCATTTCCGATGCCTACCTCCAGTTTATTACGGCTTCCTTTACCGTTTATTTGCTGCCAACCTTATCGCGCCTGAATTCCAGGTCGGATATAACTCGCGAGATTCTCCGTTCCCTGCGCTTTGTGCTTCCCGCCGTGGCGGCAGCCAGTTTTACCGTCTGGTTGTTGCGCGATGTCGCCATCTGGCTGCTTTTCTCCGCAAAGTTTACCGCGATGCGCGATCTCTTTGCCTGGCAGCTGGTGGGGGATGTATTGAAAGTAGGCGCTTACGTTTTCGGCTATCTGGTCATTGCGAAAGCGTCACTGCGGTTGTATATCCTGGCAGAAATTAGCCAGTTTACGTTACTGACCGCGTTCTCACACTGGCTGATCCCCGCGCACGGTGCGCTGGGGGCGGCTCAGGCCTATATGGCAACCTATATCGTTTATTTCGCCGCCTGTTGCGGTGTATTTTTACTTTGGCGTAAACGCGCATGACTGCACTGATTCACATCCTGGGATCGGATATCCCACACCATAACCAGACCGTTTTGCGGTTCTTCAATGATGAGCTGGCATCGGGCACGCCTGAGGCTCGCGAGTTTATGGTTGCAGGTCAGGATAATGGTTTGAGTACGGCGTGCCCGGCGCTGAACATCACCTTCTGGCCGGATAAGGCCGCGCTGGCGAAGGCGGTTGTCGCCAAAGCTAAAGCGGATCGGGAGCAACGCTTCTTCTTTCACGGCCAGTTTAATACCGGCCTGTGGCTGGCGCTGTTGAGCGGTGGGATCAAACCTGCTCAGTGCAGCTGGCATATCTGGGGAGCCGATCTTTATGAAGTCTCCCGTGGCTGGAAATTCCGCCTTTTCTATCCACTGCGCCGTATGGCACAGGGACGCGTGGGTTGCGTTTTTGCTACCCGTGGCGATCTTAGCTACTTTGAGAAACAGCACCCTGGCGTACGCGGTGAGCTACTCTATTTTCCAACCCGTATGAACCCGGCGCTGAATAATATGGCGAACGATACGCCGCGTGAGGGCAAGCTAACGGTGCTGGTGGGGAATTCCGGGGATCGCAGCAATGAGCATATTGAGGCGCTTCGGGCGGTGCATCAGCAGTTTGGCGATACGGTCAATGTGGTTGTGCCGATGGGATATCCGGCAAATAACGATGCGTATATTGATGAGGTTCGCCAGCAGGGGCTTACGCTGTTTAGTGCGGCGAATTTACATATTCTCCGTGATAAGCTGGAATTTGATGACTACCTCGCGCTGTTGCGCAAGTGTGACCTGGGCTATTTCATCTTTGCCCGCCAGCAGGGGATTGGTACGCTGTGCCTGCTGATTCAGGCTGGGGTACCTTGCGTGCTTAACCGTAAAAACCCGTTCTGGCAGGATATGGCTGAGCAGCATCTTCCGGTGTTGTTCACAACAGATGCGCTTAATGAGAATGTGGTACGGGAAGCACAGCGGCAGCTGGCGCTGGTGGACAAAAGCACCATCGAGTTCTTTAGTCCAAATTACCTCACCCCGTGGCACCGTGCGCTGCGTATCGCTTCAGGAGACAAAGCATGAGCCAGTTGCAATTCAGCGGCTTGTTGGTGGTTTGGCTACTGAGCACATTATTTATCGCCACGCTCACCTGGTTTGAATTCCGCCGTGTGCGCTTTAACTTTAACGTCTTCTTCTCGTTACTGTTTCTTCTGACCTTCTTTTTCGGTTTTCCGCTGACCAGTATTCTGGTCTTCCGCTTTGATGTGAGCGTTGCACCGCCAGAGATTCTGCTTCAGGCGCTTCTGTCGGCAGCCTGTTTCTATGCCGTGTACTACGTCACGTATAAAACGCGTCTGCGTTCAGTACAACAGACTGCGCCACGCCGGGCTCTGTTCACCATGAACCGGGTGGAAACGCACCTGACATGGGTGATGCTGATGACCATCGCTCTGGTAAGTGTCGGTATCTTCTTCATGCATAACGGCTTCCTGCTGTTTAAGCTGCAGTCCTACAGCCAGATTTTTTCTGCTGAAGTCTCCGGCGTTGCGCTCAAGCGTTTCTTCTATTTCTTCATTCCGGCGATGCTGGTGGTCTTTTTCCTGCGTCAGGACAGCAAAGCGTGGCTATTTTTCCTGGTCAGTACCGTTGCCTTCGGCTTCCTGACCTACATGATAGTGGGCGGGACGCGCGCTAACATCATTATCGCTTTCGCGATCTTCCTGTTTATCGGCATTATTCGCGGGTGGATCTCCCTGTGGATGCTGGTGGCGGCAGGGGTGTTTGGTATTGTGGGGATGTTCTGGCTGGCGCTGAAGCGCTACGGGCTCAACGTGGCCGGTGATGAAGCGTTTTACACCTTCCTGTACCTCACGCGCGATACCTTCTCGCCGTGGGAAAACCTGGCCCTGCTGTTGCAAAACTACGACAAAATTGATTTTCAGGGCTTAGCGCCGATTGTGCGTGATTTCTATGTCTTTATCCCGACATGGCTATGGCCCGACCGCCCGGGTATCGTCCTGAACACAGCGAACTACTTTACCTGGGAAGTCCTGAATAACCATTCCGGCCTGGCTATCTCGCCCACGCTGATTGGCTCGCTGGTGGTGATGGGTGGCGCGTGGTTTATCCTGCCTGGTGCGGTGGCTGTAGGGTTAATTATTAAGTGGTTTGACTGGCTTTATCAGCGCGGTAACGAAGAGACGAACCGCTATAAGGCGGCGATTTTGCACAGTTTCTGTTTTGGTGCCATTTTCAATATGATCGTCCTTGCGCGTGAAGGGCTGGATTCATTTGTCTCGCGTGTCGTGTTCTTTATGGTCGTTTTCGGCGTCTGCCTGCTGCTGGCCAAACTGTTGTACTGGTTGTTCGACAGTGCAGGGCTTGTGCATAAACGCGAGCCCCGGGGCAGCACGCCACTGTCGCAAGTCTGAGTAGGGATTGTCATGACTGATACAACTTCCGCGCCGCGTTATGCGTTGCGCGGTCTGCAGCTTATTGGCTGGCGTGATATGCAACACGCGCTGGATTTTCTGTTCGCTGATGACCAGATGAAATCCGGTACTCTGGTGGCCATCAACGCGGAAAAGATGCTGGCGGTAGAAGATAATGCTGAAGTGAAAAGCCTGATAGAAGCCTCCGAGTTTAAATACGCTGACGGTATTAGCGTGGTGCGTTCTATCCGCAAAAAGTATCCCGATGCTAATGTTTCACGTGTGGCGGGAGCCGATCTCTGGGAAGCGTTGATGGCGCGCGCAGGCGCAGAGAGCACACCCGTGTTCCTGATTGGTGGTAAGCCGGATGTGTTGGCACAAACCGAACAGAAGCTGCGTAGTCAGTGGAATGTTAACATTGTGGGCAGTCAGGATGGCTACTTCAAAGCGGAAGATCGACAGGCTCTGTTTGAACGCATACGTGACAGCGGGGCGAAGATTGTCACCGTAGCGATGGGCTCCCCGCGTCAGGAAATCCTGATGCGCGATTGCCGTCAGGTCTGCCCGAATGCCCTCTATATGGGCGTTGGTGGCACCTACGACGTCTTTACCGGTCACGTTAAACGCGCGCCAAAGGTATGGCAAAACCTGGGGCTGGAATGGCTGTACCGTCTGTTATCGCAACCGACGCGTATCAAACGGCAGATCCGTCTGCTGCGTTATCTCACCTGGCACTACACCGGGAAAATGTAATCAAAATGTAGCGCGATATGCTGTTCGCGCTGCAACTCTCCTGCAAAACTGCTGCGATTCTGTGCAATGCATTCATTTTTTTTATGCATCGTTTGCCATTTGCCCGATTTTAAGAAACTATTCGCTCCGTATTTCAGTACCCCAAAAAACAATAACCGGCAAAAAGCCGGGAAACAGCAAACACAACCGAGGATTTATGGCAGAGAAAAAACCAGAGCTTCAGCGTGGGCTGGAAGCTCGACATATTGAATTGATAGCGCTGGGCGGCACTATCGGCGTGGGCCTGTTTATGGGCTCCGCAAGTACGCTCAAATGGGCAGGCCCTTCTGTATTACTGGCGTATATCATCGCCGGGCTGTTTGTTTTCTTCATCATGCGTTCAATGGGCGAAATGTTGTTCCTGGAACCGGTGACTGGTTCTTTCGCCGTTTACGCGCACCGTTATATGAGCCCGTTCTTTGGCTATCTCACGGCCTGGTCGTACTGGTTTATGTGGATGGCAGTGGGTATCTCGGAAATCACCGCGATAGGGGTCTACGTGCAGTTCTGGTTCCCTGACATGGTTCAGTGGATACCGGCGCTGATAGCCGTGGGGCTGGTGGCGCTGGCAAACCTTGCCGCGGTGCGCCTGTACGGTGAGATTGAGTTCTGGTTTGCGATGATCAAGGTCACCACCATTATCGTGATGATTGTGGTTGGCCTGGGCGTTATCTTCTTCGGCTTTGGTAACGGTGGACACGCCATTGGTTTCGGTAACCTGACCGAACACGGAGGCTTCTTCGCGGGGGGCTGGAAAGGCTTCCTGACGGCGCTGTGTATCGTTGTGGCCTCGTATCAGGGTGTGGAACTTATCGGTATTACCGCTGGTGAAGCGAAAAACCCGCAGGTCACACTGCGTAGCGCAGTAGGTAAAGTGCTGTGGCGTATCCTGATTTTCTACGTGGGTGCGATCTTCGTTATTGTGACCATCTTCCCGTGGAATGAAATCGGCACGACAGGCAGCCCGTTTGTCTTAACCTTTGCGAAGATTGGTATCACGGCGGCGGCAGGTATCATTAACTTTGTGGTGCTGACGGCGGCACTTTCCGGCTGTAACAGCGGAATGTACAGCTGTGGCCGCATGCTTTACGCACTTTCCAGAAACAACCAGCTGCCTGCAGCAATGGGCAAAGTGTCGCGTTCTGGTATTCCGGTGGCGGGCGTGGCGGTATCGATTGTGATTCTGCTGGTCGGTTCATGTCTGAACTACATCATTCCTAATCCGCAGCGCGTCTTTGTGTATGTCTATAGCGCCAGCGTGCTGCCGGGGATGATTCCGTGGTTTGTTATCCTGATTAGCCAGCTGCGTTTCCGTCATGCGCATAAAAAGGCGATTGCCAGCCATCCGTTCCGTTCCATTCTGTTCCCGTATGCGAACTACCTGACGATGGCGTTCCTGATTTGCGTATTAATCGGGATGTACTTTAATGAAGATACCCGCATGTCGCTGTTTGTCGGGATGATCTTCCTGGCTGCCGTCACGGCGGGATATAAGCTATTTGGTCTGGGTCGCCGCGCCACCACGCAGAAAGTGGAGGAATAAGCGGCAAAATGTGCAAACCATAACCAAACGCGCATTTTTTTAAAAAAAGCACTAGACAGCGGGGACGGAGGTACGTAATATCCAGCCCCGCAACGGCGCTAAGCGCCCGTAGCTCAGCTGGATAGAGCGCTGCCCTCCGGAGGCAGAGGTCTCAGGTTCGAATCCTGTCGGGCGCGCCATTTTAGTCCCGGCGCTAGAGCTGCGGTGGTCTGAGAAGTAGTCAGTACCGCGTGAAAGAATACAGTGGTGGCTATAGCTCAGTTGGTAGAGCCCTGGATTGTGATTCCAGTTGTCGTGGGTTCGAATCCCATTAGCCACCCCATTATTTGAAAGAGTTGTGAATTGCGAAGGTGGCGGAATTGGTAGACGCGCTAGCTTCAGGTGTTAGTGTCCTTAGGATGTGGGGGTTCGAGTCCCCCCCCTCGCACCACGACTTTTTAAATGAATTGAACTAAAAATTCAAAAAAGCAGTACATCGGCGAGTAGCGCAGCTTGGTAGCGCAACTGGTTTGGGACCAGTGGGTCGGAGGTTCGAATCCTCTCTCGCCGACCAATTTTGAACCCCGCTTCGGCGGGGTTTTTTGTTTTCTGCGATTTATCGCCCTGTAGCCACTCCCCGACAATGCCGTTTCTTAATGTCGCCATTCAGCGACACCTAACTACATAAAAAATAAATAAATTATCTGATAGTGGCATTGTTGTCTCTTTCTGGCGACACATCGACATGCTTAGCGGTACGTTGTGTGGGTTCAGACGGGTCTTAACAGCAGAAATTCCTTTTATCTTAAAATGTTGCGCGATGTAAAAGTTCTGCGTGTAACGTTGGCATGTTACGTGCAATAATATGCGTGTAGATGCTCATTCCATCTCTTATGTTCGCCTTAGTGCCTCATATACTCAGGAATGACGCAGAGCCGTTTACGGTGCTTATCGTCCACTGACAGATGTCGCTTCGGCCTCATCAAACACCATGGACACAACGTTGAGTGAAGCACCAAATATGTTGTCTTAAAGACCTGTTTTAACGCCTGCTTTTATAGCAGGCGTTTTTTTATGCCTCATTCCTGGCAACGGCTCATGACTACAGGTGAGCATCATTCATGAAGATTTCCTTGTTACACCGGCGGGTTCGTTTCCTGATGAAGGTGTAAGGAATGTAGCAGGGGAAGGGCGATAAAAAAGGAGGCCAGCTGGCCTCCTTCATGTTTACTGCTGGGTGTTGTTATTCTGCAACGTCAACAACAACCCGTCGCGCCGCATAGCGGCAGCTTCTTCCGGCTTATGCTGCTTGTCCAGCGTATCGGCCAGCCACGCGTAGTCAAACGCATCCGGACGCTGTTTCAGTGCCGCGCGGAAGGCGAGGCTTGCCTCCTGCCATTCACCGTGCTTCATCAGCGACTGGCCCAGCGTGCTCCACAACAGCGGGCGGTCACCCACGGTTTTGATCTGCTGGCGCAACAATTTCTCAAGCTGTTCCGGATTATTGGTTTTCAGGCGCGGGATCACCATCACCAGGCGATCGTCATACTGACGCTTCAGGCCATCAAGGAGGATCTCCTGAGCTGTGTCATGATCGTCACATTCAATCAGATGTTCTGCCATCGCGACCTGCAGTGGGATCTGCTGGCGTGTTTTACGGCTCTGATTCTTCCACCAGTCTTTCAGACCATTGCTGCCCAGATCGGCACGAGCCTGATCCATCAGCCCAATCCACGCCTGACGCTGCAGCGCATCACGATGCTCATCGTCACCCACATCCGCTTTCGCCATTGAAGGAATGATGTCCAGCAATGAGCCCCATGCGCCAGTACGAATGTAAGCCTGCTCGGCAAGACGCAACACTTCAGGGTGACGTGGGGTAATTTCCAGCAGACGGTCTACGCCGTGTCTCGCTGCGTGGTTTTCATTACGTACCAGCTGCAGGCGAACGCGGGTAATTTCTACCGGGATCTGGTCACTGGAGGCCAGCTCTGATGCGCGCTCCAGATGCTGATTGGCGCGGGCTTCATCACCACGCTGTTGCGCTGCTTCAGCGGCCAGCAGGTAGTTCACCACCGGCTGCTCGGCGTGGTCGGCATTTTTCGACATCAGCTTTTCAACCTGCTGATAGTCCCCTTCGGCGAGCTTCAGCAGTGCCTGTTCGGTTTGCTTACGGGCACGACGACGCTTACGACCCACGAACCAGCCGCGGGTATGCGCCCCGGTGCGGAAAATGCGGCGCAGGAGCCATTCCACGGCAAACAGTACCACGACGGCAAGGATCAGAATGATCACCAGTCCCGTTACGCTGGTTTCGATGTTGTAGTTATCGGTCTGGATCAACACATAGCCCTGATGACCGGCAAGCATTGGTCCCAGAACGATCCCGGCGATCAGCAATAAGAAGAGTAAAAGCACTTTCAACATGATTACTCTCCTTGTGGCGTGTTTTCAGGTGCAGGCACGGGGGCGGGCGCGGGTACGACAGCAGGGGCAACACCGGCCTGTTCCGCCGGAACGCCTGGCTGTGCCAGCAGGTTACGCACACGCGTCTGCATCAGTTTCTCCAGAATAGGCTGGCTTTCCAGCTTATCCGGCACATTCATGGTGATGTTCTGCTGGCTCAGCTTATCAATATCTTCGAGGAATGCGGTGGTCGTCTCATCATCGGTATTGTAGTAAGCACGTACCCACGTAGAGACATTATCCAGCGCCTGTTTATAGGTCTCTTCCTGATGGCGTGGTACGGCCTGTGCGGCAACCAGCAGGCGGGAACGAATGTTTTCGCGCAGGTAAATATCCTGATTAGGAGCCAGCAGCGGTACGGCGGTTTCGTCGCGGCGACGAATTGTAATGAAGCTGTCCATAAAGTTCTGCCAGCTTTTTTGCAGGTTCACACGCCATTCGCTCAGTGAGCTGGAAAGCTCGGTGCCGTCGGAATCCATCGGGGAGTCATCGTCGTTGTTATCCGCCAGCTGCAGGTTATCAATCTGGTTCGAGAGCTGGTTTACCTTGAGGATAATGCCATCGTAATCCACCTGCGAAACGGCGGAGAGACTGGCGATATCGGCGGTAATGGCACGACGTGCGGTGATCAGGCTTGGGTCGTTCATGTCAGCCAGGCTGGCATCGGCGCTTTTCAGCAGCGTGGCAGCGGTGGTGACGTCCTGATCGCTCCAGAGCTTACGTCCGGCCAGTTTCACCAGGAAATCGGCCTGTGAGAGCAGCCAGGTTTTGGCATCAGTACCGGAAATGGTGGCGACTTTTTGCTGCACTTCACCCAGCTGTTTGGTCAGCTCTTCCTGCTTGCTGTTGGCTTCGGCCAGCGCAGTCGCTTGCTGTTTGATAACGCTTTCCAGCTCGGTTTTTTGCGTCTCCTGCGCTTTTTGCAGGGCTGTGAGCTGGTTGACCAGCGCGTCGCTGGTGGCGGTCTGGTTTGTGCTTTGTTGCTTAACAAGACCATACAGACCAACGCCTGCGGCCAGCGCAATGGCGATGGCAATCGCGCTGAGTGCAAGGCTGGTTTTATTGCTGCCGTTTTTCTTCTCAGCGGCCTTTTTAGTCGTCTCTGGCTGTGACGTGGTGTCCACAGTCTCCCTGGTCTCTTCAACCACGGCGGAGGATTTTTCGTGTTCCGTCATTATGGCTTCCCATTATGAGAGTTATTGTAATGCGCGCAGCAGCGCATCGTTGTCGGCGTTATCAGCGATCCGAATATCTTGCCAGCCCAGTTCCCGGGCATGGTTCGCCAGACGCTCACTGACGACCAGAAGCCGACAGCGGAGTAACCAGTTTTCACGATACCATTGTGGAATCAGCGACCAAAGTTGCTGCAGCATTTCACCACTGGTGACCACCAGGGTGTTGATGCCGCGCATATGCCAGCGCATTGCCTCTTCCGCACCATCATAATTTTTTGCACAGCGCTGGTAGCATTCGCAGAACGTGACGTTGGCACCACGTTCCCGCAGCGCTTCACCCAGCAATTCGCGCCCGCCGTTGCCGCGTAAAATCAGCGCCCGTTTTCCTTCAATGGTTTGTAATTCAGGTAATTGTAGCAAGACTTCGCTGATTTCCCGATCTAACGGATAACGAACGTCAATTCCGCTTACGGTATGCAAAGCCAGTGCGGTGGAGCGACCAATAGCAAAGTAGCGGGGGGCCGTTGGCCAGCGTTGTCCTTCCTGCTGCAATTGCGCCTGGGCAAATTCCACGGCATGTTGCGACAGGGCAAAGAGCAGATCGCCTGCCTGCAGGGTATTCATACGGTCGGTGAGCGCAGACAGCTCCCGACCAGGGGAGAATTCAATCAGCGGAAAACTCCAGGCCACCTGCCCCAGTGCGCGCAGACGGCTCACTAATTGCTCTCCTGCGGGAGAAGGGCGGGTGACAAGAATACTCATGCAGGGGGTTCTCCGTTATAAACCTCGGTCAGAATCTCACGAGCGCCGTTATTGAGCAGCTCTTCCGCCAGCGATACGCCAAGCTGTTCGGCGTCTTGTGGCTGGCCGCGACGTTCACCACGTACCATCTGCGAACCGTCCGGTGCGCCAACCAGCGCACGCAGCCACAGTTCACCGTCGATTAATTCAGCATAGCTGCCAATGGGCACCTGACAGCCTCCTTCGAGGCGGGTGTTCATTGCCCGCTCGGCTTTCACCCGGATGGCGGTCTCGTCATGGTTGAGCGGTGCAAGCAGCTCACGGGTACGCGCATCAATCAGGCGGCACTCAATACCGACGGCACCCTGGCCCACGGCGGGCAGCGACAGTTCTGGCGGCAGCGCGACACGAACGCGTGACTCCAGCCCCAGGCGCTTCAGGCCCGCCACGGCGAGGATAATTGCGTCATAGTCACCGTTATCCAGCTTGCTAAGGCGTGTGCCAACGTTACCGCGCAGCGAGCGAATGACCAGATCCGGGCGGCGTTCAGCCAGCTGACACTGGCGGCGTAAACTTGACGTGCCAACCACGCTGCCCTCTGGCAATGCATCCAGCGAATCATAGTGGTTGGAGACAAAGGCATCGCGCGGATCTTCGCGCTCGCAGATGGTCACCAGCCCCAGCCCTTCCGGAAACTCAACGGGGACATCTTTCATTGAGTGAACGGCGATATCGGCGCGGTTCTCAAGCAATGCCAGTTCCAGCTCTTTAACAAACAAGCCCTTTCCGCCGACTTTCGCCAGAGGCGTATCAAGAATCACATCACCGCGCGTGACCATTGGCACTAGCTCGACGCGCAATCCGGAGTGGCAGGCTTCAAGGCGCTGCTTAACATAATGTGCCTGCCAGAGCGCAAGAGGGCTTTGGCGTGTGGCAATTCTCAAAACATTGTCTAACATGCTTGTTACCGTCATTATCAATCGCTAACCATCCTAACATTGTTGACTCTGGGATGGCAGTTTTCGGTTGATGAAGATAAAGAGGGACAAGGCGGCGTTCTCGTCAGCCATCGCCGTATTCAGGAATTTACACGTACAGAACGGTGCTACACTTGTATGTAGCGCAACTTTCTTTACGGTCAATCGGCAAGGTGTTAAATTGATCACGTTTTAGACCATTTTTTCGTCGGTACCACCATTAAAGATAAGGGCGAAAAAGGGTAACGGTTATCTTTTTGAAATACTGCGGGCTCGCCGTTATTCGATTCTGGAATAGCTTGCGACACCGGAAACATCAGGCGATACGTCTTGTACCTCTATATTGAGACTCTGAAACAGAGACTGGATGCCATAAATCAACTGCGTGTGGATCGCGCGCTTGCTGCTATGGGACCTGCTTTCCAGCAGGTTTACAGTCTGCTGCCGACATTATTGCACTATCACCACCCGCTGATGCCGGGTTACCTTGATGGTAACGTTCCCCGTGGCATCTGCGTTTTCACGCCTGATGAAACCCAACAGCATTATCTGAATGAGCTGGAACTCTACCGTGGCATGCCGCCACAGGAATCCCCGAAAGGCGAGCTGCCAATCACTGGCGTTTACTCTATGGGGAGTACCTCATCGGTAGGGCAAAGCTGTTCATCTGACCTGGATATCTGGGTCTGCCATCAATCCTGGCTCGATAACGACGAGCGTCAGCTGTTGCAGCGTAAATGCAGCCTGCTGGAAAGCTGGGCGGCATCGCTCGGTGTGGAAGTGAGTTTCTTCCTGATTGATGAAAACCGTTTCCGCCATAACGAAAGCGGCAGTCTGGGTGGTGAAGACTGCGGCTCAACGCAGCACATCCTGTTGCTGGATGAGTTTTACCGTACTGCCGTTCGCCTGGCCGGTAAGCGTATTCTGTGGAATATGGTGCCGTGCGAAGAAGAAGAGCATTACGATGATTACGTCATGTCGCTGTATGCGCAGGGCGTACTGACGCCAAACGAATGGCTGGATCTGGGTGGCCTTAGCTCCCTGTCTGCCGAAGAGTACTTTGGTGCGAGCCTCTGGCAGCTCTATAAAAGTATCGACTCACCGTATAAAGCGGTGCTGAAAACGCTGCTGCTCGAAGCCTATTCCTGGGAATACCCCACACCGCGCCTGCTGGCGAAAGATATCAAGCAGCGTCTGCACGACGGGGAGATTGTCTCCTTCGGGCTTGATGCCTACTGCATGATGCTGGAACGCGTTACCGAATACCTGAAAGCCATAGATGACACCACGCGTCTTGACCTGGTGCGTCGGTGTTTTTATCTCAAAGTTTGTGAAAAACTGAGCCGCGAACGCGCATGCGTGGGCTGGCGTCGTGAAGTGGTCAGTCAGTTAGTCAAAGAGTGGGGATGGGACGAAGAGCGCCTGTCCATGCTCGACAACCGCGCTAACTGGAAAATCGATCAGGTGCGTGAAGCGCACAACGAACTGCTCGATGCGATGATGCAAAGCTACCGTAACCTGATCCGCTTTGCGCGCCGTAATAATCTCAGCGTTTCCGCCAGCCCGCAGGATATTGGGGTACTGACCCGTAAACTGTACGCCGCGTTTGAAGCGCTGCCGGGCAAAGTGACGCTGGTGAACCCGCAGATTTCACCTGATTTGTCAGAACCGAACCTGACCTTTATCTATGTTCCTCCGGGCCGTGCGAACCGCACCGGGTGGTATCTGTACAACCGTGCGCCAAGCATGGACTCGATCATCAGCCATCAGCCGCTGGAATATAACCGCTACCTGAACAAGCTGGTGGCCTGGGCCTGGTTCAATGGCCTGTTGACCTCCCGTACCCGCCTGTTTATTAAAGGCAACGAAGGGGTCGATTTAGCCAAACTGCAGGAAATGGTGGCGGATGTGTCGCACCACTTCCCGCTGCGTCTGCCGGCTCCGACGCCAAAAGCGCTCTATAGCCCGTGTGAAATTCGCCATCTGGCGATTATCGTCAATCTGGAATATGACCCGACGGCGGCGTTTCGCAATCAGGTGGTTCATTTTGACTTCCGCAAGCTGGACGTCTTTAGCTTTGGCGAGCAGCAAAACTGCCTGGTCGGCAGTGTAGACCTGCTGTACCGCAACTCGTGGAACGAAGTGCGTACCCTGCACTTCAACGGCGAGCAGGCGATGATCGAGGCGCTGAAAACCATTCTCGGTAAGATGCACCAGGATGCCGCACCGCCGGACAGCGTTGAGGTGTTCTGCTACAGCCAGCATCTGCGCGGTTTGATCCGTACCCGCGTGCAGCAACTGGTGTCTGAGTGCATTGAACTGCGTCTTTCCAGTACCCGTCAGGAAACCGGGCGCTTTAAAGCGCTGCGCGTCTCCGGCCAGACCTGGGGCCTGTTCTTCGAGCGCCTGAATGTGTCGGTGCAAAAGCTGGAAAACGCCATCGAGTTCTACGGCGCAATTTCGCACAACAAGCTGCATGGCCTGTCAGTACAGGTGGAAACCAACCACGTCAAACTGCCGCAGGTGGTGGATGGTTTTGCCAGTGAAGGGATTATTCAGTTCTTCTTTGAAGAGTCGGGTGACGACGCCGGTTTTAACATCTACATCCTGGATGAAACCAACCGCGCTGAGGTGTATCACCACTGTGAAGGCAGCAAAGAGGAGCTGGTACGCGACGTCAGCCGCTTCTACTCGTCGTCACACGACCGTTTCACCTACGGCTCAAGCTTTATCAACTTCAACCTGCCGCAGTTCTATCAGATTGTGGACGTGGACGGTCGTGCACAGGTCATCCCGTTCCGTACCCAGGCTGTGGCACCTGCGGTACCTGCCAGCCAGGATGCGACTGCTCCGTTGTTGCAGCAGTATTTTTCCTGAGACGTTGTACCGGGTGGCGTAGCGCCACCCGTGTAACGCTTACCGGAAGCTAACCTTTTCACCCGCCTGCGCGGTCGCCGCCTGCTCCAGCAGGTTCCAGAACGTTTCGCCGCTACGGTCGCAAACCCACTCGCCCTCTTTCAGATCGAAATGGTAGCCACCCTGACGGGTTGCCAGCCATACCTGGTGAAGTGGCTCCTGGCGGTTAATAATAATTTTGCTACCGTTTTCGAAGCTGAGGGTCAACACGCCACCGTTGATTTCACAATCGATATCGTTGTCGCCGTCCCAGTCGTCCAGACACTCTTCAATGGTCATCCACAGGGTGTCGGCAAGGCGATGGAATTCACTGTCGTTCATGGTTTTGTTCCTGTTTTTCGTGATGTCGGCAGTATAACGCTAAATAATTCCCGTTGCAGGAAAGCGGCAAACTCTTGCTTTTGTGTCTTCTCCTGCGATGATAGAAACAGATTTGAACTTACGGGCAACTTGAATAATGAAAAACGTTTTCCGAACGCTTGCCGTTCTCATCACGCTGTTTAGCCTGACAGGCTGTGGTCTGAAAGGGCCGCTGTACTTCCCGCCTGCAGATAAAAGCGCGCCGCCGCCGACGAAACCGGTGCAAAGCGGTATTGAGTCCACGACGCCAACCACGAACGATCGTGGCGACAATGGCGGTCCGACTCAGGTCAATCTCTGACGATTACGTTCTGTACCCGCGCAATGGAGCAAATGATGCAGTTCTCTAAAATGCATGGCCTTGGCAACGATTTTATGGTCGTCGACGCGGTAACGCAGAATGTCTTTTTCTCCCCGGAACTGATCCGCCGTCTGGCGGATCGGCATCTGGGTGTGGGGTTCGATCAGCTTTTGGTGGTTGAGCCGCCGTACGATCCCGATCTCGATTTCCACTACCGTATTTTTAACGCAGACGGCAGCGAAGTTTCCCAGTGCGGCAATGGCGCACGCTGTTTTGCCCGCTTTGTTCGCCTGAAAGGGCTGACCAACAAGCGCGATATTCGCGTCAGCACGGCTAATGGCCGCATGGTGCTCAGTGTCACCGATGACGAGCTGGTGCGTGTGAACATGGGCGAGCCGAATTTTGAACCTTCCGCCGTGCCGTTTCGCGCGAACAAAGCGGAAAAGACCTATATTATGCGTGCGGCCGAACAGACAGTATTGTGCGGCGTCGTCTCAATGGGTAACCCGCACTGCGTGATTCAGGTTGATGATGTGGAAACCGCGGCGGTCGAAACCCTCGGCCCGGTGCTGGAAAGCCACGAACGCTTCCCGGAGCGGGCGAATATCGGTTTTATGCAGGTGGTGAAGCGTGAGCACATCCGCCTGCGTGTCTACGAACGCGGCGCGGGTGAAACCCAGGCCTGCGGAAGCGGTGCCTGCGCTGCTGTGGCAGTCGGCATCTCTCAGGGATTACTGGCAGAAGAGGTTCGCGTGGAATTACCAGGCGGTCGTCTTGATATCGCCTGGAAAGGCCCGGGTCATCCACTGTATATGACTGGCCCGGCGGCACATGTCTATGACGGGTTTATCCATCTATGAAACAACCAGGGGAAGAACTGCAGGAAACGGTGACGGAACTGGACGACAGAGCTGTTGTTGATTATCTGCTGCGCAATCCTGAGTTTTTTATCCGCAATGCACGCGTCGTCGAACAGATGCGCGTGCCGCATCCGGTACGTGAAACCGTGTCGCTGGTCGAATGGCATATGGCGCGCTCACGCAACCATATCAATCAGCTCGAAGAGAACATGACGCTGCTGATGGAACAGGCGAGTAATAACGAAAGCCTGTTTTATCGTCTGCTGCATCTGCAGGCACGTCTGGCGTCGGCGCATAGCCTTGAAGAGTTCCTCAGCCGTTTCCACCGTTGGGCACGTGAGCTGGGGCTGGCTGGCGCAACCCTTCGTCTTTTCCCTGACCGCTGGCGCATTGGTGCACCGTCTGGCTTCACCCATCTGGCGCTGAGCCGTCAGGCGTTTGAACCGCTGCGTATTCAGCGTCTGGGCCATGAACACCACTATCTGGGGCCGCTGAACGGACCAGAGTTGCTGCTGCTGTTACCAGAGGCCAAAGCCATTGGCTCGGTGGCGATGTCACTGATGGGGCGCGATGGCGATCTGGGGGTGATGATATTTACCAGCCGCGATGCACACCACTATGAGCAGGGGCAAGGCACGCATCTGTTGCAGGAGATTGCCCTGATGCTGCCGGAGCTGCTGGAGCGCTGGATTGAGCGCGTATGACCGACGGACTGCTCGGCCCTGACGTCACGCGATTTCTGCGCTACCTGGGCGTTGAACGTCAGCTTAGCCCCATTACGCTGCTGAACTATCAGCGTCAGCTTGATGCCATCATGCAGATTGCCGACGAGATCGGCCTGAAAAGCTGGCAACAATGTGACGCTGCGACGGTACGCGGGGTTGTCGTGCGTAGCCGCAAAAAAGGGCTAGGCCCGGCGAGTCTGGCACTCCGGCTCTCAGCCCTGCGCAGTTTCTTCGACTGGCTGGTCAGCCAGGGGGGGTTAACAGCCAACCCGGCTAAAGGGATCGCCACGCCAAAAGCGCCGCGCCATCTGCCCAAAAATATCGACGTCGACGATGTGAACCGCCTGCTGGATATCGATCTTAACGATCCGCTGGCCGTACGCGACCGCGCGATGCTGGAGGTGATGTATGGCGCAGGGCTGCGTTTGTCTGAGCTGGTGAACCTTGATTTAAAACACCTTGATCTCGAGTCCGGCGAAGTGTGGGTCATGGGTAAGGGCAGCAAAGAGCGCCGCCTGCCGATGGGGCGCAACGCCGTCTCCTGGATTGAACACTGGCTGGATCTGCGCGGGCTGTTTGGCGCAGAAGAAGATGCGCTATTCCTGTCAAAACTCGGGAAGCGGATCTCGGCGCGTAACGTGCAGAAGCGCTTTGCTGAGTGGGGCATCAAACAGGGGCTGAACAGCCATGTTCACCCGCACAAGCTGCGCCACTCGTTTGCCACCCATATGCTTGAATCGAGCGGCGATCTGCGCGGCGTGCAGGAGCTTCTCGGCCACGCGAATCTGTCGACCACTCAAATCTACACCCACTTAGACTTTCAGCACCTTGCCTCGGTGTATGACGCGGCGCATCCACGCGCCAAACGGGGGAAATAATGCGTTTTTACCGCCCACTCGGTCAGATTTCCGCAATCACATTTGACCTTGATGACACCCTTTACGACAACCGTGAGGTGATCCTGCGAACCGAGCAGGAGTCGCTGGCGTTTGTGCAAAACTACCATCCGGCGCTGAAGGCAATGCAGAGTAAAGACTTTCAGCGACTGCGCCAGGCCCTGCGGGAGACCGAGCCGGAGATTTATCATGACGTGACGGAATGGCGTCGCCGCGCGGTTGAGCAGGCAATGCTGAACGCAGGAATGAGCGCGCGTGATGCGGCCATTGGGGCAGAAGCCTCAATGGAGAACTTCGCCAGGTGGCGCAGCCGCATTGATGTGCCGCAGGAAACACATGATACGCTGGCAAAACTGGCCGAAAAGTGGCCGCTGGTGGCGATCACCAACGGCAATGCCCAGCCGGAGTTGTTTGGTCTGGGCGACTATTTTGAATTTGTGCTGCGTGCGGGTCCGCACGGACGCTCGAAACCCTTTAACGATATGTACCATCTGGCGGCGCAAAAACTGCGCCTGCCGCCCGGTCAGATCCTGCACGTCGGGGATGACCTGACCACGGACGTGGCCGGGGCGATCCGCTGCGGCATGCAGGCCTGCTGGATCAAACCGGAAAATGCCGATCTGATGACAACGCTGGACAGCCGTCTGCTGCCGCACGTGGAAATTTCGCGGTTGGCATCCCTCACGACGCTGATATAATCATCAATTGTTCTGTATAAATTAACAGGGTTTTGGCGAATGATAACATTCGCCTGCCCGACATGACGTGACGGTGCCAATGGACGTTTCTTACCTGCTCGACAGCCTTAATGACAAACAGCGTGAAGCCGTAGCTGCCTCGCGCACTAACATGCTGGTGCTGGCTGGGGCGGGCAGTGGTAAGACGCGCGTGCTGGTTCACCGTATCGCCTGGCTGCAAAGCGTGGAACACTGCTCGCCGTACTCCATTATGGCGGTGACGTTCACCAACAAGGCGGCGGCAGAGATGCGCCACCGTATCGCACAACTGATGGGCACCAGCCAGGGCGGTATGTGGGTCGGCACTTTCCACGGCCTGGCGCACCGCCTGCTGCGCGCGCACCATATGGACGCCAACCTGCCGCAGGATTTCCAGATCCTCGACAGCGAAGATCAGCTGCGTCTGCTGAAGCGCCTGATCAAGGCAATGAACCTCGATGAGAAGCAGTGGCCGCCGCGTCAGGCGATGTGGTACATCAACGGTCAAAAAGACGAAGGGCTGCGTCCGCACCATATTCAGAGCTTCGGTAATCCGGTTGAGCAGACCTGGCAAAACGTCTACAAGGCTTATCAGGAAGCGTGCGATCGCGCCGGTCTGGTCGATTTCGCCGAGCTGCTGCTGCGTGCCCACGAGCTGTGGCTCAACAAGCCGCATATCCTGCAGCACTATCGCGAACGTTTCACCAATATCCTGGTGGACGAATTCCAGGATACCAACAACATTCAGTACGCGTGGATCCGCCTGCTGGCGGGTGATACCGGCAAGGTGATGATCGTCGGCGATGACGACCAGTCAATCTACGGCTGGCGTGGAGCGCAGGTGGAAAACATCCAGCGCTTCCTCAAGGATTTCCCGGGCGCGGAAACTATTCGTCTGGAACAGAACTACCGCTCGACAAGCAACATCCTGAGCGCCGCCAACGCCCTGATTGAAAACAACAACGGGCGTCTGGGTAAAAAGCTGTGGACTGATGGCGTCGACGGTGAGCCGATCTCTATCTACTGTGCGTTTAACGAACTCGATGAAGCGCGCTTCGTGGTTAATCGCATTAAAACCTGGCAGGACAACGGCGGTGCGCTGGAGCAGTGCGCCATTCTCTATCGCAGCAACGCCCAGTCGCGCGTGCTGGAAGAGGCGCTGCTGCAGGTGAGTATGCCGTACCGGATTTATGGCGGGATGCGCTTCTTCGAGCGTCAGGAAATCAAAGATGCGCTCTCCTATCTGCGTCTGATTGCTAACCGTAACGACGATGCTGCGTTTGAGCGCGTGGTGAATACGCCGACGCGTGGCATTGGTGATCGTACGCTGGACGTGGTGCGTCAGGCGTCCCGCGACCGTCAGCTTACCCTGTGGCAGGCCTGCCGTGAGCTGTTACAGGAGAAAGCCCTCGCCGGACGTGCCGCCAGCGCGCTGCAGCGCTTCCTGGAACTGATTGATGCTTTGGCTCAGGAGACGGCAGATATGCCGCTGCACGTGCAGACCGACCGGGTGATTAAAGACTCTGGCCTGCGAACCATGTACGAGCAGGAGAAAGGTGAAAAGGGCCAGACCCGTATTGAGAACTTAGAGGAACTGGTCACGGCAACGCGCCAGTTCAGCTACAACGAAGAAGACGAAGACCTGATGCCACTGCAGGCGTTCCTCTCCCATGCTGCGCTGGAAGCGGGCGAAGGGCAGGCGGATACCTGGCAGGATGCGGTTCAGCTGATGACCCTGCACTCCGCCAAAGGTCTGGAGTTTCCGCAAGTGTTTATTGTTGGCATGGAAGAGGGGATGTTCCCGAGCCAGATGTCGCTGGATGAAGGTGGGCGTCTGGAAGAAGAACGCCGTCTCGCCTATGTGGGCGTGACCCGCGCTATGCAAAAGCTGACGCTAACCTACGCCGAAACTCGTCGTCTGTATGGCAAAGAGGTGTATCACCGTCCGTCGCGCTTTATTGGCGAACTGCCAGAAGAATGCGTGGAAGAAGTTCGTTTACGCGCCAGCATCAGCCGTCCGGTCAGCCATCAGCGCCTGGGCTCACCGATTTCTGAAACCGACACCGGTTACAAGCTGGGCCAGCGCGTGCGCCATTCTAAGTTTGGTGAAGGCACCATCGTAAACCTGGAAGGCAGCGGTGAGCACAGCCGCCTGCAGGTGGCGTTCCAGGGGCAGGGGATCAAATGGCTGGTGGCGGCTTACGCCAGACTGGAAACAGTGTAACATTCAGAAAATTATCATTATTTTGTAATAATCTGCTAGCCTTATACGTTGAAGGTCAATTAATGCCTTTCAGCGTTCCGTTGCGTGTTGACGCCACAGTTACTGCTGGCGTAACATGCGCGCACGATTACGCTAAGAGGACATTCGCCTTGGACACACCCAGTAGATACTGGCTCAATTCCCTGTCATCCAGGAACAACTCCTAAGGCTATCTCCTCTTGCTGATGGCCTTAGTGGTTGTCAGCGACCTGTATTATTCCCGTCGCGCTGAGTCAGGCTGTTTAATGGTCTGAAACCCAATTTGTTTCTGTGTGCCCACCGAACTGTCCGATATTTTTTGCATTGGGAGTCCCGGTCATGTTGAGCGCATTTCAACTCGAAAATAACCGACTGACTCGGCTTGAAGCCGAAGAGTCACAGCCCCTCATTGATGCCGTATGGGTGGATCTGGTCGAGCCGGACGACGATGAACGCCTTCGCGTACAATCTGAGCTGGGGCAAAGCCTGGCAACCCGTCCGGAACTGGAAGACATCGAAGCATCGGCACGTTTTTTTGAAGACGAAGACGGTCTGCACATTCACTCCTTCTTCTTCTTTGAAGATGCGGAAGACCACGCGGGTAACTCCACCGTGGCGTTTACCATTCGCGATGGCCGCCTGTTTACCCTGCGCGAGCGCGAACTGCCTGCATTTCGTCTCTACCGTATGCGCGCCCGTAGCCAGGCGATGGTGGACGGCAACGCGTATGAGCTGTTGCTCGACCTGTTTGAAACCAAAATCGAACAGCTGGCGGATGAGATAGAAAACATTTACAGCGACCTGGAAAAGCTGAGCCGTGTCATCATGGAAGGTCATCAGGGCGATGAATATGACGAAGCGCTCTCGACGCTGGCAGAGCTGGAAGATATCGGCTGGAAGGTGCGTTTGTGTCTGATGGATACCCAGCGTGCGTTGAACTTCCTGGTGCGTAAGGCACGCTTGCCGGGTGGTCAGCTGGAGCAGGCGCGTGAGATCCTGCGCGATATCGAATCCCTGCTGCCGCACAACGAATCCCTGTTCCAGAAGGTTAACTTCCTGATGCAGGCGGCGATGGGTTTTATCAACATTGAGCAGAACCGCATCATCAAGATCTTCTCGGTGGTATCCGTGGTGTTCCTGCCGCCTACGCTGGTGGCATCAAGCTATGGGATGAACTTTGAGTTTATGCCGGAGCTGAAGTGGAGCTTTGGTTACCCGGGCGCGATTATCTTTATGATCCTCGCCGGGCTTGCGCCGTATCTGTACTTTAAGCGCCGCAACTGGCTGTAGGAATCTGGCGGGTGGCGTTGTGCCAGCCCGCCCTATAACGTCCCTATTGACCTTTACGCGTCCTGCGCTGGGTATAAATTGCATCGGCGACAAAAATCGCCAGCGCGACCCAGATAAAGGCGAACGTCACCATTTTATCCGCACCCGGCACTTCACCGTAAAACACCACTGCCAGCAGGAACATCAGCGTCGGGCCGATGTACTGGAAGAAGCCCAGCGTGGAGAGGCGCAGGCGCGTCGCCGCACCGGTGAAGCACAGCAGTGGGATGGTTGTCACCACGCCTGCCGCCATCAACAGCATATTCAGCGACCACGGGTTATTGCCCATATGGCTGGTGGAGCTGTCGGCAATGCCAAACAGGTAGACTGCGGCTACTGGCAGCAGCCACAGGGTTTCGAACAGCATCCCGGTTTGTGCTTCCACGGCGATTTTCTTACGCACCAGCCCGTAGAATGCAAAGCTGAACGCCAGCCCCAGCGCGATGATCGGCAGCGAACCGAACGTCCACAGCTGAACCAGTACGCCGCAGAAGGCGAGGATCACCGCCAGCCACTGCATACGGCGGAAGCGCTCACCGAGGAAAATCATCCCCAGCACAATATTCACCAGTGGGTTAATAAAATACCCCAGGCTGGCTTCGAGCATGTGATGGTTATTCACCGCCCAGATAAACAGCAGCCAGTTACCGCCAATCAGCACCGCAGAGAGCGCCAGCAGAAACACCTTTTTCGGTGTTTGCAGCAATGTTTTTACGCCTGACCACTGACGACTGATGCTCATCAGCGCAATCATAAAGAAAAATGACCAGATCACGCGGTGAGTGAGGATCTCATCAGCCGGTACGTAAGCGATAAATTTGAAGTACGCCGGAGCGATACCCCAAATAAAATAAGCGGCAAGGGCGAGTAAAACGCCCTGCCGCGTCTGTTTAGCATCCATCGGGAAAATCCGTTACAAGAAAGTGCATTCACTTTAACTGATTTTACCCACTCAACCCACCATATAAGTGGCGGTTGCGCTGGCGATATAAACCTGTTCTTCGTTATGTAACTCAACGCGGGCAACGGCGACTTTATTACCCGCGCGCAGCAGGCTACTGGTGCAGGTAAAGCGGTTTCCACGCCCGGGGCGCAGGTAGTCGACGCGTAAGTCGATGGTTCCCATGCGCGACAGGCGCTGACGTAGCTCATCTTCATTGATGGTGTCGTGGCGTGTCAGTGTGCTACCAACACAGACCAGTCCTGCCGCGACATCCAGCGCCGAGGCAATCACACCGCCATGCAAGATGCTTTGCGCCCAGTTGCCCACCATCATTGGCTGGTTGTTAAAGCTAAGCTGGGCAAACTCTTTCTCGTACCGCTCCAGTTCCAGCCCTAGCGCGCGGTTAAAGGGCATATGGTAAACAAAAATCTCGCCCACGAGTTTTAACGTTTCTTCGGCGGTAAGCGTGGCTGACATGAGAATTGACATCCTTTTTGTTAACAAAATGTTGATTTTATGCCTCATGCTTCAGGATTTCCACTTTCAGAAAGGAGGAGGCGGAAGTTACTGAAGAAGCCTGTAGAATGTCTGCTCATAACGATTCATGAAATCAATCTGTTTTTCAGGAGAACACCACCGATGCGGACGTATCTGGGTTGGTTACTGGCGGCGATTGCGCTGCCTCTCACAGCATATGCGCAGGAAGCGACGGTAAAAGAGGTACACGATACGCCAGCGGTGCGTGGCAGCATTATCGCCAACCTGCTGCAGGAGCATGATAATCCCTTCACGCTTTACCCGTACGACACCAACTATCTGCTCTATACCTGGACCAGCGATATCAACAAGGAGGCCATTCGCTCCTATGACTGGTCAGATAACGCACGCAAGGATGAGGTGAAGTATCAGCTCAGTCTCGCCTTCCCGTTCTGGCGTGGCATTTTAGGGCCGAACTCGGTGCTCGGGGCGTCCTATACGCAGAAATCCTGGTGGCAGCTCTCCAACAGCGGGGAATCTTCGCCGTTCCGTGAAACCAATTACGAGCCGCAGTTGTTCCTCGGTTTCGCAACGGATTACGAATTTGCGGGCTGGACGCTGCGCGACGTAGAGATGGGTTTTAACCATGACTCCAACGGCCGTGCCGACCCGACTTCCCGAAGCTGGAACCGTCTTTATACCCGCCTGATGGCGCAAAACGGCAACTGGATGGTGGAAGTGAAGCCGTGGTACGTGGTGGGCGAAACCAATGACAACCCGGACATCACCAAATATATGGGCTATTACCAGCTCAAAATTGGCTATCAACTGGGTGATGCGGTGCTGAGCGCCAAAGGCCAGTACAACTGGAACACCGGCTACGGTGGTGCGGAAGTGGGCCTGAGCTATCCGGTGAGCAAGCATGTGCGCCTGTATACGCAGGTCTACAGCGGTTACGGCGAGTCGCTTATCGATTACAACTTCAACCAGACCCGCGTCGGCGTGGGCGTGATGTTGAACGATATTTTCTAGGCTGCTCGAATGTTTTTCCGTTAAACGTTGAAGTTTCTCTCTCAGGCGCTGAAAATAGCGCCTGTTTTATTTCTGGCATATGGGGTTAACGTGGCGCAGGCGGAAGTATTGAATCAGGAATCGCTGGCTAAACAGGTTCTGCATGAAACCTTTGGCTACCAGCAGTTCCGTCCTGGCCAGGAAACCATCATTGATACCGTGCTGGAAGGGCGTGATTGCCTGGTGGTGATGCCAACTGGCGGCGGTAAATCGCTCTGCTATCAGGTTCCCGCGCTGGTGCTCAACGGCCTGACGGTCGTGGTATCACCCCTTATTTCGCTGATGAAAGACCAGGTTGACCAACTGCTCGCCAACGGCGTGGCGGCAGCCTGTCTTAACTCCACGCAGACGCGTGAGCAGCAGCAAGAGGTGATGGCCGGTTGCCGTACCGGGCAGATCCGCCTGCTGTATATCGCACCAGAGCGCCTGATGCTGGATAACTTCCTCGATCATCTGGCGCACTGGAACCCGGTTCTGCTGGCGGTGGATGAAGCGCACTGTATCTCGCAGTGGGGGCACGATTTCCGCCCGGAATACGCCGCGCTTGGTCAGCTGCGTCAGCGCTTCCCCGAGCTGCCGTTTATGGCGCTCACCGCAACGGCAGATGACACAACGCGTCTGGATATCGTTCGCCTGCTTGGGCTGAATGATCCGCTGATTCAGGTCAGTAGCTTCGACCGCCCGAACATCCGCTATATGCTGATGGAAAAATTCAAGCCGCTGGATCAGCTTCTGCGTTATGTGCAGGAGCAGCGCGGCAAGTCGGGTATCATCTACTGTAACAGCCGTGCGAAGGTGGAGGACACCGCCGCACGTCTGCAAAACCGTGGCTTTAGCGCTGCGGCCTATCATGCTGGCTTAGAAAATCACATTCGCGCCGACGTGCAGGAGAAATTCCAGCGCGACGACCTGCAAATCGTGGTCGCAACGGTGGCGTTCGGGATGGGGATTAACAAGCCCAACGTGCGCTTTGTGGTGCACTTCGATATCCCGCGTAATATTGAATCCTACTACCAGGAAACTGGCCGTGCCGGGCGTGATGGTCTGCCAGCCGAGGCGATGCTGTTTTACGATCCGGCTGATATGGCGTGGCTGCGTCGCTGCCTGGAAGAGAAACCGCAGGGACAGTTGCAGGATATCGAACGTCATAAGCTCAATGCGATGGGGGCGTTCGCTGAAGCGCAAACCTGCCGCCGTCTGGTACTGCTCAACTACTTCGGTGAGGGGCGTCAGGAGTCGTGCGGCAACTGCGATATCTGTCTTGATCCGCCGAAGCAGTACGATGGCCTGATGGACGCGCGTAAAGCGCTCTCGACCATCTACCGTGTTAATCAGCGCTTCGGGATGGGCTACGTGGTGGAAGTGCTGCGTGGAGCCAACAACCAGCGCATCCGCGATATGGGGCACGACAAACTTCCCGTCTACGGGATTGGCAAAGAGCAGAGTCACGAGCACTGGGTGAGTATCATCCGCCAGCTGATCCACCTGGGGTTCGCCGCGCAAAACATTGCCCAGCACTCCGCGCTTCAGCTTACTGAAGCCGCACGTCCGGTGCTGCGCGGTGACATTGAACTGAAGCTCGCCGTTCCGCGCGTTATCGCCCTGAAACCACGCGTGATGCAAAAATCGTACGGTGGCAACTATGACCGCAAGCTGTTTGCCAAACTGCGCAAGCTGCGTAAGGCCATTGCCGATGAAGAGAACATTCCACCGTACGTGGTGTTCAACGATGCGACGCTGATTGAGATGGCCGAGCAAATGCCACTCAGCGCTGGCGAGATGCTCAGCGTTAACGGCGTGGGTACGCGCAAACTGGAGCGCTTCGGTAAAGAGTTTATGGCGCTCATCCGTTCTCACGCAGATGGTGATGATGAGGAGTAGTCAGCCGGGCTAAAAAGTGCCAGGATGGTGACTCACTGTATTATTTCCCCGCGAGCTAATTATGTTAATGCTATTTCTCACCGTGGCGTTAGTGCATATCGTTGCGCTGATGAGCCCCGGCCCTGACTTTTTCTTCGTGTCACAAACGGCGGTCAGCCGCTCCCGCAAAGAGGCGATGATGGGCGTGCTGGGTATCACTGCGGGTGTCATGGTCTGGGCGGCGGTGGCGCTACTCGGTCTGAACCTGATTCTGGCAAAGATGGCCTGGCTGCATAACATTATTATGGTCGGCGGGGGTCTCTACCTGTGCTGGATGGGCTACCAGATGCTGCGCGGAGCGCTGAAGAAAGAAGTGAAAAAGCCGGAAGAGCCAAAGGTTGAGCTGGCAACGGGCGGCCGTAGCTTTGTGAAAGGGCTGCTGACCAACCTGGCGAACCCGAAAGCGATCATCTATTTTGGCTCCGTGTTCTCTCTGTTTGTCGGTGACAGCGTGGGCGCGGGGGCGCGCTGGGGTATCTTCCTGCTGATTGTCGTTGAGACGTTTGCCTGGTTCACCGTGGTGGCAAGCCTGTTTGCCTTACCGGCAATGCGCCGTGGTTACCAGCGCATCGCAAAGTGGATTGACGGTTTTGCCGGCGCGTTGTTCACCGGCTTCGGTATCCATTTGATTATCTCTCGCTAAGCATGACGCGCTGACGCCAGGAGCGCGCCAACCAGCATAAACAACGAACCGAACACTTTATTCAGGGCCTTCATCTGCTTAGGCCCTTTAATCCAGGCCGCGATTTGCTGCGCCAGCGTCGCGTAACCAATCATCACAATGATGTCGACAACAATGGTGGTCGTACCCAGCACCACGTACTGCATCACCTGCGGCTGGTGTGGCACGATAAACTGCGGGAACAACGCGGCCAGGAAAACAATGCTTTTCGGGTTAGTCAGGTTAACGAACACTGCGCGTTTAAACAGACGACCGCGCGTTTGTGCCTGAGCGAGTGTGTTCAGGTTGATTGATCCTGCGGCACGCCATTGCTGAATACCCAGCCAAATCAGATATGCCGCGCCGGCCCATTTCAGCACCTCAAACGCCAGTACAGAGCGGGAGAACAATGTCCCCAGACCAATCCCTACCAGCACGATGTGAATGCCCAGCCCGGTCTGCAAGCCGGCAATGGACGCCGCCGCACCGCGATAGCCGTGGTTGATGGATGTGGTCATGGTATTGATCGCGCCAGAGCCAGGGGAAAGGCTGAGGATGATGGATGTCAGCAGGTAAGCGAACCACCACTCGAAGGTCATTTGAAACTCCCGAATCGTCTGTTTTTATGCCACAATACGCTATTGCTGAGTCATTTTGTGACCAGTGATGAAAAAACGATATTCCTTGGCTTACAGGGGTGGAAACCCGATGTTTCAGCAGAAAAAGGACTGGGAAACACGAGAAAACGCATTTGCTGCTTTCTCTATGGGGCCGCTGACCCATTTCTGGCGGCAACGTGAGGAAGATGAATTTACAGGCGTAGGTCGTGTTCCGGTACGCTTTGTCCGTTTTCGGGATAAGAAAAATGATCGGGTGATTGTGATATGCCCGGGGCGTATAGAAAGCTACGTTAAATATGCCGAACTGGCTTATGATCTGGTCCATACAGGGTTCGATGTCCTGATTATTGACCATCGTGGGCAGGGGCTTTCCGGTCGTATGTTATCGGACACGCACCGTGGTCATGTGGATAATTTCAGCGATTACGTCGACGATCTTGCCGCATTCTGGCAACAGGAAGTTCAGCCAGGCCCGTGGCGTAAGCGTTATATCCTTGCGCACTCAATGGGCGGTGCGATCTCCACACTGTTTTTGCAGCGTTACGAGCACCAGTGCGATGCCATTGCGCTCACCGCGCCGATGTATGGCATCGTGATGCGTTTTCCTGACTGGATGGTGCGTCATATTCTTGACTGGGCTGAGGGCCATCAGCGCATTCGTGAAGGGTATGCCATCGGGACAGGACGCTGGCGGGCACTACCGTTTGCCATCAATGTGTTAACCCACAGTCGGCAGCGTTATCGCCGTAACCTGCGCTTTTATGCCGATGAACCGCGTTTACGCGTCGGTGGTCCCACTTATCACTGGGTGCGGGAAGGCATTCTGGCCGGTGAGCAGGTATTGACTGGCGTCGGCAATGACGACACACCGACACTCCTGATTCAGGCGGAAGAAGAGCGTGTGGTCGATAACCGCATGCATGACCGCTTTTGTGAACTGCGCGCCGCCGCCGGTCACCCTTGTGAAGGGCGAAAACCGCTGGTTATAAACGGCGCATTCCATGAGATCCTTTTCGAAAAGGACGCTATGCGCTCAGTCGCGCTTAACGCCATTGTTGAGTTTTTCAACCGGCATAACTGATTTTCTATTGAGGTTAAATTTCCCTATGTACCAGGTTGTTGCATCTGATTTAGATGGCACACTACTTTCCCCCGACCACACCCTGTCGCCTTATGCGAAAGAGACCCTGAAACTCCTGACTGCCCGTGGCGTGAACTTTGTGTTTGCCACCGGTCGCCACCACGTGGATGTAGGGCAGATCCGCGATAATCTGGACATCAAGTCCTACATGATCACCTCCAACGGTGCGCGAGTACACGATACCGATGGCAACCTGATTTTCACTCACAATCTGGATCGTGGCATTGCCGCCGATCTGTTTGGTGTTGTGCATAACAACCCGAATATCGTCACCAACGTTTATCGCGACGATGAGTGGTTTATGAACCGCCACCGTCCGGAAGAGATGCGTTTCTTTAAAGAGGCGGTATTCCAGTATTCGCTGTACGAGCCGGGTCTGCTGGAGCCGGAAGGCGTCAGTAAAGTGTTTTTCACCTGCACCAGCCATGAAGAACTGTTGCCGCTGGAGCAGGCGTTTAATGCGCGCTGGGGTGACCGCGTCAACGTCAGTTTCTCTACGCTTACCTGTCTGGAGGTCATGGCGGGCGGTGTCTCGAAAGGTCACGCGCTGGACGCTGTCGCCAGGCGTATGGGTTTTGGCCTGAAAGACAGCATTGCCTTTGGTGATGGTATGAACGATGCAGAAATGCTCTCGATGGCAGGGAAAGGCTGCATTATGGAGAATGCGCACCAGCGTCTGAAAGATCTGCACCCCGAGCTGGAAGTGATTGGTTCGAACGCCGATAACGCGGTACCAAAATATCTGCGCAAATTGTTCCTTGAATAATCTTTAATTGGTTATTTACTGCCCAGTTGTCAACTGAGTAGTTCGCTACAATGCCTGTCCTTCTTTCTGAGAGACAAGCATTGTGGCGCTACTCATTATCACCACTATCCTGTGGGCCTTCTCCTTTAGCCTGATCGGTGAATACCTTGCCGGACATGTTGACAGCTACTTCTCGGTACTGATGCGTGTCGGGCTGGCGGCGCTGGTGTTCCTGCCGTTTTTGCGTACTCGCGGGCAGTCGCTAAAAACCATTCTGCTGTACATGCTGGTGGGGGCGATGCAGCTCGGCATCATGTATCTGTTCAGCTTCCGGGCATACGTCTACTTGTCCGTCTCCGAATTCCTGTTGTTTACCGTGCTGACACCGCTCTACATCACGCTGATTTACGATCTGCTGAGCAAGCGTCGCTTACGCTGGGGCTATGTGCTGAGTGCGCTGCTGGCGGTTGTGGGGGCGGCGATTATTCGCTATGACAAAGTGAGCGATCACTTCTGGACTGGCCTGATGTTCGTGCAGCTGGCGAATATCAGCTTTGCTATTGGTATGGTTGGCTACAAACGCCTGATGGAAACCCGTCCGATGCCACAGCATAACGCGTTCGCCTGGTTCTATATGGGGGCTGCTATCGTCGCGGTGGCGGCGTGGTTTATGCTCGGTAACCCGCAAAAACTGCCGACCACCTCCGTGCAGTGGGGCATTCTGGTCTGGCTGGGCGTGGTGGCATCCGGGTTGGGGTATTTCATGTGGAACTACGGCGCTACACAGGTAGACGCCGGTACGCTGGGGATTATGAACAACGTTCATGTGCCTGCGGGGCTACTGGTGAACCTCGCCATCTGGCAGGAACAACCGCACTGGCCGAGCTTCCTTACTGGAGGGACGGTGATCCTGGCTTCGCTGTGGGTACATCGCCGTTGGGTCGCTCCGCGCTCCGCACAAACGGAAGATGGTCGCACGCGTGGTTCCGCGCTGAGCGAATAAACGCTTCCGTTACTGGCTGACGCTGCTCGCCGTCGCGCACGGCGGCGTACAGCCGGCTCCACAGTCCTTCACCCAGGGTTTTGGTCACGACCAGACCCTGGCGTTCAAAGCTTTCCACCACCCAGTGAGGCAGCGCCGCGATACCCATTCTGGCCGCAACCATCTGAATCAACAGCAGGGTGTTATCCACGCTTTTCAGCTGTGGGCTAATACCTGCGGGCTGCAGGAAGTGACGCCAGATATCCAGGCGGCTGCGCTGCACCGGGTAAATCAGCAGCGTTTCCGTCGCCAGATCTTCCGGCGTGATGCGCGTTTTACTGGCCAGAGGGTGATCCGGAGCCAGAACCAGGCGCACTTCAAAATCAAACATCGGCGAATAGTGCAGACCACTGCGCGGCAGAATGTCTGAGGTCATGACCAGATCCAGCTCGCCCTGCTGGAGCGATGGCTGAGGGTCAAACGTCACACCGGATTTAAAGTCCATCTCCACCTGCGGCCACTTCTGACGGAAGCTCTCAAGCGCAGGGGTCAGCCACTGAATACAGCTGTGACACTCAATTGCGATACGCAGTTTGGTTTGCTGCGGCTCGTTGCAGGATTGCAGGGCGCTGGCAATCTGCGGCAGCACCTGGTTGGCCAGCTGCAACAGGATCTCACCCTGCGGCGTAAAGCGTAGCGGCTGACTCTTACGCACAAAAAGACGAAAGCCGAGGCGTTGTTCCAGATCGCTGAACTGGTGAGAAAGGGCGGACTGGGTCTGGTGCAGTGTGGCCGCAGCCGCTGCGAGAGAACCGCAGTTCCGCAACGCTTGTAGCGTTTTCAGGTGTTTTATCTCGATCATGAAAGTCCTTCACTTCGGCATGAACATTTTGCGCTTGAGGAATATACAGTAACCGCCAATTATGGATGTGTAAACATCTGGACGTCTAAATCGTAAAAATTCACAAGGGGCATACCATGACAATCCGTAATCACACTCTCGGTTTCCCTCGCGTTGGCCTGCGTCGCGAGCTGAAAAAAGCGCAAGAAAGCTACTGGGCGGGCAACACGACCCGTGAAGAACTGCTGACCGTTGGCCGCGAGCTGCGTGCCCGTCACTGGGATCAGCAAAAACAGGCGGGTGTTGACCTGCTGCCAGTGGGCGATTTCGCCTGGTACGACCATGTTCTGACCACCAGCCTGCTGCTTGGCAACGTGCCGGCTCGTCATCAGAACAAAGATGGATCGGTAGATATCGACACCCTGTTCCGCATTGGCCGTGGCCGTGCGCCAACAGGGGAGCCAGCGGCAGCGGCGGAAATGACCAAGTGGTTCAACACCAACTATCACTACATGGTGCCGGAGTTCGTAAAAGGCCAGCAGTTCAAACTGACCTGGACGCAACTGCTGGACGAAGTGGACGAAGCGCTGGCACTGGGGCATCAGGTAAAACCTGTGCTGTTGGGGCCGGTTACGTACCTGTGGCTGGGTAAAGTGAAAGGCGAGCAATTTGACCGTCTCAGCCTGCTGAACGATATTTTGCCGGTCTACAAACAGGTGTTGATTGAGCTGGGTAAACGCGGCATTCAGTGGGTGCAAATTGATGAGCCAGCGCTGGTGCTTGAGCTGCCGAAAGAATGGCTGAACGCCTTCAAACCGGCTTACGACGCGCTGACGGGTCAGGTGAAGCTGCTGCTGACCACGTACTTTGAAGGTGTCACGCCAAACCTCGACACGATCGCGGCGCTGCCGGTTCAGGGGCTGCACGTTGACCTGGTTCATGGCAAAGATGATGTGGCGGAGCTGCACAAGCGTCTGCCAACGGACTGGCTGCTCTCGGCGGGTCTGGTCAACGGTCGCAACGTCTGGCGTGCCGATCTGACGGAGAAGTATGCACAGATTAAAGATGTCGTCGGTAAACGCGATCTGTGGGTCGCCTCTTCCTGCTCCCTGCTGCATAGCCCCATCGATCTGAGTGTGGAAACCCGCCTGGATGCGGAAGTGAAAAGCTGGTTTGCCTTCGCCCTGCAGAAATGTGAAGAGCTGTCGCTGCTGCGTGATGCGCTGAACACGGGCGATACGGCGGCGATTACCGAATGGAGCGCGCCGATTCAGGCACGTCGTCACTCCACCCGCGTTCACAATGCGGCGGTCGAAAAACGTCTGGCGGCCATCACGGCGCAGGACAGCCAGCGTCAGAACGCTTACAGCGTGCGTGCCGAAGCCCAGCGCGCCCGCTTCAGCCTGCCTGCGTGGCCGACCACCACAATCGGTTCTTTCCCGCAGACAACGGAGATCCGCGGCCTGCGTCTGGACTTCAAAAAGGGCAACCTGGATGCGAACCACTATCGCACCGGCATCGCTGAACACATCAAACAGGCGATTATCGAGCAGGAACGCTTAGGTCTGGACGTGCTGGTACATGGTGAAGCCGAGCGTAACGACATGGTGGAATACTTTGGTGAACACCTGGACGGCTTCGTCTTTACCCAGAACGGCTGGGTGCAGAGCTACGGCTCCCGCTGCGTGAAGCCGCCGGTGGTGATCGGCGATGTCAGTCGCCCGGAAGCGATCACCGTTGAGTGGGCGAAGTATGCGCAATCTCTCACCGACAAACCGGTGAAAGGCATGCTCACCGGCCCAGTGACGATCCTCTGCTGGTCGTTCCCGCGTGAAGACGTAAGCCGCGAAACCATCGCGAAACAGATTGCACTGGCGCTGCGTGACGAAGTGGCGGATCTGGAAGCGGCGGGCATTGGCATCATCCAGATTGATGAACCGGCACTGCGCGAAGGTCTGCCGCTGCGTCGCAGCGACTGGGATGCGTATCTGGCCTGGGGCGTGGAAGCCTTCCGCATCAACGCCGCCGTCGCGAAGGACGACACGCAGATCCACACCCATATGTGTTACTGCGAGTTTAACGACATCATGGATTCCATTGCTGCGCTGGATGCTGATGTGATCACTATTGAGACATCACGTTCAGACATGGAACTGCTGGAGTCATTCGAAGAGTTCGACTACCCGAACGAAATCGGGCCGGGCGTGTATGACATCCACTCACCGAACGTGCCGGACGTAGAATGGATTGAAGCCTTATTGCAGAAAGCGGCTCAGCGTATCCCGGCGGAGCGTCTGTGGGTGAACCCGGACTGCGGCCTGAAAACCCGCGGTTGGCCGGAAACCCGCGCGGCGCTGGCAAACATGGTGAAGGCGGCGCAGAATCTGCGTCAGGCGTAACCGGAAAACCTCTCCCTTCATTGTGGAGAGGTGTTTTATCCCCCGCTTAGCCTTGCACTTAAGGCCGGGTGCTGCAGGTAGTCCATGCACCAGCGGCACACTTTCCCCATACCGTCTGAACGGGCTGCCAGAAAAAGCGTTGTGGCATGTTTGTGTTCACGCATCGGTTTTTTGAGTAGCGTTCCCCTGTTGAGCAACGGTAGCGCCAGATGGTGCGGAATATAGCCAATCCCCACATTTTGCTCGATTAATGCAATGGCGGTGGTGAAATCAGGCACAAAAAGCGGTTTTTGCCCCTCCAGCAGCCAGGCCTGTTGCGGTGCGATGCTGATGGATGTGTCACGAATACACACGGCCGAATAGTGACGCAGTTCAGCGTTGTCGAGCGGGTGTCGGGCACCCGCGAGCGGATGCTGTGGGCTGACGACAAAGTCCCATTCCAGCTGCCCTAAAGGGGCGCTGATAATGCCCTCGCTGCCGGGAACGGCATGGGGCGCACCAATCACCAGATCTGCCCGTCTGCCGTACAGTGCATCCCAACAACCGTTGTAGACTTCAAGATTCAGCGTCAGTGTCGTTGACGAGAATTGTTGTTCAAAATCGCGGATGAACTCGACCAGCACGGCGGTGGGAATGATGTTGTTTACCGCAATCGTTAATTCACGTTCAATGCCATCGTGGATCAACACCGTGTTACGTCTGAGTGCTTCCAGATCGCCGAGGATCGTTTTGCTGTGTTCAATAAAATAGCTGCCCGCTGGCGTGAGTTCGATGTAGCGTCCTTTGCGAAGAAACAGTTCTGCGCCAAGCGCTTCTTCCGTTTTTTTGATGGTATAGCTAATGGCGGACGGGACTTTGTTTAGCTGCTCGGCGGCAGTCGTAATGCTCTGGTGTCTGGCGACCAGATGGATCACGCGGAGAGTTTCGTCAGAAATAAACATAGGGTTTCCTGGTCGGCAGAGAGCGGCTGAACCCGGGTTCGATTCAGCCGTAAAAGTGTGCCAATTATACGCAGGAACTATCGGTGTTGACCCAGACGACTGAGCAGCGCGTATGCAATACAGGCCACAACAATGGAGTCTACCGACGGAATAGTGGTCAGAGTGAACACCCCTTTCACGGTCATAAAACCTACAACAGCGCCTGAAATCCACGCGACAAACGTCAGCGCTTTAATTTGTGGTTCCTGCGTCAGAACGGAATCCTGGTAACCGTTGCGGCGGTACATGAAGAAATCGGCAATATAAATTCCGGCGACCGGGGGGGGGGCAATACCGAGGAACAGCAGGAACGGGATAAACCACGCCATAATATCCAGGCTACCGACGATGGCAGACAATCCCCCCAGCGCGAGGGTTATTTGCCATTTAGGAAAGCGGGTCAGTAACGTTGACACGACCAGCGTGCCCTGGAACATATTCCCGGCATTACCCGTTACGCAGGCGAAAATCAGCAACAGCGCGGCAGGCAGTACGGCACCAAAGACTGTCATCGCACCCAGCAGGGAACCCTGGCCGCTAATGGCGCTGGGCGTCGCGCCAGCCCAGTACAGCAGGGGGTAGGCAACCAGAAACGTCAGCCCCGCCGCGATCAGGGCGTGCTTGCGGTTATGCACGAAACTGCCAAAGTCCGGCAGAGTCGCGACCAGAACGATGATCGTGCCAACGACGGTCGATACGGCAACGCCAGTATTCATACTGACAACGGTTTGCGGCATTGCTATGTCGCTGTGGGTGGCAACATACAGGATGTAACACAGAACCAGCACAATTACAGGGACGGCAATCTGGGCGACTTTCCCTAATACCGCAAAGCCAAACGCGGTAGAGGCGACAAAAATCACACATCCCGCAGCGACCAGCAGCGGCAGTGGAACATTCAGCCCATGCTGTGTGAGCAAATCATGCACGGAATGACCGAACATGCTGGCGGTTACCGCAATCCAGCCGAACAGACTGATGGCCATCAGGATATTGATAGCGATCGCGCCTTTTTCGCCAAACGCATATTTCACAATACCGTACGTTGGCAGGCGGGCTTTTTCGCCCACGCTGATGGTAATGGCAGACAAAATGGTGAGGATGAGTCCACCCAGCAATACCACACTCATCAGGCTGCCGCTGGAAAGCTGGTTACCCAGACTTGAAGATGACAGCAGAACCGGCGTAACGGCGATCCCAAGCAAAATCATGGCGATCCGTAACCCTGACGCAGTGTGAAGACTCTCTTCTGTTTTACGCATATCTTGTTCCCTCTGAAGTGCGCGTTACGCCGTGTGGAAATGGCCGGTGTACTGTCGCCAGCTTCCCTGTTCTGTGATTTCGCGTTGACCCTCCGTGAGCCAGTTTTCCGCCAGCACGCCCAGCACTTCGCTGCCATCGGCGAGTTTGACTTTACCGATGACCAGCCCCGCAGGTTCACTCATCAGTAATTCGGCAAAACTGGCGAGCGGAAGCGCCCAAATCTCCAGCGCAACCTGCGTGCCGCCTTGTGCGACGCGGATCATCCCAGGGTGTCTGTCGTTAATGCTCCACAGGCGATAGTGCGCGTCGGTGAGGTCTTCGCGTACGAATACACCGCCTGCCTTGAGCATGTTTTTGTTCAATTCCAGGCCGCGCATCAGGGTGCCATTCACAGCCAGCAGAGTAGTGGTTGTCATATTATTCTCCGGTAAATGTTATGGGGTGATCCAGGTTCCGCTCTGGTGTGAAAGGGCGGCTTTAATGGCCTGCGGGCTGGTGATCAGACCGCTGGCGTATTTACCCTGTTGTTGGCTGGTGTTCACAAAATCGAGAATTGCTTCGACTTTCGGTTGCATGCTACCGACCCCAAATTGCCCCTCTTGCACGAGCGCCTGGGCTTGTTCGACGGTAAGGGTGTCCAGCCATTGCTGCCGGGGCGTGCCGAAGTTGATCGCCACTTTTTCTACCCCGGTGGGAATGAGCAGCAAATCGGCTTGCAGTTGGCTGGCGAGCAGAGCAGACGCGCGATCTTTATCAATCACCGCCTCGACGCCTTTCAGCTGTTGTTGTGCATCGCGAACGACCGGGATCCCGCCACCGCCGCAGGCGATGACGATATAGCCCTGCTTCACCAGTTGGGCAATGGTGTTGTGTTCAATGATTTCCAGAGGTGAGGGAGAAGGCACGGTGCGTCGCCAGCCCCGGCCCGCATCTTCCATCAGTGTCCAGCCGAGTTGCTGCTGACGTTCGCGGGCGGTCGCTTCATCAAGGAATGCACCGATAGGTTTGGTTGGGTTTGCGAAGGCGTCATCCTCCTCACTGACCCGTGTTTGCGTCACCAGAGCAATAACGGGTTTGTGAATACCGCGACGTGCCAGGGCGTTATGCAGCGCTTTCTGGAACATATAGCCGATTGCGCCCTGGGTATCGCCCACGGCGTAATCCAGTGGGACGGGGGCAACTTCACCGCTCGCCAGTTCGGAACGGCGTAAAATAAACCCTACCTGCGGGCCATTGCCGTGGGTCAATACCAGATCCCACCCGGCCTCGACCATATCGGTGATATGTTCAACGCTTTCAATCACCGCATCGTATTGATCGGGAATGCTATTCCGTCGATCGTCCTGGATCAGGGCGTTACCACCGACAGCAACGACAGCCAATGGCCTGCTCATTGTGGTTCTCCTTTTGCAACGATCTGCGCCAGTGTGGAAATTGCCTCGACAAAGCAGGGCATGGGAGCGGTCGTGATGCCCGCTCCAATCTGGCCGATGCCGGCCTGTTTGTGCGCAATCCCGGTGTTGATGACGGGTAAAATACCGCGGTCGGCGACCTTGCGGGCGTCGATACCGGCAGCCGTCGGGGCAAAGTTCAGGGCTGGCAGTGTGAAGGCCGGGTTACCACCCAGGGTAATTGACTGCATGCGGCGGCTATTGTTGGTCGCATCTGCGGGGGTTCCACCGACAAATTTTACAATTGCAGGGGAAGATGCCATTGCAAATCCACCCACGCCGGCGGTTTCCGTAATGGCGCTATCACCAAGATCTGCGGCAGCATCGTCCACGCCATAGCCCGGGAAAAATAGCCCTTCGACCGCGTTGGCTGGAGCCTGGAACCATTGCTCTCCGGTGCCGGACAAGCGAATGCCGAAATTAACACCGTTGCGTGCCATCACCGTAACCATTGAACTGAATGGCACACCGGCGGCTGCGTCCATCATGGCTTTACAGGCCGCCATCGACAGGTTGAGGAAGAAGTGATCGTTGCTGGTGATAAAGGCCACGACCTTTTGTACGCTCGTACCAGGCAAGTTGCAGGCCAGTAGCGCGGGCAGCAGGCGTTTGATCAGTAGACCGGTTGCTGCGGCGTTACGGTTATGGACTTCATCACCCATATGTAACGCCTGTGCCATCAGCGGTTTTAACTCCAGCTCGCCCAGGTGACGCACGGCGGCTTTAAGCGCAGGTCCCAGCTCATCGCGCATCCAGCACAGACGTTCGAGCACTTCTTCGTTGTTGGCACCAAAGCGTAAAACCTTACCTAACCCTTCGTTAAAATTGCTGAAGGCGCGTTGTCCGTTGGTTTTATTTTCAATAACCCACAGCGGCATAGACGGGCTGATAATGCCAGCCATCGGCCCAACGGCGTGATGGTGATGACATGGCTCAAGTGCTACCTCTCCCGCCAGGATCTGTCTCTCGGCCTCTTCATGGCCGCTAGCCCAGCCTTCAAACAACATTGCACCCACAATGGCCCCTTTCACCGGGCCGCACATGTTTTCCCAGCGAATGGGCGGGCCGGAATGCAGGATGAGTTTGCGATGAGCCATTTCGGGAATCGCTTCGCTGGCCGGCATGACATCCACCAGAGCCGGCTGGGCACTGAGGTAACGCGCCATCGCAATCTGGTTGGCGTGTTCTACTAAGGGGTGATGCAGCAGAGAGGCAAGATCGTGTCCGGCATCGATATTGCCCAGCGCAGGGGGTTGCCAGCTGAGTGCGATAACCTCGCCACCGACTTTCTGGATATTACTGGCAAAGCTCTGAAGCCCGACATTCACTACTTTCAGGGGCTGATTAAATAAGGTGTTCATGCGCAGACGTCCTTCTTCTGGAGCTGAATGTTAGCCACGATGCTGGCCCAGGCTGCGGCCTGCGCGTTGCAATCGGCGATGATGACGCCCGCTTCACGCAGGGCGTCAACCTGGCGGCTGCGCTGTTGTGGATCGGCTTCTGTGCCGCATACATGCGCAATCAATACCGGGGCATGGTGTTTATCAATGTGAGCAAGTTGCTCCAGTAATTCACTGGCAGGGGTTTCGGATGCGCCATATCCCAGCACCACATCGAACAACACAACGGCAGTCTGTGGATCGTTCAGCTCGTTAATGAGGCGCTGGTTGCGCAGCGTGGGGTCAATCATCGGGTGCGGTTTACCGCGGGTGAAATCGTCATCTCCCATGTCGATTAGCGTATGACCGTGGCTCTGCCAGATATCCTGCAGTTTTTTATTTCCGGAAACGGGGGTGTTTGATGCGGCGCTGAAACCGTTTTGTTGGCAGATGAGTTGCGCTTCATAGCAGAACGTCCCTCCCGCGAAGACGCCGCGAATATCCTGCCTTGCCGCAGACAAATTCAGGCAAGCCTGTTGCAGGGTAACGATGTCACGAGGTGTTGGGTCTGCCGGTTTTTCTGGTAATGGCTGATGGTTGGCTAATGCAACCGCGATTTCAGCTGCGCTGGCAAGCGTCATTGCGGCGCTTACGTTAGGGCGTGCGATCTCCTGCGGATCAGAACCAATAAAGTTCACTACCACGGGTTTCCCGGCAAACTGAGCCTGCTCCAGAATGCGCGTAGCCACAGTGGGTGAAGGTGGTTTTGAGATCAAAACGATGACGTCGGTGGCTTCATCTTGCATAAGTGCCTGGAGTCCATCCAGCATGGAAATCCCGCCGATTTCTTCGCTGAGGTCATGGCCGCCTGTGCCCAGAGCCTGCGAGATGCCTGACCCAAGTCTGTCAATACGGCACGTCACCTCCTGCAACCCGGTACCGGATGCACCGACGATACCGATGACCCCGCGTTTAACCACATTAGCAAAACCCAACGGAATACCGTTGATAATGGCAGTGCCACAGTCGGGACCCATCACAATACGGCGATGTGCGTGCGCGAGGGTTTTAATCGCTTTTTCCTGCCCGGAACTGACGTTATCGCTGAACATCATCACGTTCATACCCAGATTCAGCGCTTTTATCGCCTCGGCGGCCGCGTAGTCTCCGGGAACGGAAATCAGCGCCAGATTAGCATCGGCCGCGGTTTCCAGCGCCATATCCAGGCTAACCGGGTCGGGAGATTTGCTGATATCCGCACTCTCTTCAGGCTTACTGTTCAGGCGTTGCTCAGCGAGATCCAGCGCCGCTATGCAAGCGGCTTCTTCTCCCATGACGGCAATGATCAGATCGTTCGGACCGGCGCGGAGCTCCGTACCAAGTCCAGCTTCACGAAGCTGTTCGAGGTTCATCGGGGTTCCCATCACCACTGACGCGTTATGGATACCTGGTAGCTTGCTGATCCGCGCTGAAATCTGCATCAAAGACACAGAGTCCTGGTATAGGTTGCTGAAAACTTTGCTCTGAATTTTCATTATGTTAAGCCTGGTAATGACTGCCCGACAGCAGAGTGCGGACAAAGGGAACCCGCATAGCGTGGTATCGGGCGCTACGAAAAGGTCGTGATAATGTGAGGTTGTTAGATAGCGGATACCGCGAGGCCTCGACGGTATCTCCGTTATTTAGCCCTTAAGGCCTTCCTGAATGGCGGAGGAATGGCTGACCCAGCCGAAAATGGCACCCTGTGCCTTGATCATCTCCAGCGCATATTTCTGGAATTCCGGGAAATAAGAGCCGACACAGTCTTCCGGGATAATGCACTCGTAACCCCGATCGTTAGCTTCGCGAACGGTCGTGGTGACGCAAACTTCAGTGGTGACGCCGCAGACAATCAGCGTTTTAATGCCGTGGTTCTGTAAAATGAGATGCAGGTCAGTCTGATAGAACGCACCCTTGCCCGGTTTATCGATAACCGGTTCGCCCGCGACAGGGTAGAGCTCTGGAATAATGTCGTGGCCCGCTTCCCCGCGCACCAGAATACGCCCCATTGGGCCGGGTTCGCCGATAAAGGTTTTGCCCCCGCGGGTGAGCTTGGCTGCCGGGCAATCGCTAAGGTCTGCGCGGTGCCCCTCACGGGTATGGATCACCAGCATTCCCTGACTGCGGGCTGCTGCGAGCACGTTTTTACAGGGCTCGATGGCGCAACGAACCCGCGAAACATCGTTACCGAGCGCTTCACCAAACCCACCGGCTTCCACAAAATCACGCTGCATGTCGATCATCACCAGAGCGGTGCTATGGGGGGCAAATGGCAGAGCAAAAGGTTGAGCCTGGAATACGTATTGCGTCATGGTAAATCTCCTGTTCAGGTCATAAACGATCCGTAAATCTGATGCTGAGTATTCAGCAGAAAGAGGTGGTGAGACAGGAAAATAGTTTGGTGTGCAGCAACGAAAAATTTGTATTGGCAGGCGTTATACCCGGTGAGTGTGAAGGGAGTCATATCGCTGAATAATGTGGCAAAAAATTTGATGAGAAGAATATTTAGAGTGAAAAAATTTGTCGCAAGAATGTGATGAAATGCACTTATTTTTCATGTGGGAATGGCTCCGGTGTGCCCCGGAGCCATAAAAGTTATTTCTTATTACCGTACTGGCTGAACCAGGCCAGCATACGCTCCCAGCCATCTTTAGCGGATTCCACGTGATAGCCCGGACGATAATCGGCATTAAAGGCGTGCCCGGCATCCGGATACACCACAATTTCAGCCTTTGCGTTGGCTGCACGCAGCGCATGGCGCATCGTTTCCACGGTATCGAGTGGAATACCCGTATCCTGTCCGCCGTACAACCCCAGAACCGGTGCATTCAGGTCTGTTGCGATATCAACAGGGTGCTTCGGTGAATTCAGCGTCTTCTCACCCACCAGCTTACCGTACCAGGCCACGGCGGCTTTGAGCTGTGGATTGTGCGCGGCATACAGCCAGCTAATACGGCCACCCCAGCAGAAACCGGTCACCATCAGGCGATGCGGATCGCCACCGTTACGCGCCGCCCAACTGGCAACGTGGTCAAGGTCGGCCAGCACCTGCGCATCTGGCACTTTGCTGACCAGGTTGCTGAAAAGCGTAGGGATATCACTGTAATCATTCGGATCGCCCTGGCGGAAATAGAGCTCTGGTGCAACGGCCAGATACCCTTCCAGAGCCAGTCGACGGCAGAGGTCGCGAATATGTTCGTGAACGCCAAAAATCTCCTGAACCACAATCACGATAGGCAGCGGGCCGTCAGCGGATTTTGGCCGTGCGTGGTAAGCAGGCATATTATCGCCCTGCGAGGGAATGGAGGTTTCACCGGCCAGGATCGATTCTTCAGAGGTGGAGACGATGGTCGAAGCAAGAGGGGCGGCGGCAGGCGCAAAATTGGTTTTCTGAGTCATGGTATTCTCCGTACCCGTAAGTGCATATAAATATAGACCTCAAGATAACAACCCACAGTGCCTTAAACCGTCTATCTTTTGTGCAGTGCCCCGCGATATAACTTGTTAATGTGATGTGAATCACCATTTCATGGAAATCTACTGCAATCATTTTCATTCATGGTGAGGTGTGTCACGAAATTGTGCTTATTGCTTCTGTAAAGTACCATTTTACTTCTTCTGACTAACCGACCCACAGAGGAGTCACCTATGTCTAAGTCTGATGTTTTTCATCTCGGCCTCACTAAAAACGATTTACAAGGGGCTACGCTCGCTATCGTCCCTGGCGATCCTGAGCGTGTGGAAAAGATCGCCGCGCTGATGGATAAGCCGGTTAAGCTGGCAGCCCATCGTGAATTCACCACCTGGCGCGCTGAGCTGGATGGCAAAGCAGTGATCGTGTGCTCGACCGGTATCGGCGGCCCGTCTACTTCTATTGCAGTTGAAGAGCTGGCGCAGCTGGGCATTCGTACTTTCCTGCGTATCGGTACCACCGGTGCTATTCAGCCACATATCAATGTCGGCGACGTGCTGGTCACCACCGCGTCTGTGCGTCTGGATGGAGCAAGTCTGCACTTTGCGCCAATGGAATTCCCGGCAGTGGCTGATTTCGAATGTACCACTGCACTGGTTGAAGCCGCGAAATCCGTGGGGGCAACGACTCACGTGGGCGTGACCGCCTCTTCTGATACCTTCTACCCAGGCCAGGAGCGTTACGACACCTTCTCTGGTCGCGTCGTGAGCCGTTTTAAAGGCTCAATGGAAGAGTGGCAGTCTATGGGCGTAATGAACTACGAAATGGAATCTGCAACACTGCTGACCATGTGCGCAAGCCAGGGTCTGCGTGCCGGTATGGTGGCAGGCGTTATCGTCAACCGTACTCAGCAAGAGATCCCGAACGCCGAGACCATGAAGCAGACTGAAAGTCATGCGGTGAAAATCGTGGTTGAAGCCGCTCGTCGCCTGATCTAGTCCCGTCTTATGAGATAAAAGGCCGATACGTTCGGCCTTTTCTTTTTGCGTAGCGCCTCGCAGGAAAACCCTTTCAAACTGGACGTTTATACAGCACAATTCTATTTTGTGCGGGTAATACGTTGATGCAGGGGGCATTGTGGATATCTCAATCCTGATTTATGCGGTGATTGCGCTGGTGGGTGTGGGTATAGGCTGGCTGATTTCCAGCTACCAGCACGCGCAGCAGAAAGCCGATCAACTGGCAGAACGCGAAGAGATGGTCGCGGAGTTAAGCGCGGCAAAACAACAGCTTGCCCAGGGTTCGCACTGGCGCGACGAGTGTGAGTTGCTCAATAACGAACTGCGCAACCTGCGCGACATTAACACCTCACTGGAGGCCGATCTCCGCGAAGTGACCACCCGCCTTGAATCTACCCAGCTGCATGCGGAAGATAAAATCCGCCAGATGATCAACAGCGAGCAGCGCCTCAGTGAGCAGTTCGAGAACCTTGCGAACCGCATTTTTGAGCACAGCAACCGCCGCGTTGACGAACAAAACCGCCAGAGCCTGAACAGCCTGCTGACACCGCTGCGTGAACAGCTTGACGGTTTTCGTCGTCAGGTGCAGGACAGCTTTGGCCAGGAAGCCCGCGAGCGTCACACGCTGGCGCATGAAATTCGTAATCTCCAGCAGCTGAATGCGCAGATGGCGCAGGAAGCAGTCAACCTGACGCGCGCCCTGAAAGGGGATAACAAAGCGCAGGGTAACTGGGGCGAGGTGGTACTGACCCGCGTGCTGGAAGCTTCTGGTCTGCGTGAAGGGTATGAATACGAAACGCAGGTCAGCATTGAGAACGATGCCCGCTCGCGCATGCAGCCGGATGTGATTGTGCGGTTGCCGCAGGGCAAAGATGTGGTGATTGACGCCAAAATGACGCTGGTGGCCTACGAGCGTTACTTCAATGCAGAGGATGATTACATTCGCGAGGCGGCGCTGCAGGAACATATTGCCTCTGTACGTAACCACATTCGTCTGCTGGGCCGAAAAGACTATCAACAGCTGCCGGGTTTGCGTTCTCTGGACTACGTGCTGATGTTCATCCCGGTAGAGCCCGCATTCCTGCTGGCGCTCGACAGGCAGCCAGAACTGATTACTGAAGCACTGAAAAATAACATTATGCTGGTAAGTCCCACCACGTTGCTGGTGGCCTTACGTACCATTGCGAACCTGTGGCGCTACGAGCACCAGAGCCGCAATGCGCAGCAGATTGCCGATCGCGCCAGCAAGCTGTACGACAAAATGCGCCTGTTCGTGGACGATATGTCCTCGGTTGGGCAAAGCCTTGACCGCGCGCAGGATAACTACCGTCAGGCAATGAAAAAGCTCTCCTCCGGGCGCGGCAATTTGCTGGCGCAAGCCGAAGCGTTTCGCAGCCTGGGGGTGGAGGTCAAACGCGAGATTAATCCGGAACTGGTGGAACAGGCCACGGCTCAGGACGAAGAATTCCGTCTGCGAGAAGGTCATGCTGAACAAAAGACAAACAGTGAAGACAACGATTTAACGGCGGATTTATCGCCAGAAGAGGAGCCGACGCGTTTCTTTCGCGGTGGTTGAATCGTAGGGCAAACGCGCCCAATCTGTTACACTTCCCGGACATTTTACTGATAAGCAGGCTCTGAGATGGTTGACGATTCACAAGACACGACGCACTTTGGCTTTCAGACTGTCGCCAAAGCGCAGAAAGCTGACATGGTGGCCCACGTATTTCATTCCGTGGCGGCGAAGTACGATGTGATGAATGACTTAATGTCATTCGGCATTCATCGCTTGTGGAAGCGCTTCACCATCGACTGTAGCGGTGTGCGTCGTGGACAAACGGTGCTGGATTTAGCGGGTGGTACGGGCGATCTGACCGCGAAATTCTCCCGTCTGGTAGGGGAAAGCGGTCGCGTTGTTCTGGCCGATATCAACGACTCCATGCTGAAAATGGGACGCGAGAAGCTGCGTAACATCGGCGTTGTGGGTAATGTGGAATATGTACAGGCCAACGCTGAAGCTCTTCCGTTCCCGGATAATACCTTTGACTGCATCACTATCTCGTTTGGCCTGCGTAACGTTACGGATAAAGACAAAGCGCTGCGTTCCATGTACCGCGTGCTGAAGCCGGGCGGACGCCTGCTGGTGCTTGAGTTCTCCAAACCGGTTATCGAGCCGCTGAGTAAAGCCTACGATGCCTATTCATTCCACATTCTGCCGCGTATTGGTGAGCTGGTGGCAAACGATGCAGAAAGCTACCGCTATCTGGCAGAGTCTATTCGTATGCACCCGGATCAAGACACGTTGAAAGCCATGATGCAGGATGCGGCATTTGAGAACGTTGAGTACTTCAACATGACGGCCGGTGTCGTCGCGCTGCATCGTGGTTACAAGTTCTGAGTGGAGGTGTCCCGTGCCCTTTAAACCCCTGGTCACCGCAGGCATTGAGAATGTACTGAATGCCTTTCTGTACCGCGCACCTGCGCTGAAATCCGCACGTCAGCGGCTTAACGGAAAGGTACTGCGTATCGTTTTAAAAGAGTTTTCGACACCGCTTGTGCTGGTCTTCAGCGAACGTCAGCTCGACGTTCTGGGTGAGTGGGAAGGCGAGGCGGACTGCTCGGTCATTACGCACATGAGCGTGTTACCAAAACTGCGTGACCGCCAGCAACTGACCGCGCTTATCCGCAGCGGTGAACTGGAAGTTGAAGGCGATATTCAGGTCGTGCAGAACTTCGTTGCGCTTAGCGACCTGGCCGAGTTTGATCCGGCAGAACTGCTCGCGCCCTTTATTGGCGACATTGCTGCTGAAGGGATCGGTAAAGCGATTCATGGTGGTTCGGCTTTCCTGCGCAAAAGCCTGCAGCGACAGCAGCGCTATGCGTCAGAAGTGCTGACCGAAGAATGGCGCATGGCACCCGGGCCGCTGGAAGTGGCATGGTTTGCGGAAGAGACTGCCGCTGTTGAACGCGCGGTTGATGCCTTAACCAAACGGCTGGAAAAACTGGAGAGCAAATGACGCCTGGTGAAATTCGCCGCCTCTATTTTATCGTCCACACCTTTTTGAGTTACGGGCTAGACGAACTTATCCCCAAAATGCGCATTACGCTGCCGCTTCGGATCTGGCGGCGGATGTTGTTCTGGATGCCAAATCGTCATAAAGGTCAGCCGCTGGGTGAACGTCTGCGTCTGGCGCTACAGGAGCTTGGCCCGGTATGGATCAAGTTTGGGCAGATGCTTTCTACCCGTCGCGATCTCTTCCCACCAAACATTGCCGACCAACTGGCACTGTTGCAGGATCGCGTTGCCCCGTTTGACGGGGGAAGGGCGAAGAAACAGATTGAAGAAGCGATGGGCAATATCCCCGTCGAAACCTGGTTTGACGATTTCGACATTGAGCCTTTGGCATCAGCCTCCATTGCTCAGGTACACACGGCGCGTCTGAAAGAAAACGGCAAAGAGGTGGTTATCAAGGTTATTCGCCCGGATATCCTGCCGATAATCAAAGCTGACATGAAGCTTATCTACCGCCTGGCCCGCTGGGTTCCACGCTTGCTGCCTGATGGCCGTCGACTGCGTCCAATGGAAGTGGTGCGGGAATACGAAAAAACGCTGATTGATGAACTTAATCTGCAGCGTGAAGCAGCAAACGCCATTCAGCTGCGTCGTAACTTTGAAGACAGCCCGATGCTGTATGTGCCTGAAGTCTATTCTGACTACTGTAGCCAGAATATGATGGTGATGGAACGTATCTACGGGATCCCGGTATCGGATGTGGTTGCGCTGGAAAACCAGGGCACCAACATGAAGCTGCTGGCCGAGCGTGGCGTGCAGGTCTTCTTCACCCAGGTGTTCCGCGACAGCTTTTTCCATGCGGATATGCACCCGGGCAATATCTTCGTGAGTTACGAACACCCTGAGAACCCGAAGTACATCGGTATTGACTGTGGCATTGTGGGCTCGCTGAACAAAGAAGATAAGCGCTATCTTGCCGAGAACTTCATCGCCTTCTTTAATCGCGACTACCGTAAGGTGGCCGAGCTGCACGTAGATTCAGGCTGGGTTCCGGCGGATACTAACGTCGAAGAGTTTGAGTTTGCTATCCGTACCGTATGTGAACCGATTTTTGAAAAACCACTGGCGGAGATCTCCTTCGGCCATGTTTTGCTGAACCTGTTTAACACCGCCCGCCGCTTCAATATGGAAGTGCAACCGCAGTTAGTTTTACTTCAGAAAACATTACTTTACGTTGAAGGCGTAGGTCGTCAGCTCTATCCTCAGTTAGACTTATGGAAAACCGCGAAACCTTTCCTGGAATCCTGGATTAAGGATCAGGTTGGCATTCCGGCGCTGGTGCGCTATCTGAAAGAGAAAGCCCCGTTCTGGATTGAAAAAATGCCTGAAATTCCTGAGCTGGTTTATGACAGTTTGCGTCAGAACAAGAACCTTCAGCACAGCATGGATAAAATCGCCCGCGAGCTTCAGTCCAGCCGCGTTCGCCAGGGACAGTCACGCTATCTCTTTGGTATTGGGGCGACATTGCTGCTGAGCGGTACGCTGTTGCTGATCAATCGCCCGGACTGGCAGATGATGCCTGCCTGGCTGATGGCTGGCGGGGTTGTTGTCTGGCTCGCAGGCTGGAGAAAAACGCGCTGATTTAGCGTCGCTATCGCCGGGTTGCATACGTATAATGCGATCTGACTAATTAATCATCTATCCCTGAGGAACATGTATGGGTGGTATCAGTATCTGGCAATTGTTGATCATTGCCGTCATCGTCGTGCTGCTGTTTGGCACGAAGAAACTCGGTTCTATCGGTTCCGACCTCGGCGCATCTATCAAAGGCTTTAAGAAAGCCATGAGCGATGATGAGAGCAAGCAGGATAAATCCAGCCAGGATGCTGACTTTACTGCGAAATCCATCTCTGACAAGCAAGATGACGCCAAAAAGGAAGACGCTAAACGCCACGATAAAGAGCAGGTGTAATTCGTGTTCGATATTGGTTTTGGTGAGTTGCTGCTGGTCTTCGTGATTGGTTTGATCGTGCTGGGGCCGCAGCGTTTACCTGTTGCGGTGAAAACCGTCGTCGGGTGGGTGCGTGCGCTTCGCTCGCTGGCAAGTACCGTTCAGAACGAGCTGGCGCAGGAGCTTAAGCTTCAGGAATTTCAGGAAAGCCTGAAAAAGGTTGAGAAGGCGAGCATGGATAACCTGACGCCGGAACTGAAGGCCTCGATGGATGAGCTGCGTGAAGCGGCGGAGTCCATGAAGCGTTCTTACAGCATCAATGATCCTGAAAAGGCGAGTGATGAAGCTAACACCATCCATAACCCGGTGGTGAAAGATAACGAAGCGCAGCGAGAAGGTGTAACGCCAGCCAGCGCCGGGCATCAGGCTGCCGCGCCAGAACAGACGCCGCAGGAAACTGAAGTGAAAAAGCAGGTGCAGCCGGAAGAGCCCGTTGTAAAAGCGGCTGAAGCAAAACCCGCCGTACCCGTTTCCGAATCATCCCCCTCGTCGAGTGATAAAGCGTAAACATGGCAGTAGATGATACTCAACCGCTCATTGCACATCTCATTGAGCTGCGTAAGCGCCTGTTAAACTGCATTATTGCAGTTTTCCTCATTTTCTTGTGCCTGGTCTATTTCGCCAACGATATCTACCAGGTGGTTTCTGCACCGCTGATTAAGCAGATGCCGCTGGGCGCAACAATGATTGCAACGGATGTTGCTTCGCCGTTCTTTACCCCCATCAAGCTGACCTTCTGGGTTTCGCTGATTGCGTCTGCGCCCATTATTCTTTATCAGGTCTGGGCCTTTGTGGCTCCGGCGTTGTATAAGCATGAACGCAAATTAGTTATCCCGCTGTTGGTATCCAGCTCGCTGTTGTTCTATATCGGCATGGCGTTTGCTTACTTTGTGGTCTTCCCACTGGCCTTTGGTTTCCTGACACACACCGCGCCGGAAGGGGTTCAGGTATCGACGGACATCGCCAGTTATCTCAGCTTTGTCATGGCGCTGTTTATGGCGTTCGGCGTTGCGTTCGAAGTGCCGGTGGCGATAGTGCTGCTCTGTTGGGTGGGGGTTACGACGCCAGAAGATCTGCGCAAGAAGCGTCCGTATATCCTGGTGGGGGCATTTGTAGTGGGTATGCTGCTGACTCCGCCGGATGTCTTCTCGCAAACGTTGCTGGCAATACCGATGTACTGCTTGTTTGAAGTCGGTGTGTTTTTCTCGCGTTTCTACGTGGGTAAGCGACGTCCACAGGATGACGAAGACGACGAGTCTGAAAAGACCACTGAAGAATAAAACCAGCCGCCCGTCAGGGCGGTTGTCATATGGGGATCCGCATGTTTGATATTGGGCTTAACCTGACCAGCTCGCAGTTTGCGAAAGATCGCGATGAGGTGGTGGCGCGTGCTTTTGCCGCTGGGGTGAAGGGGCTTTTGCTGACGGGTACTAACCTGCATGAAAGTGAACAGGCTCAGCAACTGGCGCAACGCTACGACCGTTGCTGGTCAACCGCAGGAGTGCACCCTCATGACAGTAGCCAGTGGACACACGACAGCGCTGAGGTGCTTCATCGTCTGGCAAAAAAACCAGAGGTGGTGGCCATCGGTGAATGTGGGCTCGATTTCAATCGCAACTTTTCAACACCCGAAGAGCAGGAAATAGCATTTACCGCGCAGCTCGCGATTGCGGCGGAACTCGGGATGCCAGCTTTTATGCACTGCCGTGACGCGCATGAGCGCTTTCTCGCTTTGCTGGAACCGTGGCTGGATAAACTGCCTGGCGCGGTGCTGCACTGCTTTACCGGTTCCCGGCAGGAGGCGCTGGATTGTCTGAACCGTGGGCTGTATCTGGGTATTACTGGTTGGGTCTGCGATGAACGCCGCGGGCTGGAACTTCGTGAGTTGCTGCCGGTGATCCCTGCTGAACGGTTGCTGGTAGAAACGGATGCACCGTATCTGCTGCCACGTGATCTCTCACCGAAGCCCGCTTCGCGTCGTAATGAACCAGCGTATCTGGGGCATATTGTTGAGAAAGTGGCGCACTGGCGTGGAGAAGAGCCGCACTGGCTGGCGGCGCAGACGAATGACAACGTGCGTCGCCTGTTCGGAGTAAACGTTTAAACTTTGCGGAACCCGGTGTTTTTAATGCTCTGCAGCACCTGTTTATTCAACAGATTGAGCAACAGTATGGAGCGTGTTTCGCCGTCAGGTTCGGAGAAAATTGCCTGCAATCCTTCGAAGGAGCCTTCAGTGATCACCACGCAATCGCCCGCGAAAGGGGTTTCCGGGTCGGTGATATTCTCGGGTTGTTGGTAAACCGAAAGCTGATGAATGACCGTCGACGGGACGGTTGCCGGGTGAGTACCAAAACGTACGAAGTGGCTGACACCGCGCGTTGCGCTAATGGTGGTGGTATGGATCACTTCCGGGTCGAATTCGACGAACAGGTAGTTCGGGAACAGAGGTTCACTGACGGTGGTACGCTTCCCACGCTGCATTTTTTCAAGCGTGATCACGGGTGTCAGGCAGTTTACAGACTGACGTTCCAGATGTTCCTGTGCGCGCTGAAGTTGCCCGCGTTTGCAATACAGTAAATACCAGGCCTGCATAATCACTCTTTCCCTTAGTTCGGGGCGCAAGCATATCAAAACCCTGGCGGGATCGCTAAGTTGATTATAATGGTCGAAAGTGAAACAGGACGCAGAAGTTCACGCTAATTTAACAAAATTACAGCATCGCGCAGGCTTACGCCGTATAATGAAGCGCTTACAGAGAGGCCATGACTAACTGCATGAAATACCACGATCTACGCGACTTCCTGACGCTGCTGGAAAAGCAGGGCGAACTCAAACGCATTACACTTCCTGTTGATCCTTATCTGGAAATGACAGAAATTGCTGACCGTACCTTGCGTGCCGGTGGCCCTGCGCTGTTATTTGAAAACCCAAAAGGCTACTCCATGCCAGTGCTGTGCAACCTGTTTGGCACACCACGCCGTGTGGCGTTGGGAATGGGGCAAGAGGATGTGACTGCGTTACGTGAAGTGGGCAAATTGCTGGCCTTTCTGAAAGAGCCGGAGCCGCCAAAAGGCTTCCGCGATCTGTTCGACAAGCTGCCACAGTTTAAGCAGGTGTTGAACATGCCAACCAAACGCCTGCGCGGTGCGCCGTGTCAGCAGAAAGTGCTGGAAGGCGATGCGGTTGATCTGACAAAAATTCCCATCATGCAATGCTGGCCAGAAGATGCCGCTCCGCTTATCACCTGGGGGCTGACCGTCACGCGTGGCCCGTATAAAGAGCGGCAAAATCTTGGTATCTACCGTCAACAATTGATAGGTAAAAATAAGCTCATTATGCGCTGGCTGTCGCATCGCGGTGGTGCGCTCGATTTCCAGGAGTGGTGTGCGGAACATCCGGGAGAGCGTTTCCCGGTGTCTGTGGCGTTGGGTGCTGATCCGGCAACGATTCTGGGTGCGGTAACGCCAGTGCCTGATACGTTGTCTGAATATGCCTTTGCAGGGCTGTTGCGCGGTACCAAAACCGAAGTCGTGAAGTGTATTTCTAATGACCTGGAAGTGCCCGCCAGCGCTGAAATTGTTCTGGAAGGTTATATCGAACAGGGTGAGATGGCACCGGAAGGGCCATACGGTGACCACACGGGTTATTACAACGAAGTCGATAACTTCCCGGTGTTTACCGTTACGCACATTACCCAGCGTGAAGATGCGATTTACCATTCGACCTATACCGGCCGTCCACCGGATGAACCCGCAGTGCTGGGAGTGGCGCTGAACGAAGTGTTCGTGCCGATCCTGCAAAAGCAGTTCCCGGAAATTGTTGATTTCTATCTGCCGCCGGAAGGGTGTTCGTATCGCCTGGCGGTGGTGACGATGAAGAAGCAGTATGCTGGTCACGCTAAACGCGTAATGATGGGCGTATGGTCTTTCCTGCGTCAGTTTATGTATACCAAATTTGTTATCGTCTGCGATGATGATGTCAACGCCCGCGACTGGAATGACGTCATCTGGGCCATTACCACACGAATGGATCCGGCGCGCGATACGGTGTTAGTCGAAAACACACCGATAGATTACCTGGATTTTGCCTCACCGGTTTCCGGTCTTGGTTCAAAAATGGGACTGGATGCCACAAACAAATGGCCTGGCGAAACCGACCGTGAATGGGGTCGCCCGATCAAAAAAGATCCTGCCGTGACCGCGCGAATTGACGCGATCTGGGACGAACTGGCCATAATGAATAACGGTAAACCCGAATCTGACCGTTAAGCCCTTAGACTTCCCGACAGAGAGAGCGAATGACAACCTTAAGCTGTAAAGTGACCTCGGTAGATGCCATCACCGACACCGTATATCGCGTCCGTTTAGTGCCAGAAGCGGCATTCTCTTTCCGCGCTGGTCAGTACTTAATGGTGGTGATGGATGAACGTGATAAGCGCCCTTTCTCAATGGCTTCTACGCCAGCAGAGCAGGAATTTATTGAGCTTCATATTGGTGCGTCAGAGCTGAATCTGTATGCGATGGCCGTTATGGATCGCATTCTTAAAGAGCGTGAAATTGTCGTAGATATTCCACACGGTGACGCCTGGCTGCGTGAAGATGAAGACCGTCCGCTGATCCTGATTGCCGGTGGTACAGGCTTCTCCTATGTGCGTTCTATTCTGTTGACCGCACTGGAGCGTAACCCGAACCGCGATATCACCATTTACTGGGGTGGCCGCGAAGAGAAACATCTGTACGACCTGTCTGAACTGGAAGCGCTGAGCGTAACCCATCCGAACCTGCGTATTGAGCCGGTAGTCGAGCAACCGGAAGAGGGCTGGCGTGGGCGTAGCGGTACGGTGCTGACGGCAGTGCTGCAGGATTACGGTACGCTGGCCGGGCATGATATCTACATCGCTGGTCGTTTCGAGATGGCGAAAATTGCCCGTGACCTGTTCTGTAATGAACGTGGTGCGCGTGAAGATCGCCTGTTCGGCGATGCGTTTGCATTCATCTAAATAAAAAACCCGCCCCTGACAGGCGGGAAGAACGGCAACTAAACTGTCTCTCTTGCCAATGACGCCATAACTGCGCTCACTTGTCGCCTTGTTCTGACGCCATTGGCTTTGAGATACTTTTCCTGGAATTACACTCTTTCAAATACTGTCGCGATACCCTGACCTAACCCGATACACATCGTTGCCAGTCCAAACTGAGCATCTTTGCGTTCCATCAGGTTAATCAGCGTGGTGCTGATACGTGCCCCGGAACAACCCAGCGGGTGACCCAAGGCGATCGCGCCACCGTTGAGGTTAATCTTCTCGTCGATCTTGTCCATCAGCCCCAGATCTTTAATGCATGGCAGGATCTGTGCGGCGAAAGCTTCATTCATCTCAAACAGATCGATATCGCTTGCAGTCAGACCTGCTTTTTTCAGCGCCAGTTTTGACGCCGGAACCGGGCCGTAACCCATAATCGACGGGTCGCAGCCCACCACCGCCATTGAACGCACGCGAGCGCGTGGCGTCAGGCCAAGCTCACTGGCACGGCTTTCACTCATCACCAGCATGGCAGCTGCGCCATCGGAAAGTGCTGAGGAGGTACCAGCCGTTACCGTGCCGGTCACCGGATCAAACGCCGGACGCAGCGTGGAGAGCGCTTCGACGGTAGTTTCCGGGCGGATGACTTCGTCGTAGTTAAACTGCTTCAGTACGCCGTCAGCATCGTGACCTCCGGTCGGGATGATCTCGTTCTTAAATGCACCAGATTGCGTGGCGGCCCAGGCACGAGCATGGGAGCGCGCAGCAAAGGCATCCTGCATTTCCCGGCTGATACCGTGCATGCGGGAGAGCATCTCGGCGGTCAGCCCCATCATACCCGCGGCTTTCGCCACGTTACGGCTCATGCCTGGGTGGAAATCTACCCCGTGGCTCATCGGCACATGGCCCATATGCTCTACGCCACCCACCAGGCAGGCCTGTGCATCGCCAGTCATGATCATGCGGGCAGCATCGTGCAGCGCCTGCATTGACGAACCACACAGGCGGTTCACGGTGACAGCCGGAACGGAGTGTGGGATTTCCGCCAGCAGCGAGGCATTACGGGCGATGTTGAAACCTTGCTCCAGGGTCTGCTGTACGCAGCCCCAGTAGATATCGTCCAGCGCAGTTGGGTCCAGCGCCGGGTTACGCGCCAGCAGGCTGCGCATCAGGTGCGCGGAGAGGTCTTCCGCGCGCACGTTACGGAATGCGCCGCCCTTTGAACGGCCCATCGGGGTGCGAATTGCATCAACAATGACAACCTTTTCCATTGTGACTCCTTAAGCCGTTTTCAGTTCGCCAACCGGACGGGCTGGCTCAACTGCTGGATAGTAGGGTTCGTTATGGCACGCTTTGTTGCGCAGACCTTCCGGCACCTCATACAGCGGGCCGAGATGCTGATATTGCTGAGCCATATCGAGATAGCGGGCGCTGCCGAGCGTATCCAGCCAGCGGAACGCACCGCCGTGGAACGGAGGGAAACCGAGGCCGTACACCAGCGCCATGTCGGCTTCTGCCGGGCTGGCGATGATGCCTTCTTCCAGGCAACGCACCACTTCGTTGATCATCGGAATCATCATCCGGGCGATGATTTCATCGTCTGTGAAGTCGCGTTTCGTCTGGCATACCCCGGCCAACAGATTGTCCACTGCGGCATCTTCTTCTTTCTTCGGTTTGCCTTTGCTGTCTTCTTTATAGCGCCAGAAGCCCAGGCCATTTTTCTGGCCGTAGCGGCTGGCGTCAAACAGGGCGTCAATCGCATCGCGGTAATCTTTCTGCATACGCAGTGGGAAGCCAGCAGCCATGACTGCCTGTGCGTGATGCGCGGTATCAATGCCGACCACATCCAGCAGATAGGCAGGCCCCATTGGCCAGCCGAACTGTTTTTCCATCACTTTGTCGACTTTGCGGAAATCCGCACCGTCGCGCAGCAGCTGGCTGAAACCAGCGAAGTAAGGGAACAGCACGCGGTTGACGAAGAAGCCCGGGCAGTCGTTCACCACGATTGGCGTTTTACCCATCTTGCTGGCCCATGCCACCACTTTGGCAATGGTTTCATCAGACGTTTTTTCGCCACGAATGACTTCAACCAGCGGCATACGGTGCACCGGGTTAAAGAAGTGCATGCCACAGAAGTTTTCCGGGCGTTTCAGCACGCTTGCCAGCTCACTAATCGGAATGGTGGAGGTGTTCGACGCCAGAACAGTCTCCGGGCGAACTTTATCTTCAGTTTCCGCCAGCACTGCTTTTTTGACTTTCGGGTTCTCAACGACCGCTTCAACCACGACGTCCACACGGTCAAAACCGGTGTATTCCAGCGTTGGCTGAATAGTGGAAATGACGCCGGCGAGTTTGAGACCGTCGATCTTGCCGCGCTCCAGTTGTTTATTCAGCAGCTTGGCTGCTTCGGTCATGCCCAGCGTCAGGGATTTCTCGCTGATATCTTTCATGACCACCGGCACGCCTTTCCAGGCCGACTGATAAGCAATACCGCCACCCATAATGCCAGCACCGAGTACCGCCGCATGTTTTGGCGTCTCAATGTTTTTGGTCAGCTGTTTGGCTTTGCCTTTCACGAACTGATCGTTCAGGAAGATGCCAACCAGTGCGCGGGCTTCATTGGTGTGTGCCAGCGGAACAAAGCTCTGATTTTCTAACTTAAGGGCTTCATCGCGACCAAAGCGGGCTGCGGCTTCAATGGTTTTTACGGCGGTAATCGGAGCCGGGTAGTGCTTACCTGCCGTCTGCATCACCATGCCTTTGGCGATGGTGAAGCTCATGGTGGCTTCAATTTTGCTGAGTTTTAACGGTTCCAGCTTCGGCTGACGTTTGGCTTTCCAGTCGAGGTCGCCGTTAATAGCCTGGCGCAGAATGGCGAGGGAACCCTCAACCAGTTTTTCTGGTTTAACGACACCGTCCACCAGGCCGATTTTCTGTGCCTGGTCAGCGCCGATGTCTTTACCCGCAGCAATGATTTCCAGGGCGCTATCGGCACCCAGCATACGTGGCATACGCACAGAGCCGCCAAAGCCCGGCATGATGCCCAGCCTGGTTTCTGGCAGGCCGATGCGCAGGTCTGGCGTCGCCAGGCGGTAGTCGGTGGCCAGCACGCATTCGCAGCCGCCGCCCAGCGCGTAGCCGTTAACGGCGGAGATCGTTGGAACCGGTAAATCTTCCAGACGATTGAAGACGCTGTTGGCAAAGTGCAGCCACTGGCTGAGTTGCTCTTCCGGTACCAGGAACAGCGAGAGGAATTCGGTGATGTCGGCACCGACAATAAAGGCCGCTTTGTTCGAGCGTAGCAGCAGCCCTTTTAATTCAGATTGCTTTTCAAGTACATCCAGCGCCTGGCCAAGACTGGCCACTGTCGCGGTATCGAGCTTGTTCACTGAGCCGGGGGCATCGAACACCAGTTCGGCAATGCCACTTTCCAGCCAGTTGAGGTACAGGGTGTCGCCTTTGTAGAGCATGTCAGTCTCCTGAATCCAGCAATTGGATCTGGTCATACCAGATGAAACGGAGTGTGGAATTTATGTTAATAAAATGCAAATCACTCATTAAGAAATTGCTGCATTGATCACGGTCGGTGGAAATCACGCAGTCGGAGTCAGGTGTGCTAAGATGCGAGAACTTGAGGTCAAAAAAACAAAAGGAAGAAAGATGGACTCACTGTCTTCGCTTTATAAAAATCATATCGTTACCCTACAGGAACGTACCCGTGATGTCCTGGCACGCTTTAAGCTGGATGCTCTGCTTATCCACTCCGGTGAGCTGATGAATACGTTTCTTGATGACCATGCTTATCCGTTCAAAGTTAACCCGCAGTTTAAAGCCTGGGTTCCAGTAACACAGGTTCCAAATTGCTGGTTGCTGGTGGATGGCGTGAACAAACCGAAACTGTGGTTCTACCTGCCGGTGGATTACTGGCACAACGTAGAGCCGCTGCCGACCAGCTTCTGGACGGAAGAAGTGGATGTCATTGCCCTGCCAAAAGCAGACGGCATTGGCAGCCAGCTGCCTGCTGCACGTGGCAATATCGCCTACATTGGCCCTGTCACTGAGCGTGCGCTGGGTCTGGGGATCCAGGCGGACAAACTGAACCCGAAAGGGGTACTGGATTATCTGCACTATTACCGTGCGTATAAAACCGACTACGAACTTCACTGCATGCGTGCAGCGCAAAAAACGGCGGTGAATGGTCACCGTGCAGCGTATGAAGCGTTCCAGTCTGGTATGAGCGAGTTCGATATTAACCAGGCGTACCTGACCGCAACCGGCCACCGTGATACTGACGTGCCTTACAGCAACATTGTCGCGCTGAATGAGCATGCGTCTGTTCTGCACTACACCAAACTCGATCACCATGTTCCGTCTGAAATGCGCAGCTTCCTGCTGGATGCGGGGGCAGAGTACAACGGCTATGCGGCTGACCTGACCCGTACCTGGGCGGCGGATGCAGATACCGATTTTGCGCACCTGATTAAAGACGTTAACGATGAGCAACTCGCGCTTATCAGTACCATGAAAGCGGGAACCCGCTATGTGGATTACCACATTCAGTTCCATCAGCGCATCGCTAAACTGCTGCGTAAGCATCAGATTGTGAAAGAGATGAGTGAAGAAGCGATGGTAGAAAACGACCTGACCGGGCCATTTATGCCTCACGGTATTGGCCACCCGCTGGGTCTGCAGGTTCACGATGTTGCAGGTTTTATGCAGGATGACACTGGCACGCATCTGGCGGCACCGTCTAAATATCCATACCTGCGCTGCACGCGTATCCTTGAGCCGCGTATGGTGCTGACCATCGAGCCGGGCATCTACTTTATCGAGTCACTGTTGGCTCCGTGGCGTGAAGGCCCGTTCAGCAAGCACTTCAACTGGGCAAAAATTGAAGCGCTGAAGCCGTTTGGTGGCATTCGTATCGAAGATAACGTGGTTGTTCACGAAAGCAATATCGAGAATATGACGCGAGATCTGAAGCTGGCCTGATGGAAAGCTGGCTGATACCGGTTGAACCGGTCACCTTTGTTGAGGAAATCAAGAAAAGCCGTTTTATCACGCTGTTGGCACATACCGATGGCGTAGAGGCGGCAAAGGCGTTTGTGGAAGCTGTTCGCGCGCAACATCCTGATGCTCGTCACCACTGTGTGGCGTGGGTGGCAGGGCCGCCGAACGACTCGCAGCAACTGGGGTTTTCTGATGACGGTGAACCGGCAGGTACGGCCGGTAAACCCATGCTCTCACAGCTTATGGGCAGTGGTGTGGGTGAGATCACCGCCGTAGTGGTTCGCTACTACGGCGGCATTTTGTTAGGTACGGGTGGGCTGGTTAAAGCCTACGGCGGTGGCGTTCAGCAGGCGCTTAATCTGCTGATAACCACCCGCAAAACACCGCTCACTGAATATACTTTACTGTGCGATTACGCTCAGTTATCCGGTGTCGAAACGCTGCTGAAACAATTTAACGGCGTAATTGCGCACAGTGAGTACCAGGCAAAGGTACAATTGCGCGTGGCGCTCCCTCAGGCTGAACAGGCTGCTTTTTCAGCAAAACTGGCGGATTTTAGTCGTGGTTCGTTGCAATTGCTGCCGATTGAAGAATAATCCCCACCTCACTTTTTTGAATACCAAAGGAAGCGGCAGAGATGCATTTTCGTGCCATTACCCGAATTGTTGGACTGCTGGTCATACTTTTTTCCGGGACAATGATCCTCCCAGGGCTGGTGGCACTTATCTACCGGGACGGCGCAGGGCGGGCATTTACCCAGACCTTCTTTGTCGCACTGGCGATTGGTTCGTTGTTGTGGTGGCCAAACCGTCGCCAAAAAGGTGAGCTGAAATCTCGCGAAGGGTTTTTGATTGTTGTTCTGTTCTGGACGGTACTGGGGAGCGTCGGTTCGCTGCCCTTTATTTTCTCTGAACAACCCAACCTGAGCGTCACGGATGCATTCTTTGAATCCTTCTCTGGTTTAACGACAACCGGGGCGACCACGCTGGTGGGGCTGGATTCGTTGCCGCACGCCATCCTCTTTTATCGCCAGATGCTTCAATGGTTCGGCGGTATGGGGATCATCGTCCTGGCTGTGGCTATCCTGCCTATTCTGGGCGTCGGTGGGATGCAGCTCTATCGCGCCGAAATGCCCGGCCCGTTGAAAGATAACAAAATGCGCCCGCGTATTGCGGAGACGGCGAAAACGCTGTGGCTTATTTATGTCTTGCTGACGATTGCCTGTGCGCTGGCGCTGTGGTTTGCCGGGATGCCCGCTTTCGATGCCATCGGACACAGCTTTGCGACTATCGCCATCGGCGGGTTCTCCACGCACGATGCCAGCGTTGGCTACTTTAATAGCCCAACGATTAACACCATCATTGCCATCTTCCTGCTGATCTCCGGCTGTAACTATGGCCTGCACTTCTCTTTACTTAGCGGACGCAGCCTGAAGGTGTACTCGCGTGACCCGGAGTTTCGGATGTTTATCGGTGTCCAGTTGACCCTGGTGGTCATCTGTACTCTGGTGCTGTGGTTCCACGATGTCTATAGCTCGGCAGTGACAACATTAAACCAGGCCTTCTTCCAGGTGGTGTCGATGGCGACAACCGCCGGGTTTACGACGGACAGTATTGCGCGCTGGCCGCTGTTCCTGCCTGTACTGCTTCTGTGTTCTGCGTTTATCGGGGGCTGTGCCGGGTCAACGGGCGGTGGCCTGAAAGTGATTCGTATTCTGCTGCTGTTTAAGCAGGGGAACCGTGAACTGAAACGTCTGGTACACCCGAATGCGGTCTACAGTATCAAACTGGGGAACCGTGCTCTGCCGGAACGCATTCTTGAAGCGGTGTGGGGGTTCTTCTCAGCGTATGCGCTGGTGTTTATCGTCAGCATGCTGGCGATCATCGCCACCGGGGTGGATGATTTCTCTGCCTTCGCTTCTGTTGTGGCAACGCTGAATAACCTGGGGCCTGGACTGGGGGTTGTGGCAGATAACTTTGCCAGCATGAACCCGATAGCGAAGTGGATCTTAATCGCCAACATGTTGTTTGGTCGTCTTGAGGTCTTTACGTTGCTGGTGCTGTTCACCCCAACATTCTGGCGCGAATAAGGAGTCGTCTGTGAAAACACTTATTCTTTTTTCTACGCGAGACGGACAAACGCGTGAGATTGCCTCTTATCTGGCATCTGAATTAAAAGAGCTGGGCATTTACTCGGATGTGGTGAACCTGAATCGCGCGGAGCATATTGCCTGGCAGGATTATGATCGCGTGGTGATTGGCGCATCCATTCGTTATGGTCATTTCCATCCGGCGCTGGATCGTTTTGTGAAAAAGCATACGGCGATACTTAACAAGTTGCCCGGTGCTTTCTATTCGGTAAACCTGGTTGCCCGTAAAGCCGAAAAACGCACGCCGCAGACTAACAGCTATACGCGTAAGTTTTTGCTGGGTTCGCCCTGGCAGCCAGACCTGTGTGCTGTGTTTGCTGGCGCGCTGCGCTATCCACGCTATCGCTGGTATGACCGTTTTATGATCCGTCTGATTATGAGGATGACCGGCGGTGAAACGGATACACGTAAAGAAGTGGTTTATACCGACTGGTCGCAGGTAGCCAGTTTTGCACGGGAAATCGCACATTTAACGGGCGATTCGCGTCTTAAATAAGCGTTGAGTTTGAAAAGTGAGCGAACGAAAAGTTTTTTGTATTTTGTGCTTGTCACTTCAGAATAACTCCCTATAATGCGCCTCCACTGACACGGAACAACGGCTTACAGGCCGCCGGGTTAGCGGGGTTCAGAGATGAACACCAGCAGAGAAAAGCGAAATAAAATGCTTGACTCTGTAGCGGGAAAGCGTAATATGCACACCCCGCGCCGCAGCGAAAACGAAGCGGCACTGCTCTTTAACAATTTATCAGACAATCTGTGTGGGCACTCAAAGTGACATGGATTCTTAACGTCCTCGGACGATAAATGAATACCAAGTCTCAACGAGTGAACACGTAATTCATTACGAAGTTTAATTCATTGAGCATCAAACTTTTAAATTGAAGAGTTTGATCATGGCTCAGATTGAACGCTGGCGGCAGGCCTAACACATGCAAGTCGGGCGGTAACACAGGGAGCTTGCTCCCGGGTGACGAGCGGCGGACGGGTGAGTAATGTCTGGGAAACTGCCTGATGGAGGGGGATAACTACTGGAAACGGTAGCTAATACCGCATAACGTCGCAAGACCAAAGAGGGGGACCTTCGGGCCTCTTGCCATCAGATGTGCCCAGATGGGATTAGCTAGTAGGTGGGGTAACGGCTCACCTAGGCGACGATCCCTAGCTGGTCTGAGAGGATGACCAGCCACACTGGAACTGAGACACGGTCCAGACTCCTACGGGAGGCAGCAGTGGGGAATATTGCACAATGGGCGCAAGCCTGATGCAGCCATGCCGCGTGTATGAAGAAGGCCTTCGGGTTGTAAAGTACTTTCAGCGGGGAGGAAGGTGTTGTGGTTAATAACCACAGCAATTGACGTTACCCGCAGAAGAAGCACCGGCTAACTCCGTGCCAGCAGCCGCGGTAATACGGAGGGTGCAAGCGTTAATCGGAATTACTGGGCGTAAAGCGCACGCAGGCGGTCTGTCAAGTCGGATGTGAAATCCCCGGGCTCAACCTGGGAACTGCATTCGAAACTGGCAGGCTAGAGTCTTGTAGAGGGGGGTAGAATTCCAGGTGTAGCGGTGAAATGCGTAGAGATCTGGAGGAATACCGGTGGCGAAGGCGGCCCCCTGGACAAAGACTGACGCTCAGGTGCGAAAGCGTGGGGAGCAAACAGGATTAGATACCCTGGTAGTCCACGCCGTAAACGATGTCGACTTGGAGGTTGTGCCCTTGAGGCGTGGCTTCCGGAGCTAACGCGTTAAGTCGACCGCCTGGGGAGTACGGCCGCAAGGTTAAAACTCAAATGAATTGACGGGGGCCCGCACAAGCGGTGGAGCATGTGGTTTAATTCGATGCAACGCGAAGAACCTTACCTACTCTTGACATCCAGAGAACTTAGCAGAGATGCTTTGGTGCCTTCGGGAACTCTGAGACAGGTGCTGCATGGCTGTCGTCAGCTCGTGTTGTGAAATGTTGGGTTAAGTCCCGCAACGAGCGCAACCCTTATCCTTTGTTGCCAGCGGTTAGGCCGGGAACTCAAAGGAGACTGCCAGTGATAAACTGGAGGAAGGTGGGGATGACGTCAAGTCATCATGGCCCTTACGAGTAGGGCTACACACGTGCTACAATGGCGCATACAAAGAGAAGCGACCTCGCGAGAGCAAGCGGACCTCATAAAGTGCGTCGTAGTCCGGATTGGAGTCTGCAACTCGACTCCATGAAGTCGGAATCGCTAGTAATCGTAGATCAGAATGCTACGGTGAATACGTTCCCGGGCCTTGTACACACCGCCCGTCACACCATGGGAGTGGGTTGCAAAAGAAGTAGGTAGCTTAACCTTCGGGAGGGCGCTTACCACTTTGTGATTCATGACTGGGGTGAAGTCGTAACAAGGTAACCGTAGGGGAACCTGCGGTTGGATCACCTCCTTACCTTAAAGAACCTGCCTTTGCAGTGCTCACACAGATTGTCTGATGAAATACAGCAGTAAAAACCTCTACAGGCTTGTAGCTCAGGTGGTTAGAGCGCACCCCTGATAAGGGTGAGGTCGGTGGTTCAAGTCCACTCAGGCCTACCAAATTTTTGCTGATGCTGCGTTGCGGCGACACTCACATACTTAAGTATGCTTCGTGTCACCACGCCTTGCCTCAACAAAAATTACCGGTACAGAGGTTGGCAAAACGATGGGGCTATAGCTCAGCTGGGAGAGCGCCTGCTTTGCACGCAGGAGGTCTGCGGTTCGATCCCGCATAGCTCCACCATCTTTTACTGCGAACACAAGAAAACTTCAGAGTGAACCTGAAAAGGTGCACTGCGAAGTTTTGCTCTTTAAAAATCTGGATCAAGCTGAAAATTGAAACGACACATCTTAAATGGTGTGTTCGAGTCTCTCAAATTTTCGCAAGTCGATGGTGAATCGAAAGAAACATCTTCGGGTTGTGAGGTTAAGCGACTAAGCGTACACGGTGGATGCCCTGGCAGTCAGAGGCGATGAAGGACGTGCTAATCTGCGAAAAGCGCCGGCGAGGTGATATGAACCTTTGACCCGGCGATGTCCGAATGGGGAAACCCAGTGTGTTTCGACACACTATCGTTAATTGAATACATAGGTTAACGAGGCGAACCGGGGGAACTGAAACATCTAAGTACCCCGAGGAAAAGAAATCAACCGAGATTCCCCCAGTAGCGGCGAGCGAACGGGGAGCAGCCCAGAGTCTGAATCAGCTTGTGTGTTAGTGGAACGGTCTGGAAAGTCCGGCGATACAGGGTGACAGCCCCGTACACGAAAATGCACAGGTTGTGAACTCGAAGAGTAGGGCGGGACACGTGGTATCCTGTCTGAATATGGGGGGACCATCCTCCAAGGCTAAATACTCCTGACTGACCGATAGTGAACCAGTACCGTGAGGGAAAGGCGAAAAGAACCCCGGCGAGGGGAGTGAAAAAGAACCTGAAACCGTGTACGTACAAGCAGTGGGAGCACCTTCGTGGTGTGACTGCGTACCTTTTGTATAATGGGTCAGCGACTTATATTCTGTAGCAAGGTTAACCGTATAGGGGAGCCGAAGGGAAACCGAGTCTTAACTGGGCGTTAAGTTGCAGGGTATAGACCCGAAACCCGGTGATCTAGCCATGGGCAGGTTGAAGGTTGGGTAACACTAACTGGAGGACCGAACCGACTAATGTTGAAAAATTAGCGGATGACTTGTGGCTGGGGGTGAAAGGCCAATCAAACCGGGAGATAGCTGGTTCTCCCCGAAAGCTATTTAGGTAGCGCCTCGTGAACTCATCTTCGGGGGTAGAGCACTGTTTCGGCTAGGGGGCCATCCCGGCTTACCAACCCGATGCAAACTACGAATACCGAAGAATGTTATCACGGGAGACACACGGCGGGTGCTAACGTCCGTCGTGAAGAGGGAAACAACCCAGACCGCCAGCTAAGGTCCCAAAGTCATGGTTAAGTGGGAAACGATGTGGGAAGGCACAGACAGCCAGGATGTTGGCTTAGAAGCAGCCATCATTTAAAGAAAGCGTAATAGCTCACTGGTCGAGTCGGCCTGCGCGGAAGATGTAACGGGGCTAAACCATGCACCGAAGCTGCGGCAGCGACGCTTATGCGTTGTTGGGTAGGGGAGCGTTCTGTAAGCCGTTGAAGGTGGCCTGTGAGGGTTGCTGGAGGTATCAGAAGTGCGAATGCTGACATAAGTAACGATAAAGCGGGTGAAAAGCCCGCTCGCCGGAAGACCAAGGGTTCCTGTCCAACGTTAATCGGGGCAGGGTGAGTCGACCCCTAAGGCGAGGCCGAAAGGCGTAGTCGATGGGAAACAGGTTAATATTCCTGTACTTGGTGTTACTGCGAAGGGGGGACGGAGAAGGCTATGTTAGCCGGGCGACGGTTGTCCCGGTTTAAGCATGTAGGCGGAGGTTCCAGGTAAATCCGGTACCTTATTAACGCTGAGGTGTGATGACGAGGCACTACGGTGCTGAAGTAACAAATGCCCTGCTTCCAGGAAAAGCCTCTAAGCATCAGGTAACATCAAATCGTACCCCAAACCGACACAGGTGGTCAGGTAGAGAATACCAAGGCGCTTGAGAGAACTCGGGTGAAGGAACTAGGCAAAATGGTGCCGTAACTTCGGGAGAAGGCACGCTGATATGTAGGTGAAGCCCCTGCGGGTGGAGCTGAAATCAGTCGAAGATACCAGCTGGCTGCAACTGTTTATTAAAAACACAGCACTGTGCAAACACGAAAGTGGACGTATACGGTGTGACGCCTGCCCGGTGCCGGAAGGTTAATTGATGGGGTTAGCGGTAACGCGAAGCTCTTGATCGAAGCCCCGGTAAACGGCGGCCGTAACTATAACGGTCCTAAGGTAGCGAAATTCCTTGTCGGGTAAGTTCCGACCTGCACGAATGGCGTAATGATGGCCAGGCTGTCTCCACCCGAGACTCAGTGAAATTGAACTCGCTGTGAAGATGCAGTGTACCCGCGGCAAGACGGAAAGACCCCGTGAACCTTTACTATAGCTTGACACTGAACACTGGTCCTTGATGTGTAGGATAGGTGGGAGGCTTTGAAGCGTGGACGCCAGTCTGCGTGGAGCCGACCTTGAAATACCACCCTTTAATGGCTGGTGTTCTAACGTAGACCCGTAATCCGGGTTGCGGACAGTGTCTGGTGGGTAGTTTGACTGGGGCGGTCTCCTCCCAAAGAGTAACGGAGGAGCACGAAGGTTAGCTAATCCTGGTCGGACATCAGGAGGTTAGTGCAATGGCATAAGCTAGCTTGACTGCGAGAGTGACGGCTCGAGCAGGTGCGAAAGCAGGTCATAGTGATCCGGTGGTTCTGAATGGAAGGGCCATCGCTCAACGGATAAAAGGTACTCCGGGGATAACAGGCTGATACCGCCCAAGAGTTCATATCGACGGCGGTGTTTGGCACCTCGATGTCGGCTCATCACATCCTGGGGCTGAAGTAGGTCCCAAGGGTATGGCTGTTCGCCATTTAAAGTGGTACGCGAGCTGGGTTTAGAACGTCGTGAGACAGTTCGGTCCCTATCTGCCGTGGGCGCTGGAGAATTGAGGGGGGCTGCTCCTAGTACGAGAGGACCGGAGTGGACGCATCACTGGTGTTCGGGTTGTCATGCCAATGGCATTGCCCGGTAGCTAAATGCGGAAGAGATAAGTGCTGAAAGCATCTAAGCACGAAACTTGCCCCGAGATGAGTTCTCCCTGACTCCTTGAGAGTCCTGAAGGAACGTTGAAGACGACGACGTTGATAGGTCGGGTGTGTAAGCGTAGCGATACGTTGAGCTAACCGATACTAATGAACCGTGAGGCTTAACCTTACAACGCCGAAGCTGTTTCGGCGAAGAGACAGAATATTTTCAGCTTTGATACAGATTAACAGAATTTGCCTGGCGGCTTTAGCGCGGTGGTCCCACCTGACCCCATGCCGAACTCAGAAGTGAAACGCCGTAGCGCCGATGGTAGTGTGGGGTCTCCCCATGTGAGAGTAGGGAACTGCCAGGCATCAATTAAGAAGAACCCCGTACCGGAAGGTGCGGGGTTTTTTGCTTTGCGTGTTTTAAAATGCCCGGCGGCGGTTGCACCTGACCCAGGCTACAGAATACCCCCACAAACTAATCACCCCAACTTCCTGCTTATACGGTAAACTAACTGCGTTTTTGCATCAGGATAGCGTCTATGAACCACTCCCTTAAGCCCTGGAATACCTTTGGTATTCAACGGAATGCTAATCAAATTGTACGTGCCGATACTGCTCAGCAACTGCTGAATGCATGGCAAAGCGCAACAGAAAACGACGAACCCGTACTGATTCTGGGTGAAGGAAGTAATGTCCTGTTTCTTGATGATTTTGCGGGGACGGTGATCGTTAACCGCATCATGGGAATTGATGTTGAAGAGAGTGCCGATAGCTGGCATCTGCGCGTGGGTGCCGGAGAAAACTGGCACAATCTGGTGCAATATACCCTCGAAAAAGGAATGCCGGGCCTGGAAAACCTTGCCCTCATTCCGGGCTGCGCTGGATCATCACCTATTCAAAATATCGGTGCTTATGGCATCGAACTAAAACACGTCTGTGAATATGTCGACTGTATTGAGCTGGCGACCGGAACAGCTCTGCGCTTAACGGCAGAACAGTGTCGTTTCGGCTACCGTGACAGTATTTTCAAACATGAGTATCAGGATCGCTACGTGATTGTGGCCGTGGGTTTATGTCTGTCAAAAAGCTGGAAACCTGTTCTGACCTACGGCGATTTAACGCGCTTTGATCCGACAACAGTTACTGCCCGTGAGGTTTTTGACTCGGTTTGCCATATGCGAATGACTAAACTTCCTGATCCGAAAGTGAACGGAAATGCAGGAAGTTTCTTCAAAAACCCGGTGATCAGCAGCGAAAATGCGGAAAAACTTCTCGCAGGTTGGCCAACAGCACCTCATTACCCTCAGGCCGATGGCAGCGTGAAGCTGGCCGCAGGCTGGCTTATCGATCAATGCCAGTTAAAAGGTACCTCAGTAGGTGGTGCTGCCGTTCATCGTCAGCAGGCACTGGTGCTGATTAACCAAAGCAATGCAACCAGCGATGATGTGGTACAGCTGGCACATCACGTGCGTCAGCGCGTGGGCGAAAAATTTAACGTATGGCTGGAGCCAGAAGTCCGCTTTATTGGCCGTACGGGTGAAGTTAATGCCGTGGAGACCATCGCGTGAAGGACAATACCATCCCCTTAACCCTGATCGGTATCCTGGCTGATGGTGAGTTTCACTCTGGTGAACAGCTGGGTGAGCAACTGGGCATGAGCCGTGCCGCCATCAATAAGCATATTCATACTCTCCGCGACTGGGGGGTTGATGTATTCACGGTTCCCGGAAAAGGCTACAGCCTGCCGGAGCCGATTCAGTTACTGAACGAAGAGGTGATCCGCCGTCAGGTAGGAGGAAACGTTGCCGTACTGCCAGTGATTGACTCGACGAACCAGTATCTTCTGGATCGACTGAGTGATCTGGTGTCGGGCGATGCCTGCGTTGCCGAGTATCAACAGGCCGGGCGTGGTCGTCGTGGCCGCAAGTGGTTCTCGCCGTTTGGTGCCAACCTCTATCTTTCCATGTTCTGGCGTCTTGAGCAGGGGCCAGCTGCCGCCATTGGCCTGAGCCTGGTGATCGGCATTGTGATGGCGGAAGTCCTGCATGACCTGGGGGCTGATAACGTACGCGTGAAATGGCCAAACGATCTGTATCTGAACGACCGTAAGCTTGCCGGTATTCTCGTCGAACTGACAGGAAAAACAGGCGATGCTGCGCAGATCGTAATTGGTGCTGGCCTTAATATGGTTATGCGTAATGTACAGAACGACGTCGTGAATCAGGCCTGGACTAACCTGCAGGAAGCGGGGATCACCATCGATCGTAATACCCTTGCCGTGCGTATGATTAAAGAACTACGCAGCTCTCTGTCTCTCTTTGAACAGGAAGGGCTGGCACCGTTCCTGTCGCGTTGGGAAAGGCTGGACAACTTTATCAACCGGCCGGTGAAATTACTGATTGGTGATAAAGAAATCTACGGTACCTCCCGTGGCATTGATGCACAGGGCGCATTGCTCCTGGAGCAGGATGGCGTGATCAAGCCGTGGGTAGGTGGTGAAATTTCACTGCGAAGTGCTGAATAACCGGATTGAGTTAATTATGCGAAAACCCATATGTGCCACGCTGGCTGTGATGATGAGTTTGCTGTTCTCTCCTCTCTCTCAGGCGGGTCAGGCCTGGGAAAGTTATAAAACACGCTTTTTCAAACCGGAAGGCCGGATTGTCGATACCGGCAATGGTGACGTTTCGCATACGGAAGGTCAGGGGTTCGCCATGCTGATGGCGGTGGCAAACAACGATAAAGCCACGTTCGATAAGCTCTGGCAGTGGACTGATAGCACGCTGAAGAACAAAGAGAACGGTCTGTTTTACTGGCGTTATAACCCCGGAGAGTCGAACCCGGTTGCCGACAAAAACAACGCTTCTGACGGCGATGTGTTGATTGCATGGGCGCTGTTAAAAGCGGATACACGCTGGCATGACAAGCGCTACAGTACTGCATCGGATGCCATCACGAAATCGTTGATTGCTCACAATATGATCCGCTATGCGGGTTACCGTGTGATGCTACCCGGTGTGCAGGGATTTAACCTGGACAGCGAAGTGGTGCTTAACCCTTCCTATTTCGTGTTCCCGGCCTGGCAGGCATTTGCAGACCGTAGCCATCAGAAGGTCTGGCGCGAATTGATTCGGGATGGGCAACGGCTGCTGGGGAAAATGGGTTCGGGTAAAGCTAACCTGCCGACTGACTGGGTCTCTCTGGAAGCGGGTGGCAAGCTGGAACCCGCCAAAACCTGGCCACCGCGCATGAGCTACGATGCCATTAGAATCCCGCTGTATGTCGCCTGGTCGGATAAACACAGTCAGCTGTTAACCCCATGGCGTACCTGGTTTAATCAATTTTCCCGGGAGCAAACCCCGGCATGGGTCAATGTCACAACGAATGAGTATGCCCCTTACATGATGGAAGGGGGGCTGCTGGCAGTACGTGATTTAACGATGGGGCAGTCATCCAGAGAACCCGAAATCACCGCCAAAGATGACTATTACTCCGCGAGTCTTAAGATGCTTGTCTGGCTCGCAGAGCAATAATACTGGCACCCGTTATACCCTCTCCCCTATGGGAGAGGGTAAGTGAGTTACTGCGGATACGGTACCCAGTCTCCACCATTCAGACGAACATACGGTTTGTTCTGGTACTGAATCACCACCGCGTTGGCGTTCTCTGAAACCTCTGCGGTTTCCGGCAGGCCACTGGTGAGCTGATTCCAGTTCACGTTATCTTCCACAAACAACTTACCGTCTACTGCTCGGGCAACCAGCTCTGAAATCGCCAGGTAGCTACCTGGTTTAGTGATCTCAATTGGCGCGCCCTGATGCGGAGCCTTCATGCCAAAGAATTTAACCCCGGCAGGTACGTTGGTGATGGACGGGCTTGGGATGTCACGCAGGCCAGAAACCTGCATTCTGTCACCTTTCAGCGCGCCACCGTGTTCCGGCACCACAATCACCATCACTTTACGGCCTGATTTTTCCAGCTCAGTGAAGAATGCATCCAGCTCATCAAAGAACTTCTGCGCACGAATCTTGTAATCGGCCGTTTTGCTCACGCCAGGATAATGGTTACCGTCGTGAAGTAGCAGAGTGTTATAGAACGTCGCGCTGCGCGGATTGCTGTCTTTTTCAATGGTCTGCAACCAGCGTTGCAGCACGGCGGTATCGTCATAAACTGGCGAACCGTCGAAGCCCAGCAGCGCCACCGGCAGACCGGTTTGATCCATCAGCGGTGCTTGCATTCCACCTTCTGCACGTACTTCTTTCAGGAAGTCACCGAACTGGCCGTTATGACCCAGCATCAGGTGCTGCGTGAAGCCCAGTCTGGACAGGTTATCAAAGAGATAACACTGGTTGCCGGCTGGCTGATACAGGTTCTTATGCGATGGCTGGCCGCAGCTGGCGCGCATCAGACGGATCGCCGCCGGGCCGCTGTACGACGTGGCGGAGTTGAAATCTTTAAACTGAATATCGAAGCGTGACCACAGTGGGTGCGACATTAAACCGGCGGCATCCACGTCTGCCCATGAGAGAGAACAGATGTTGATCACCAGCAGTTCAAACGGCTGGGCATCTGCAGGCAGCGCATCCGGGAACTTGGTCTGGCGCTTATCTTCTGCGGTATAGAAGCTGGAGAGCCAGGCGTTCAGGTTGGCAGAGGTGGGTGGGGCGGTCTGCGTTGGGATATCTCCCACCACAGGTGTATCACCTGCTGTCGCAATGGTTGCTGCCGCAGCGCCACCCGTGGCGGCGACCGTCGTGGTCGGCTGGCCAACGGGCCACAGGGAGAAGCTCGACCCTGCCAGCGTCAGCACGTTAAGCCAGACCATAATGGCGACGACAAACACTGTGACGCGAAGCCACTGCGCCAGGAACAGCCAGGCAACCAGCAGCACAAACACCGCGCCAATCATCTGCCAGTTAATGAAACGCTCGGTCAGGTCGACGATATAGCCGGAACTAAAGCTCGCAACCTGTGAGCCCTGGCTCATGATGCTGTCCGGCCCCGGTAGCCAGGTGTCATGCCAGAACAACGCAAAGCCCACCGGGATGGCAACCCAGTGGCGCAGGCGATGCAGCCTGATATTTGGCAGAGGCATCAGCAGGAAGGCCATAAACACCAGGTTGAGCAGCGGATGGAAGTTCAGGTACCCTGCCCACAGCAGGCCAAACTTCACCAGAAAGTAGAAGTTCCAGCCGGAAAGGCCGCGCCAGTATTGCCAGAGCGGCGAAGGTGCCGAAGCGGTATAGGTAGAATTAGTCATGTTTTCGATTTGCCCTGGAGTGTGAATTCCGTGTCAGTGTACCGGCTGGTTTAACGTAGCGTGGTCTTACAAACAGCACTCTGGCCGTATTACAAATACGGTGCAGTGAATGGCGCGCATAGTAACCAAGCGGGAAAAAGATCAGCGCACAAAATACGACCAGTTGAATGATATCGCTGATATTCATGATGATGCGTTCTCCCCGTTCTCTGGTAATAAGCGAAGTGGTTCTGGCACCCGACGCCAGACATGTCCGTCATGCTTAGCATTGAGAACCGGTTTGAAATTGCTGGTCATAGGGAGCGGTTTAACCCAGTGCTCAGGTTCGAGGGTGCGCATCTGAACAAGCTCTGCAGCGATCAGGTTATCTTCGAACCAGGTCATACGGTTCGAGAATATATCTCCGGTTGGCAGAGGGAAGATATGATTCAGCGCGGTGTCGAGATCGTTGATTCGACAGAATGACAAAAACAGAACCAGACGGTTGCCGCCAATCGTCATGATATCCCCGGTGCGGTTCGGGCGGCACAAGGTCAGTGCCTGCTCAACGCGGATACCCGGTACCGGACGAAGAGCCACCATTACCCCTTTCCCGTCTGCCGGAAGCAACGTGTTGTTCATCATGTTGCCGACGGCATCGCAGAAGGTATCCCACTTCTGGTATCCGCGCAGTTTCATCGGTTGGGTCATAGAGAGCAACGTGGAGATGTCTTCCGGCACATGGCGGTTAAACTGCTGACCCTGAATACTTTCGAGAAGCGTCAGGCAGCGTGACAGCGGGGCATTCCACGGTATGACCATATTCGCACCGCAGCCCAGCAGCAGGCGCTCGTCTGTGGCACGCAGGCTGGTATTATTTTCGCGCACCACAATTTTTAGCGCACTGCCGCGCTGGCGGCGTAAGGTGTGAATTTGTCTTGCCAGTGTTTCTATCTGGTTATTCTGCGTTAATGAGAAAACAATGGTTGCTGCCTGGGTGGTACGGGCTTCATGAAACAGGGCTTCGTTGGTTTCAAACAGTGACCAGTTTTCAGAAAGCGCGGGTGCGCCTTCTAATACCGCAAGATGGCTCAGAATGCGTTTTTCATCGCTGCGCGGTTGAACCACGGTTTCTTCAAGGCGTGCGAGATGCCACTCGCCCTCAATAAGTTTGAGCGTCAGTTGCTGTCTGGCACTCACCCCTTTTTCATTACACCAGAATGCAACGTCGTAGAGATAACTGTCCGCCTGGTCATGGATACTTGCCAGCCCGGACAGGGAGCGATATTGACTCATTAAAAGCGAGACGAGCTTGTCGTTATTACTGCCAGGGTTGATGACCAATAGTGTGCAATTTTGAAATTTTGCCCATTTATTGATTTTTTCCAGCCAGTGCAGCAGTTTTTCAACAGGGATATTTTGCAGAGCGTTATTAGAACATTTGAGGATAAGTAGATAGTGATCAGGGTCAATAGAGCACTGGACGTCGCGAGTCATAAAGTATAGACCATCGGTTTTCGCGGGCATGGTAAATAATTTTACGGTCTGCGGTCCACGATCGCTTTCAAGCTCGATGATGTTTTTAGGCTCTTCGCCCATGCTAATGACTGCAACGCGAGCATCCTTGTCCTGTGCAGCAATTGTCTGGTTTACCAGACGGATAGCATCTTCATTGCGATCCGTATTCACCCACCAGACTCCTCCGACTGGCATGTGGCGCAATTCGTCCCATAATGACTGGATGCCAATAGAAAATATGGAGTTCACGGTGTCCCTCTTTTCGTTTAATTTATCTGTATCTCAGTTTACTAGCGAAAGCGTAGAAATAAACCTAACATTGAAATTAAAGAACATCAGATTTAGCATGTAAACGAAAATTCATAGGGCAGGAAGCCTCGCGACATCTGATCTTGCGGCTTTACTCAAAGGGATGAAAAAAAATGCATAATAACGAACCTGGAACACCAGTTGACTCAAGTCTGGGTTACACATTCCAAAATGATTTTCTGGCGCTGACGCAGGCTTTTTCATTGCCTGAAATAGATTACACCGATATTTCCCAGCGGGAACAGTTGGCCGCGGCTATTAAACGCTGGCCGTTATTAGCTGAATTAGCCCAACAACAATAAGGGAGCCATTGATGGCCATACTCGGATTACAGGGCGTCCGTGGGGGAGTGGGTACAACATCCATTACCGCGGCGCTGGCGTGGTCATTACAGCTGTTAGGCGAGTCGGTGCTGGTTATTGATGCCTGCCCGAATAATTTGCTGCGTATGTCTTTCAACGTTGACTTCGCTCATCAGGGAGGCTGGGCACGTGCGTTGCTGGATGGTAAAGACTGGCGAGATGCCGGGTTGCGCTATACCTCTCAGCTCGACTTGCTGCCTTTCGGGCAACTGACCATCGATGAGCGTGAGAATTACTACGCAAACCAGCCCACACTGGAGGCATTTATCCACGCCCTGCAGCGCCTTAAAGAAAAAGGCCATTACCAGTGGATTTTACTGGATCTGCCGCATGGCTACGCTCCGCTCACGCGTCAGCTTATCGCGCAATGTGACCATATCCTGTCCATTGTGAACGTTGATGCAAATTGCCATATCCGTTTGCACCAGCAAGTGTTGCCCAAAAACCCCCATCTGCTGATTAACGATTTACGCGTTGGCAGCCAGGTGCAGGACGACCTGTACCAGGTTTGGCTGCAAAGCCAGCGCCACCTGCTGCCGATGGTGATTCACCGTGATGAGGGGATGGCCGAATGCCTCGCTTCCAAACAGCCACTCGGCGAATACCGTAGCGATTCACTGGCGGCAGAAGAAGTTCTGACGCTGGCGAACTGGTGTCTGCTGCACTTCGCCACCGGGGCGGAGCCAGCCGGGAGTTCCGTATGAGCCGTCTGTCCACCTGGTTACTCATCCCGCCGGTCAGTTCGCGTTTAAGCGAACGCTACCGGCATTACCGTCGGCATGGTGCTTCATGGTTTAGCGCCACGCTCGGCTGTTTCTGGATGATCCTGGCCTGGATGTTCATTCCGCTCGAACACCCTCGCTGGCAGCGTATTCGTGCGCGACACAGTGAGCTTTATCCGCAGACAGACCGCGGCCATTAGATCCGGCGCGTTATCTTATTCAGGCTATCTGGCTGGTGGCGACCACGCCCCAGTCGGACAACAAGTCCACACGCTGGCGCAGCTTCGAACGTGCCCATCAATTACGTGAACGCTACCACCAGTGGCTGGATAAATTGCCCGACCGTGTCGGCGATCGCACCAGTCACCTGGATAACCACAAAGAACTCGGGCACCTGCATCCGGGATTGCGGCGTTTTATCCTCGGCGTGATCGTGGTGTTCTCGCTCATTCTGGCTCTGGTCTGTATTACTCAGCCCTTTAACCCTCTGGCGCAGTTCACCTTCCTGATCCTGCTGTGGGGTGTGGCGCTGCTGGTGCGACGTATCCCGGGGCGCTTCTCCGCTCTGATGCTGATCGTGCTGTCGCTGACCGTCTCCTGTCGCTACATCTGGTGGCGTTATACCTCGACGCTGAACTGGGATGATCCGGTAAGCCTGGTGTGTGGTTTGGTGCTGTTGTTTGCAGAAACCTACGCCTGGATTGTACTGGTGCTGGGCTATTTCCAGGTGGTCTGGCCGCTCAATCGCCAGCCTGTGCCGTTGCCAAAAGATACGTCGCTGTGGCCGACTGTCGATCTCTTTGTGCCGACCTACAACGAAGACTTGACCGTCGTGAAGAACACGATTTACGCGGCGTTGGGCATCGACTGGCCGAAGGATAAACTCAAAATCTGGGTGCTTGATGACGGTGGCCGCGAAGAGTTCCGCCAGTTTGCGGAAGAGGTGGGCGTGGAGTATGTCGCCCGAACCACCCACGAACACGCGAAAGCCGGGAACATCAACAACGCGCTGAAATATGCCACAGGGGAGTTTGTCGCCATCTTTGACTGCGACCACGTGCCGACGCGCTCGTTCCTGCAAATGACGATGGGCTGGTTCCTCAAAGAGAAACCGCTGGCGATGATGCAGACACCACACCATTTCTTCTCGCCGGATCCGTTTGAACGTAACCTTGGCCGTTTCCGTAAAACACCAAACGAAGGCACGCTGTTCTACGGTCTGGTACAGGACGGGAACGACATGTGGGATGCGACCTTCTTCTGTGGTTCGTGTGCCGTCATTCGCCGCAAACCGCTGGATGAAATTGGTGGCATTGCCGTCGAAACCGTCACCGAAGATGCCCACACTTCACTGCGTCTGCACCGTCGCGGTTATACCTCTGCCTACATGCGGATCCCGCAGGCAGCAGGTCTGGCAACGGAGTCACTTTCGGCGCATATCGGCCAGCGTATTCGCTGGGCTCGCGGGATGGTACAGATTTTCCGTCTCGATAACCCGCTGCTTGGGAAAGGGTTAAAGCTGGCGCAGCGGCTGTGCTACGTCAACGCCATGTTCCACTTCTTATCCGGTATTCCGCGGCTGATCTTCCTGACCGCGCCGCTGGCGTTCCTGCTTCTTCATGCTTACATCATCTACGCGCCTGCGCTGATGATTGCGCTGTTTGTCTTGCCGCACATGATCCACGCGAGCCTGACGAACTCGAAGATTCAGGGCAAATATCGCCACTCGTTCTGGAGTGAAATCTACGAAACAGTGCTGGCCTGGTATATCGCACCGCCAACGATGGTGGCGCTGATTAATCCACATAAAGGCAAATTCAACGTCACCGCGAAAGGTGGCCTGGTGAAAGAAGAGTATGTCGACTGGGTGATCTCCCGTCCGTACATCTTCCTCGTACTGCTCAATATCGTTGGCGTCATTGCCGGCGTCTGGCGTTACTTCTACGGCCCTGAAAACGAGATCCTGACGGTATTCGTGAGTATGGCATGGGTGTTCTACAACCTGATTATCCTCGGCGGCGCGGTGGCGGTGTCGGTGGAAAGCAAACAGGTACGTCGCGCGCATCGTGTTGAAATCAGCATGCCTGCGGCGATAGCCCGTGAAGATGGCCATCTCTTCTCCTGTACCGTGCATGACTTCTCGGACGGTGGTCTGGGTATCAAAATCAACGGTCAGGCGAAGGTGCTGGAGGGGCAGAAAGTTAACCTGCTGCTCAAGCGTGGTCAGCAAGAGTATGTCTTCCCGACGCAGGTTGTGCGTGTGTTAGGCAATGAAGTCGGTCTGCAGCTGATGCCGCTGACCAAGAAGCAACATATTGATTTTGTGCAGTGTACGTTTGCCCGCGCGGACACGTGGGCTCTCTGGCAGGACAGCTTCCCGGAAGATAAACCTCTGGAAAGCCTGCTGGATATTCTGAAGCTGGGGTTCCGTGGCTATCGTCACCTTGCAGAATTTGCCCCGTCATCGGTGAAATTAATTTTCCGGACACTTACTTCGCTGGTTTCCTGGGTCGTGTCGTTCATTCCTCGTCGTCCTGAGCGGGATGAGGCGAAGCAGGCGGACCCGGTTATGGCTCAACAATGATGATAACGCGATGAAAACAAAACTTTCCTGGTTATGTGCAGTGGCAATGGGGATGAGTGCGCTCCCCGCAACAATGGCTAACGCAGCGCCTGAAAACGCAGCAGCCACGGCTGCCTCAACGGTTCCTGTGGTTGCGGTCACAGCAGCATCCGGTCAAACGGAGAACGTTGCTGCGAACTTGTCTGCGGAGGGGAACACGCTGTCGGCAGACCAGAGCGTCGTCGGGCAGGTTATGCCGGGAGTCCGTGGTGCTAACGCGCCCGTTGTCGCGGAAAATGCCCCGTCGCGGGACGTGAAGCTGACCTTTGCCCAGATTGCCCCACCTCCGGGCAGCATGGTGCTGCGTGGCATCAACCCTGATGGTGGCATTGAGTTTGGCATGCGCAGCGATGAAGTCGTATCGAAGGCGATGCTGAATCTCGAGTACACGCCATCTCCGGCGCTTCTGCCAGTACAATCGCAGCTCAAGGTTTACCTGAATGACGAGCTGATGGACGTACTGCCTGTCACGAAAGAACAGCTGGGTAAAAAAACGCTGGCACAGGTGCCAATCAACCCGTTGTTTATCACCGACTTTAACCGTGTCCGGCTGGAGTTCGTGGGTCACTACCGTGACGTGTGTGAAAACCCGGCCAGCAGCACGCTGTGGGTGGACGTGGGTCGTAACTCATCGTTGCAGATGACCTACCAGTCGCTGTCGCTGAAAAACGATCTCTCGTCGTTCCCGATCCCGTTCTTTGATCCTCGCGATAACCGTCAGTTAACGCTGCCGGTGGTGTTCGCGGCATCCCCGGACGTGACCCAACAGCTGGCGGCCACCATTGTGGCATCCTGGTTTGGCTCCCGTTCCGCCTGGCGCGGACAGAACTTCCCGGTGATGTTCGATCAACTGCCGGATCGTAATGCCGTGGTCTTTGCGACCAATGACAAACGTCCCTCTTTCCTGCGTGATCATCCGGACGTGAAAGCCCCTACGGTTGAAATCATGAGCCACCCTGACAACCCGTACGTAAAACTGCTGGTGGTGTTTGGTCGTGATGATAAAGATCTGGTGCAGGCAGCAAAAGGGATTGCGCAGGGTAATGTCCTGTTCCGTGGTACCAGCGTGGTTGTCGATGATGTGAAGCCACTGCTGGCGCGTAAACCTTACGATGCGCCAAATTGGGTGCGTACCGATCGTGCCATTACCTTTGGTGAGCTGAAAACCTATGAAGAACAACTTCAGTCGACGGGGCTTGAGCCTGCACCTGTCAACCTGTCACTGAATCTACCGCCCGATCTGTATCTGCTGCACACGAACGGGATCGATATCAATCTGAAGTACCGCTATACCGCGCCAGCCACCAAAGATAGCTCGCGTATGGATATCAGCCTGAACAACCAGTTCCTGCAATCCTTCGGTCTGATCAGCACTCAGGATAATAACCAGCTGATGTTGCGTCTGCCGGTGCTGCAGGGGCTGCTGGATGGTAAAACCGATGTCTCTATTCCGGCGCTGAAACTGGGTGCGGTGAACCAGCTGCGCTTTGACTTCCAGTACATGAACCCGATGCCTGGCGGTTCGGCGGACAACTGCATCACCTTCCAGCCGGTGCAGAACCACGTCGTGATTGGTGACGAGTCGACCATCGACTTCTCGAAGTTCTATCACTTCCTTGCGATGCCGGATCTGCGTGCGTTTGCTAATGCCAGCTTCCCGTTCAGCCGCATGGCTGACCTGTCTGAATCCATTGTTGTGATGCCAAAAGCGCCAAACGAAGCTCAGGTTACCACCCTGCTGGACACAATGGCGTCGATGGGGGCGCAAACGGGCTTACCGGCGATTAACGTCACGTTGACCGACGATGGTAGCCAGATCCAGAACAAAGATGCCGACATCATGCTGATCGGGAGCATCCCGGATAAGCTGAAGGATGAAAAACGCGTCGACTTGCTGGTGAAGGCGACCCAGTCCTGGGTTAACACACCGCTGCGTCAGACTGAATTCCCGAGCATCATGCCGGATTCCAACGATCGTCAGGCCAGCGTACAAACGACGGTAACCTCTCAGGGGGCGATGGCTGCGGTTGTTGGCTTCCAGTCACCTTACAACGACCAGCGTAGCGTGGTAGCACTGCTGGCGGATAGCCCACGCGGTTATACGTTGCTTAACAATGCAATGAATGACAGTGGTAAGCGTGCGTCTATGTTTGGTTCGGTCGCGATCATTCGTGAATCGGGGGTCAACAGCCTGCGCGTAGGCGATGTCTACTATGTGGGTCATCTGCCGTGGTTCGAGCGTCTGTGGTATGCCCTGGCTAACCATCCGGTGCTGCTGGCTATTCTGGCTGCAGTGAGCGTGGTGTTGCTGGCATGGGTGCTGTGGCGTCTGCTGCGAATCATCAGTCGTCGTCGCCTGAACCCGGATCGTGAGTAAGATGTGATGAAAGCCTTTCACTGGTGTGTGTTAGCCGCGTTGATGCTGGCGACGACGAGTCTTCGCGCCGCCTGCACCTGGCCTGCCTGGGAGCAGTTTAAACAGGACTACATCAGTGAAAGCGGGCGTGTCATTGATCCCAGTGACACGCGCAAAATTAGTACATCTGAAGGGCAAAGCTATGCGCTGTTCTTTGCGCTGGCAGCGAATGACCGTAAGACGTTTGACCTGCTGTTGACATGGACGCGCGACAATCTTGCCCAGGGGAATTTACACGACCATCTGCCGGCCTGGTTATGGGGGCAGAAAGACAAAGAAAACTGGGCGATTATTGATACAAACTCCGCGTCGGATGCTGATATCTGGATTGCCTGGTCACTGCTCGAAGCGGGTCGGTTATGGAAACATCCGGACTACACCCGCACAGGCAAGGCATTACTTAAGCGCATTGTCAGCGAGGAAGTGGTGAAAGTGCCAGGGCTTGGCTCGATGCTGCTGCCGGGTAAAGTCGGCTTTGCCGAGGCACATGTCTGGCGCTTTAACCCCAGCTATCTTCCCCCTCAGCTGGCGAGCTATTTCACGCGTTTTGGTGCCCCGTGGACCACGCTTCGTGAAACGAACCTGCGCTTACTGCTGGAGACTGCGCCGAAAGGTTTTTCCCCGGACTGGGTGCAATATCAGAAAAACAGAGGCTGGCAGTTAAAGCAGAATAAATCGCTGGTGGGCAGCTACGACGCCATCCGTGTCTACCTCTGGGTGGGCATGATGAGCGATCAGGACCCACAGAAGGCCAGGTTGCTGGCGCGTTTACAGCCGATGGCCGCAATGACAACGAAACAAGGTGTGCCGCCGGAGAAAGTGGATGTGGCAAGCGGGAAACATACGGGCAAAGGCCCGGTTGGTTTTTCCGCCTCACTGCTACCTTTTTTACAAAAGCGTGACGCGCAGGCGGCACAACGCCAGCGTGTTGCAGACCATTTTCCCGATAAAAATGCCTATTACAGCTACGTGCTGACCCTCTTTGGACAAGGATGGGATCAGCATCGTTTTCGCTTCACCGCAAAAGGTGAATTAATACCGGATTGGGGCCAGGAATGCGCAAGTTCACATTAAATCTACTCAGTTTATCGCTTGGCCTGGCTTTGATGCCGTTGGCTCAGGCCGCGAATTCCCCGCAACAGCAACAGCTGCTGGAACAGGTACGTCTGGGAGAATCGACGCAGCGCGAGGATTTGGTTCGTCAGTCGCTCTATCGTCTTGAACTGATTGACCCGAACAACCCTGACGTCATTGCCGCACGCTTCCGTTACCTGCTGCGTCAGGGGGATACTGCCGGTGCGCAAAAAGAGCTGGATCGTCTGAAAGGGATTGCGCCGAGCTCCGGTGCCTACCAGTCGTCGCGCAATACGATGCTGCTTTCCACCCCTGATGGTCGTCAGGCGCTACAGCAGGCGCGTTTACTGGCCACGACAGGTCACACCCAGGAAGCGATTGCCGCGTATGACAAGCTCTTTGCCGGAAACCCGCCTGGCGGCGATCTGGCGACAGAATACTGGAACGTGGTGGCGAAAGACCCGGCTCGCCGCAGTTCGGCCATTAACCAGCTGAAGAAAATCAATGCCAGTAGCCCCGGCAATACGCAGCTGCAGGCGACGCTGGCGCAACTACTGTTCCAGAGCGGACGCAGTGATGAAGGCTTTGCTGTGCTGCGGGAGATGGCTAAATCCAACGGTGGCCGTAGACAGGCGTCTGATATGTGGTATCAGCAGATCAAAGACCAGCCAGCCAGCAGCGCCAGCGTTAGCGCGTTGCAAAAATACCTGAGCGTGTTTAGTGACGGTGATAGCGTGGCGGCGGCGCGTTCACAGCTTGAAGCGCAGCAAAAACAGCTCGCCGATCCAGCGTTCCGTGCAAAAGCGGAAGGATTAGCAGCCGTCGATGCCGGGCAGGGCGGTAAGGCGGTGGCAGAGCTGCAGAAAGCGGTCAGCGCGAATCATGCCGACAGTGAAGCCGTTGGCGCGCTGGGCCAGGCGTATTCGCAGAAAGGCGATCGTGCCCGCGCGGTCGCTCAGTTTGAAAAGGCGATCGCCCTCGATCCGCAGAGTGATAACCGGGGTAAATGGGATAGTCTGCTGAAGGTTAACCGCTACTGGCTGCTTATCCAGCAGGGTGACGCCGCGCTCAAGGCGAATAACCCTGCACAGGCGGAGCGTGACTATCAGCAGGCGCGTAACATCGACAATACCGACAGCTATGCGGTGCTGGGGCTGGGCGATGTCGCGGTGGCGCGCAAAGATAATGCGGCTGCCGAGCGCTATTATCGTCAGGCGTTGCGTATGGACAGCGGTAACAGCAATGCGGTACGCGGCCTTGCCAATATCTATCGCGCGCAGTCCCCGGAGAAAGCCTCACAGTTTATTCAGTCGCTGTCTGCCAGCCAGCGTCGCAGTATTGATGATATTGAACGTAGTCTGACCAACGAGCAGCTCTCTTCCCAGGCAGAACAGCTGGAAAACCAGGGAAAATACGCTCAGGCCGCAGAAATTCAGCGCCGTCGTCTGGCGCTCTCTCCCGGAGATGTGTGGATAACCTACCGTCTGTCGCGCGATCTCTATAGCGCAGGCCAGCGCAGCCAGGCGGATAACCTGATGCGTCAGCTTGCCAGCCAAAAACCGTCCGACCCGGATCAGGTCTATGCAAACGGGCTTTACCTGTCGGGTAACGATCAGGACAGAGCCGCGCTCGCACATCTGGACAAGCTGCCGCGTAGCCAGTGGAACAGCAATATTCAGGAGTTGGCCGATCGCCTGCAAAGTAATCAGGTGCTGGAAACGGCGAACCGTCTGCGGGATAGCGGTAAGGAGCAGGAGGCGGAGAATATGCTCCGTCAGCAACCGGCTTCCACCCGTATTGATTTAACGCTTGCGGACTGGGCACAGCAGCGTGGCGATCGCGAGGCCGCGAAAACCGCCTACGGCACCGTTTTACAGCGTGAGCCGCAAAACGAAGATGCGATCCTCGGTCTGACCGAAGTGTATATTGCTGAAGGCAATAAAGACGCTGCGCGTGCAGAGCTGGCGAAACTGCCTGCCGCACAGCATGGCCAGCCGTTGTCACTCAACATGCAGCGCCGGGTGGCGATGGCGCAGGCGGGTCTTGGCGATTCTGCCGCCGCAGAACAAACGTTCAGCAAAATCATCCCTCAGGCCAAATCGCAGCCCGCTTCTATGGAAAATGCGCTGGTGTTACGTGATGCGGCGCGTTTCCAGGCGCAAAACGGCCAGCCTCAACAGGCGCTGGAAACGTATAAAGATGCGATGGTGTCGTCCGGTATCACAACCACGCGTCCGGTTGACAATGACAGCTTTACCCGCCTGACACGAAATGATGAGAAAGATGACTGGCTGAAGCGCGGCGTACGCAGCGATGCCGGTGATCTGTACCGTCAGCAGGATGTTAACGTCACGCTGCAACACGATTACTGGGGTTCAAGCGGCACGGGCGGATATTCCGACCTCAAAGCGCATACCACTATGCTGCAGGCAGATGCACCGCTGGCGGATGGGCGTATGTTCTTCCGCAGTGACCTGGTCAATATGGATGCCGGTTCGTTTGCCACCAAAAACGGGGAATACGATCCTAAATGGGGTACCTGTGCGGAAACGCCTTGTCATGGCAATACTAATCAGTCGGCAAATGGCGCGAGCATCGCCGTAGGCTGGAAGAACAAAACCTGGGCGATGGACATCGGTACGACGCCGATGGGCTTTGATGTGGTGGATGTTGTTGGCAGCCTGAGCTATAGCAATGACCTGGGCCCAATTGGCTATACCGTTAATGCCCATCGTCGCCCAATTTCCAGCTCCGTGCTGGCTTTTGCCGGTCAGCATGACTCCAATACGGACACCACATGGGGCGGCGTACGTGCAACCGGTGGTGGCGTGAGCATAAGCTATGACAAAGGTGAGGCGAATGGTATCTGGTCAAGCCTGAGCGCGGACAGCCTGACGGGTAAAAATGTGGAAGATAACTGGCGCGTCCGCTGGATGACCGGTTACTACTACAAGATCATTAATCAAAATAATGAGCGCCTGACAGCCGGCCTGACTAACATGCTCTGGCATTATGACAAAGATCTGAGCGGCTATACCCTGGGACAGGGCGGCTATTATAGCCCGCAGGAGTATGTCTCCTTTGCATTACCGGTGACCTGGCGGAAACGCACTGAGAACTGGTCGTGGGAACTGGGTGGCTCCGTGTCGTGGTCGCATTCAAAAACTGACGATGTGCTGCGTTATCCGCTTCAGGGGCTGATCCCAACCGATGAGCCTGGTCGTTACACCGACAGGGGTGTGATGGAAACGGGCAGCAGTTCTTCAGGAACCGGTTATACCGCAAGAGCCATCATTGAACGCCGTGTGACCTCCAACTGGTTTGTCGGTCTCGGTGTTGATATTCAGGAAGCGAAAGATTACACCCCGAGCCATGCGCTGCTCTATGTGCGTTATTCCGCAGCGGGCTGGCAGGGCGATATGGACTTACCGCCGCAACCGCTCATACCGTACGCAGACTGGTAATCAGATTTAGCTTAATCCATGTGTAAGGCTCTCTAAAAAGTGTAGCAATCGGGTATACTCAGGCGCACCAGGTTTACCCCCTGGTGCGCCTTGCGCTTCGAGTTTTGTGGAGAGTCATTTTGCGTGTCAGCCGTTCTTTAACGATCAAACAGATGGCGATGGTTTCTGCCGTCACGATGCTGTTTGTATTCCTCTTCTGCGTTATTTTGCTGTTTCATTCCGTACAGCAGAATCGCTATAACACGGCTTCGCAATTAGAAAGTATTGCGCGCTCGGTGCGCGGCCCACTCTCAGCTTCTATCCTGAAAGGGGATATCCCCGAAGCGGAAAGTATTTTAAAACGCATTCAGCCTGCCGGTATTGTCAGCCGGGCGGATGTGGTGTTACCTAACCAGTTCCAGGCACTGCGGATGAGTTTTATCCCTGAACGGCCCGTCCCAATGATGGTTATGCGCCTGTTTGAGCTGCCGGTACAAATCTCGCTACCCGTTTATTCGCTCGAACGACCAGCCAACCCCCAGCCGTTAGCTTATCTGGTGCTGCAGGCGGACTCATACCGCATGTATAAGTTCGTGATGAACTGGGTGGCTACGTTAGTAACTACTTACTTACTTTTGACGCTCATTCTGAGCGTGGCGCTCACCTGGTGTATTAACCGGTTGATTGTTCACCCCTTGCGTCACATCGCCAGGGAGCTGAATAACCTTTCACCACAGAACCAGGTGGGACACCAGCTTGAGCTGCCACGCCTTCATCATGACGATGAGATAGGCATGCTGGTGCGCAGCTACAATATCAACCAACAGCGCATCCTGCGTCAGCAGGACGAGTTAAACAGCAGCGCCACGCGATTTCCGGTGTCGGAGTTACCCAACAAAGCGTTTCTGATGGCGCTGCTGGAGCAGACTGTTGCCCGCCAGCAGACAACGGCGCTGATGGTGGTTGCCTGTGAAACTCTGCAGGATACGGCGGGTGTGCTTAAAGAGAGCCAGCGCGAAGTGTTGTTGCTGACGCTGGTGGAAAAAGTGAAATCCGTCCTGGCACCGCGCATGGTACTGACCCAGGTGAGTGGTTATGACCTGGTGATTATTGCTCATGGTGTGAAAGAGCCGTGGCATGCCGTCACATTAGGTCAGCAAGTGCTCACTGTCATTAATGAGCGGCTGCCGGTTCAGGGTATCCAGCTTCGTCCGAGCGCCAGCATCGGGATTGCGATGTTTTACGGCGACCTGACGGCAGAACAGCTTTACCGTCGCGCGTTCTCGGCGGCCCAGACTGCCCGCCGCAAAGGGAAAAACCAGATCCAGTTCTTCGACCCGGAGCAAATGGAAAATGCGCAGCAGCGCCTGACCGAAGAGAGCGATATTCTCACCGCGCTGGATAACCACCAGTTTGCCATCTGGATGCAGCCGCAGGTGAATTTGCTGACGGGCGAGGTCAAAAGTGCCGAAGCGTTGCTGCGTATGCAGCAGCCGGATGGCTCGTGGGAGCTACCTGAAGGGTTTATCGAGCGTATCGAGTCCTGCGGCCTGATGGTTACCGTAGGCTACTGGGTGCTTGAGGAGTCGTGCCGCCAGCTTGCCGCCTGGCAGGCGCGTGGCGTGACCCTGCCGCTGTCGGTGAATCTGTCAGCCCTGCAGCTTATGCACCCGACGATGGTTTCTGAGATGCTGGAGTTGATTCATCGTTACCGGATCCAGCCCGATACGCTGATTCTGGAAGTGACGGAAAGCCGTCGCATTGACGATCCGAATGAGGCGGTCGCGATCCTGAAACCGCTGCGAAATGCCGGTATTCGTATTGCGCTGGACGATTTTGGCATGGGCTACGCCGGGTTGCGTCAGCTCCAGCACATGAAAACACTGCCGGTGGATGTCCTGAAAATTGACAAAGCCTTTGTTGACGGGCTGCCGGATGACAGCAGCCTGGTGCAGGCCATTATCCATATGGCACGCAGTCTCAACCTGCATGTGATTGCAGAGGGCATCGAGACGGAAGCTCAGCGCGACTGGCTGGCTGAAGCGGGTGTGGAAAGTGGACAAGGCTTTTTGTTTGCTCGCGCCGTCCCGTCGGATGTCTTTGAGCAACGGTATATTTCCAGCGCTGGCAATAACGCAAAAGTGTAATTTTGTTGCTGGCTTGTGCGAGTCAGCTCAAAGTTTTTAACATTTGTGTTTCAAAGTTGATGTCGGTTTATTTCTGTCATGTTTTACGGGTGTTATTTTAAAGCCGCAGGCTAACCATAACTTTATAAAGCCTGTGGTTTTTCTTCCCAAGGACACCCTATGAAAAACTCTCTCTTCAAAAGCCTTTACTTTCAGGTCCTGACAGCCATCGCAATCGGTATTCTGCTTGGCCACTACTACCCTGAACTGGGCGCACAAATGAAACCGCTTGGCGACGCGTTCGTTAAGCTCATCAAAATGGTTATCGCTCCGGTGATCTTCTGTACGGTGGTGACCGGCATCGCTGGCATGGAAAGCATGAAAGCGGTGGGTCGTACCGGTGCAGTTGCGCTTCTTTATTTCGAAGTGGTCAGTACCATTGCCCTGATTATTGGTCTGATTATCGTTAACGTGGTGCAGCCAGGTGCGGGCATGAACGTTGACCCGTCGACGCTGGACGCCAAAGCGGTCGCGGTTTATGCCGACCAGGCGAAGGATCAGGGCGTTGTGGCCTTCCTGCTGGACATTATTCCGGGTAGCGTCATCGGCGCATTCGCCAGCGGAAACATCCTGCAGGTGCTGATGTTTGCCGTGCTGTTTGGCTTTGCTCTGCACCGTCTGGGCAGCAAAGGCCAGCTCATCTTTAACGTGATTGAAAGCTTCTCGCAGGTCATCTTCGGCATCATCAATATGATCATGCGTCTGGCTCCGATTGGTGCCTTCGGTGCAATGGCGTTCACCATCGGTAAATACGGTGTGGGTACGCTGGTGCAGCTGGGTCAGCTGATTATCTGCTTCTATATCACCTGTATTCTGTTCGTGGTGGTGGTGCTGGGGTCAATTGCCCGCGCGGCGGGTTTCAGCATTTTCAAATTTATCCGCTACATCCGCGAAGAGTTGCTGATTGTTCTGGGCACGTCGTCCTCTGAATCTGCACTGCCGCGTATGCTCGATAAGATGGAAAAACTGGGTTGTCGTAAGTCGGTGGTGGGGCTGGTTATTCCAACGGGCTACTCATTTAACCTGGATGGCACGTCGATCTACCTGACGATGGCCGCGGTGTTTATCGCTCAGGCAACAAACAGCCATATGGATATTTTCCATCAGGTTACCCTGCTGGTGGTGCTCCTGCTCTCATCTAAGGGGGCGGCAGGTGTAACAGGCAGTGGCTTTATCGTGCTGGCGGCGACCATTTCGGCGGTGGGGCACCTGCCGGTGGCCGGCCTGGCGTTAATTCTCGGTATTGACCGCTTTATGTCTGAAGCCCGTGCGTTAACCAACCTGGTCGGTAACGGTGTGGCAACGGTGGTGGTGGCGAAATGGGTGAAAGAGCTGGATCACAAAAAGCTCAATGACACGTTAAATAATCGTCCGGCTGACGGCAAAACCACAGGTTTATCCTCTTAATCTCCTGATAAATGCCCGTATTCCCTTGTCGGGATGCGGGCTCCTGCGCATAATAACTGCTCATACCTGTCATAATTCGACAAGATTTTTTTTGGGTATATTTCACTTCTGACCGTGACGTTTTGTCGAACACGCGGTCTAATCGACGTGTTTTCATCGTCATCTTTTAGAGTGAAGCGCGTCGCGAGACACTCTTTTTAACCAGGAATGTTGATCAGGGGTTCACATGCAGGGCACAAAAATTCGACTCTTAACCGGCGGTTTGCTGATGATGGTAGCAGCCAGTTATGTGCAGGCAGATGCGCTCCAGCCAGACCCGGCCTGGCAACAAGGAACTCTGGCAAATGGTTTTCAGTGGCAGGTGTTAGCCACTCCCCAGCGTCCCAGTGACCGTATTGAAATCCGTCTGTCTGTGAATACGGGCTCCCTCACCGAAAGCTCTCTGCAGACCGGTTTTAGCCATTTTATTCCTCGGCTGGCGCTCACCCAAAGCGGCAGTTTGCAGGCAGTTCAGGTGCGTTCATTATGGCAACAGGCCATAGACCCAAAGCGCCCGCTGCCACCGGCGGTGGTCTCGTATGACTACACCATGTTTAACCTGAGCCTGCCGAATAACCGTAACGATCTGCTAAAAGAAGCACTGACGTATCTCTCTGATGCGACTGGCAATCTGGCGATTACGCCGGAAAGTATCAGCTATGCGCTGAGCAACAGCGACATGGTTGCAACCTGGCCTGTGGACACAAAAGAAGGCTGGTGGCGCTACCGCCTGAAAGGCTCAACGCTGCTCGGTCATGACCCGGCAGAACCGCTGAAACAGCCGGTCGATAGTGAACAGGTAAAAGCCTTCCACCAGAAATGGTACACCCCGGACGCGATGACCCTGATTGTGGTCGGAAATGTTGATAGTCGTGCGGTGGTTGAGCAGATCAACAAAGCGTTTGGCGATCTGAAAGGGAAACGTGAAACGCCTGCCCCTGTGCCGACGCTCTCTCCGCTGCGTGCAGAGCCTGTCAGTATCATGACAGATACCGTGCGCCAGGATCGTCTCTCCGTGATGTGGGACTCGGCCTGGCAACCTATCCGCGAGTCAGCCGCACTGTTGCGCTACTGGCGTGCCGACCTGGCACGTGAAGCGTTGTTCTGGCATGTTCAACAGACACTCAGTAAGAACAACGTGAAGAACATCGGTCTGGGCTTTGACTGCCGCGTGCTGTTCCAGCGTGCACAGTGCGCCATTAACGTCGAATCGCCAGGCGATAAGCTGAATGCAAATCTGGGCGTGGTGGCCAAAGAGCTGGCAAAAGTGCATAAAGAGGGTCTGTCTGAAGACGAGTTCAACGCGCTGGTGGCGCAGAAAAAACTGGAGCTGCAGAAGCTGTTTGCAACCTATGCCCGTGCCGATACCGACATTCTGATCAGCCAGCGCATTCGCTCATTGCAAAATCAGGTTGTGGACATTGCGCCAGAGCAGTATCAGAAGCTGCGTCAGGACTTCCTGAACGGTTTGACCGTCGATATGTTGAATCAGGATTTACGCCAGCAGTTGTCGCAGGATATGGCGTTGATTCTGCTGCAGCCGAAAGGCGAGCCGGAATATGACATGAAGGAATTGCAGTCAACCTGGGATGGGATTATGACGCCGCTATCGAAGGCAACACAGCCTGCCGCGGTGGATGATTTACACCCGGATGCGACGGATATTCCGCAGGGGCAGTAACGTCCTTCTAACCCTCTCCCTGTGGGAGAGGGAAAGAGTGCGGGCATCAGCCCGCACCTTCGTTAAGCAGGCATCGCCTCACGCGGAATAATCGCCCCGCGATACTGAATCACCGTACTGGCCGTCAGGTGTCCACGCTGTGCCGCCGCCTCGGGCGTGCCACCCGTCAGGCGTACCGCCAGGTAACCCGCGCTGAATGAATCCCCCGCTGCGGTGGTATCAACCACTTTTTCTTTGGCCAGTTTCACCGCCGGAACCTCAATCACAGCATCACCCGCAATGGCGACCAGGCACGAATTCGCGCCGCGCTTAATCACCACTTCACTGACGCCCGCTGCCTGAGTCCGTGCGATAACCTCATCAACCGGTTTCTCGCCCCACAGGGCATCTTCATCATCGAGCGTTAAGAACGCGATATCAGTGCACTGCAGCATCTGCTGATAAACCTGCTGTGTCTCTTCGCGACTCGCCCACAGGCGCGGACGGTAGTTATTATCGAAAATCACCTTGCCACCATTGGCGCGGCATTGACGCAGTAACGACAACAGCTTTTCGCGGCTGGCCGGGCTGAGGATGGCCAGGCTAATCCCGCTCAGATAGAGATAGTCAAAGGTCGCCAGCTCTTCGCAGATGGCGGCTGCGGCGTCGCTCTCCAGCCAGTATTTGGCCGCTGCTTCGTTACGCCAGTAGTAGAACGTGCGCTCACCGGTGCTGTCGGTTTCAATGTAGTACAGACCCGGCAGACGGTTTTCCATGCGCTGAATCAGCGAGGTCTGAACATTTTCACTCTGCCATGACCCCAGCATCTGCTGGCTGAAACTGTCCGTTCCCAGCGCGGTAACGTAGCTCACGCTCAGTGCATCGGGGTTAACCTGACGGGCAATATAAACGGAGGTGTTTAAGGTATCGCCACCAAAACCGCGGCTGACTTCCGTGCCCTTTTGGGACAGCTCAATCATACATTCGCCAATCACGGCAATTTTTTTAGACATAATCGTGAACCTGAACAGAGTAATTCGCAGTAGTCTGCGCTGAGTGAATTATGTGGTCAACTATATTAAAACAATGTTCCATTATTTTTTTTGAGCCAACGCGTGTTCCAGGTCATTTCTGTCATCTTAATTTCGTTTTCCCGGTGAATTGAACATAAAGTTCTCAATTATCGCGCCGATAACCCAGTGACGAGTCCAGAAAGGCTATCCCAACAACAGGACATCTGAAATGAAGTCAGAGCAGGTTATCCAGCGGCTGAGCACTACGCCTGAGGCAAGTATTGAGAACTTGCAGGAGCATCGCTACTGGCTGCAATGTGAGCGAACGTACACCTATCAGCCGATCTACCGCACAGACGGTCGACTGATGGCGATTGAAATTCTGACGGTCGTTACGCACCCTTCGAACCCTTCGCAGCGTATCGCGCCAGATCGCTATTTTGCCGAAGTTGCCGTTCGCCAGCGTCTGGATGTGCTGGAAGAGCAGTTACGCATGCTGCTGACGAAACAAGCCTTTTTCGAGCGACACGATATCCTTGCCTCGGTGAACGTGGATGGCCCGACCCTGATGGCATTACGCCAGAATGCGAAATTACAGGAACTGATCGCCACCCTGCCGTGGATGCGTTTTGAGCTGGTGGAGCATGTCCGCCTGCCGCAGGATTCGTCGTTTGCCTCGATGTGTGAATTTGGCCCGCTGTGGCTGGATGATTTTGGCACCGGCATGGCGAACTTCTCTGCCCTCAGCGAAGTGCGTTACGACTACATCAAGGTGGCCCGCGATCTGTTTATCATGCTGCGCCAGACCCCGGAAGGACGAAATCTGTTCATGCTGTTATTACAGTTGATGAACCGCTATTGTCAGGGCGTCATTGTAGAAGGTGTTGAAACGCTGGAAGAGTGGCGTGATGTGCAAAACTCGCCCGCAGCCGCTGCGCAAGGCTATTTCCTCTCGCGTCCGGTTCCAATGGATACCCTGGATAGCGTGACCGTCATGTTGTAAAACAAGCTGTTTCCCATAATAGTTCGTGGTTTCTACGCGCTATTACCGGACACAGCGCCTCGTTTACCTGAATCACGGGTAATCCGGGAAGAAAAAAACGGCAACTCAGAAGTTGCCGTTTTGCGTTTATAACGACTGATGCCGTGTTTCATGTGTCAGAAGCAGAGCAATCAACGTCAGCGCGGCCATTGCTGCCAGATACACACCCACGTAGAACAGACCGTAGTTCGCCTGTAACCAGGTCGCGATGTAGGGCGCAACGGATGCACCCAGAATAGAAGAGACGTTATACGAGAAAGAGGCACCGGTATAACGTACTTCAGTCGGGAACAGCTCCGGCAGCAGCGCGCCCATTGGGCCAAAAGTCAGGCCCATCAGGCTCAGACCAATCAGCAGATATGCCATCACCAGCGCAGGGCTACCTGAGCCCAGCAGCGGCGGGAAGACGAACAGGGCGAACAGAATGATGAGCGTGGTGATCACAATCATGCTTGAGCGACGGCCAAATTTATCCGCCAGCAGGCCGGCAATCGGCACCATCACACCAAAACCGACAACCGCCATCATCAGCATCCACAGTACTTCGTTACGCGGCAGACCCAGCCCGACTGGCGCAGCGGCGGTACTGAACGTCATTGAGTAGACGGTCATGATGTAGAACAGCGTATAGGTTGCCAGCATGATAAACGTGCCCAGCACGGTCACGCGGACGTGTTGGGTCAGCAGAGTACCCAGAGGCACTTTTACCTGTTTCTTCGCCGCAGCCACTTTGGCGAAAACCGGCGTTTCGTGTAGAGAAACACGCACATACAGACCAATCAGTACCAGAACGGCAGAGAAAATAAACGGAATACGCCAGCCCCAGTTCATGAACTGTTCATCCGTCAGCAGCCAGGAGAGCAGCAGGAAAGTCCCGTTCGCAAAGAAGAAGCCAATCGGCGCACCCAACTGCGGGAATGAACCGTAAAGCGCACGTTTGCGCGCTGGGGCGTTCTCGGTTGCCAGCAGCGCTGCACCACCCCATTCACCGCCCAGTCCCAGCCCCTGACCAAAACGCGCCAGCGCCAGCAGTACGGGAGCCAGAATGCCGATGGCTTCGTAGGTTGGCAGCAGGCCGATCGCTACGGTGGAGATCCCCATCGTCAGCAGCGACGCCACCAGAGTGACTTTACGCCCAATGCGATCGCCAAAGTGACCAAACAGCGCAGAGCCAATGGGACGTGCAACAAAAGCGATAGCAAAGGTTGCCAGAGACTGTAGCGTGGCCGCCGTCGGATCGCCCTGCGGGAAGAAGATATGCGGGAAGACGATAACCGCTGCGGTGGCATAAATGTAAAAGTCGAAGAACTCAATGGCGGTGCCAATCAGCGATGCGACGACGACTTTATTGCGCGAGTTTACCGGAACGTGTTCCGCTCCGGCGTCGAGTGTAGTGGCTGTTGCTTGCATAATATTTTCTTATTTTTTGACGAACGAAAGCCATATTACGCACAGCAAAAGCGACATTTCAATCTGTAACAAAGTCGTGAATTGACGATAAAAGCAACAAAAAGCGGATAATGTTCAGGTCAGCAAAAACACTTCCATGAAATGCTTCACGATTTTTAAATATTAGATAATAAAACTGGTTTTTGGTTAAATAAAAGTTACGAGCTGGATTTATATGCTGAAATAGCGAATTGGGCTGAAGTTTTCAGCCCAGTGGCCCCATTACCGGTGCGTTTTTCCCGGCATACGAGGGTCATTTTTGTACTGTGCTGTCGCAATCCATGCTGCACAGAACAGCGTCAGGCGGGCGAAGAAGTAGAAGAATGCCATTAGCCCCAGCACCGAGCCAAAGGCTGCACCGGAAGGGGATTTAATCAGCAATGGCAGGGTATAGGTCATCACGATTTTAATGACTTCAAAACCGATTGCTGCAATTAACGTTCCGCGGATCAGGGCCTTCCTGTGCGGGCGATGGTGGGGCAAACGCCAGAAGATCCAGAAGAACAGAAGGTAGTTAGCGAAGATGGAAATCGCCAGTCCAATACCGTGCCAGGCAGGCTTCAGCCATTTGATGTCATCGAGCCAGAGCGCGGAGATAATCAACTGTTGTGCAGCGCCGGCGACAGAGGTAATCGAAAGCGTCACGATCAACGCGATGAGCAGACCAATCAGCGAAACAAAGTCGCGAAAATATTTAACCCAAATTTTCTCCTGATCCTGCGGCGTACGCTCCCACACATCGCGCGACTGGGCGCGAATGGCCTCGCGCAGGTTGCCCATCCAGTTAATACCGGAATAGAGCGCAATCAGCAGCCCCACCAGGCCAACGGTGGTGCGTTGTTGAATGGCGGTATTGATGGTGCTTTTGAGCGTGCCGGCGAGCGTTGGATCGCTGACGCTCATCAGGATTTTATCGAAGATGTCCTGAAGCAGCGTCGGGTGCCAGGCGAGAATAAAACCGGCGGCTGCAAATGACACCATCAGGATGGGGATCATGGAGAGAAATGAGAAGTAGGTGATAGCGGCTCCAAACTGATTACCCATGCGGTCGTTAAAACGTTCCGTCGCGCGTATCAGATGCGCAATCATGGGACGACGCTGAATTTTCTGCGCCGTACGGGTGACCGTTTTAAGCGCTTTTCCGGCTTTACCTGGGGCCATTTCCTGAGGGGGACGTTGCTGGTTGTTTTCCGACGTCACACGCGTTTCCTTATTCATCTGGTGAGGACTTTTTGAAATTATAACCTGCACCTAACCAACATAGGCTTTCATTAACACCGTTAGCCACTCCATAAACAGATGCACGCGGCGGGAGAGGTTACGACGATGGGGATAAATTAGCGAGACGGGCATCGGCTCTGCGCGATATTGCGGCAAGATCTCCTGTAGTTTTTTTGCCCGCAGGGAATCACGCACGCCAACGCGCGGTACCTGGATAATGCCCAGCCCAGCGATGCAGGCTGCGTGGTACGTTTCCGTGCTGTTGACCGTCAATACCCCGCCGGTTTTAATCCACTGCGTTGAGCTGCCATTATAATATTCAAAGCCTTGCGGACGGGTACCCAGCGTGGCGGCGTAATGGATGACAGCGTGTGAACCGAGATCGCCCAGCGTTTCAGGATAACCAAAACGCGTCAGATAATCCGGGCTGGCGCAGTTAATCACCGACAGTTTACCCAGCGGGCGGGCGATAAGCCCCGAATCCTTCAGCGTACCCACGCGCACCACGCAGTCAAAACCTTCGCGAATGACATCCACCAGACGATCGCTGCTGCTGAGTTCCAGCTCAATCCCGGGATACTGCTGTAAAAACGCAGGCAGTTTTGGGATGACTAAATTTCGCGCAACGCCGACGGGCATATCAACGCGTAACCGTCCGCTGATGCTGGAGGGATCATGCTGGAACATACCGTCCAGTTCGTCGAGGTTTGCCAGAAGATCTTTTGCCCGTTCGTAATAGACCATACCATCCTGCGTCAGGCTGACACGGCGCGTGGTGCGGTGCAATAGCTGGGTGCCCAGCCGGTTTTCCAGCGCCTGAACCTGACGTGACACACTCCCTTTTGGCAGGCTCAGCGTCTCCGCCGCACGGGAAAAACTCTCCAGTTCCGCGACCCGAACAAACAACTGCATTGCGTGAATTTTATCCATAGGAAAAGCTCATTGTTGTTCAAGATGAAACAGTGAAGCGTTTATGGCTATCTTTATTGATTTTCTATCACCTAATAAGCTCTTTCTCAATCTCCATAACAGCCAAATTGAGGTTTCTTATGACTGAACGTATTGCATTAGTGACAGGTGGTAGCCGTGGTCTGGGTAAAAATGCGGCCTTAAAGCTGGCGGCGGACGGCACGGGAATTATCCTGACGTATAACAATAGTCAGCAGGAAGCGCTGGATGTTGTGCATGAAATTCAGGGAAAAGGTGTTAAAGCTGCGGCATTGCAACTTAACGTCGGTGATATTTCATGTTTCGATGTTTTCGCCCAACAGGTACAGGACACCCTGAAGGCCCTGTGGCAGCGTGATACGTTTGATTATTTATTGAACAATGCAGGAACGGGTTTATACGCGCCATATACCGGAACAACGGAAGCCCAGTTTGATGACGCGCTGAACATCCATTTCAAAGGACCATTTTTCCTGACGCAGTGTCTGTTGCCGCTGTTGCGCGACGGTGGACGGATCCTGAACGTTTCCAGCGGTCTGACCCGCTTTACTCAGCCAGGTTCTGGTACCTATGCGGCGATGAAAGGGGCGATGGAAGTGCTGACCCGCTATCAGGCAAAAGAGCTGGGTGCGCGCGGGATCGCCGTCAATATTATTGCCCCTGGGGCGATTGAAACCGATTTTGGCGGTGGACGCGTGCGTGACAATGCGGATCTCAACCAGCTTCTGGCCTCACAAACGGCTCTGGGCCGTGTGGGGTTGCCGGACGACATTGGTGATGCCATTGCCGCGCTGCTCAGCGATAAACTGGGCTGGATGAATGCACAACGTATTGAAGTGTCAGGCGGCATGTTCCTGTGATATCGGGTCTGAAGGGGAGGGAGCCTCTTCAGAATATACTCAAATCAGGTATGTCGAAATCCTTCCAGATTTAAATAACACCCGGTTAATTGTAACGTACCCATTCTTTGAGTTTTTTCTTAAATAGTACCTCTGTAGAATTTTCTCGCTATTCTCAGAGGAAAGAACCATGCGAGTAATCATGTTTGGCAGGCAGTCAATATTTATTCATGGAACGATCGGTAGCCTTCAAAAATGTATTCCGGAAATAAATATTACGGGCACAAGTCAGACTGAAGAATTGTGGGAGCAGCTATCCGCATCGCCTTCCGCTATCGTCATGATTGACGGACGCTTTATTCAGGATGACGGCATGGCTCTGCTGGAAGCGCTCCTGTATCGCTTTCCGGCCACGCGCGTGGTGATGATGCTGGTGAAAAAAGAGGTCAGATGGGTAGAGCAGCTCATGCAGCGTAACGTGAGGGCAATCGTCCACCGCAACGCGGTTCCGGAGATGTTCTCCGCCGTGTTGGGCTCTGTATCAAAGGGGATGGTCTGTTTCCCCTGCGAATGGTTAAGTGTGTCTCAGCCATATCAGCATGAACTCTCCTTGTTGAGCGATCGCCAGCGTGAGGTACTGAAGTTACTGGCGGCTGGGGAGTCGAATAAAGAGATCGGGCGCATTCTGAACATCAGTGCCGCAACGGTAAAAGCGCACCTGGAAGCCCTTTTCCGCCGCCTGGATGTTAAGAACAGAACGCAGGCCGCGATGTACTATACCCGGGCGATGGCCTGAAGAAGCTCTGGTGGCAGACGGGAGATGCCGCCAAAGCTGAATATCGTCGATACCAGTGAGTCATATTGCTGTTGGGTGAGGGGTTGCGGAAAATTTTCACCGATCAGCGCCTCACATAATTGAATATCGTCGTGCAACAAGTGTTCAGCCTGGGCAGGTGTGATAAGCCCACGAAAAATTTCCCCCTCGCGGATGACATGGCCGTATCCGATTACCCATACCCCCCGTTCATCACGATATTTTTCCTGGGAGAGTCCTTGTTGTTTTTTAATTAATGCAATGGCAGCAGAAGATATCTTCAGCATATGACCAGTCATATTCATTTCCTCTTAATAACGTTACTGTAGAGGAAACGAAGTCTGAGAAATATCCGCCAAATGGCCGTTGATCAGCGAATATTTATCCGGTATTCGTGCTTCAACAAACCAAACAGCCAGTCATTATGCCAGCGCCCGGCAAGGTAATAGTTTTCCCGCAGCTCGCCTTCAGGTTGAAAACCCGCTTTTTCCAGCAACCGTCTGGAGGCGATATTGCCTGCCGTTACGGTGGCGGTCAGCCGCCGGATGTTGCCTTGAGTGAATGCGAAATCACATAGTGCCTGGAGCGATTCAAAACCATAACCTTTCCCCTGTGCTACCGGGGCGAAGAGGAAACCGACTTCAGCGCAGTCCTGTTCCCGGTGAATATAGCCGGTTACACCTAGCGGCGTCTGGCTCGCCGTATCACGTACCACCAGGCAGAGCCAGTGCGCGCAGCCTGGTGTCCACGGCATCAGACGAGAATCGAACGCTTCACGGATTTCGGCCAGGGGGCGGTCTTGTGCGACAAAGCGCATAACGTCCGGGTCTTGCTGTAAGGCCAGAAAAAAGGGCCAGTCTTGTTCCTGCAGCGGTGAGCAGGTGAGGCGTGTGGTCGTGAAGGCAGGCATTCAGATTCTCCTGAGACATTTTCAATGATTATAGAGCTGTCACTTTATTTCAACAGAAAGTCAGGTATGTTTAACTGCGTATAAATAAAAGAAAAACGGCTGCTGCGTGCCGGGCCCGGATGTCTTCGTTGTCTCTGAAGGAAAATAATGACTCTCAGCGCATCACATCATATTCGCGAACAGTTCGAACACTGTCTGGCCGTCATTCGCCAGGCGTCTGTAGAGATACTGCTTCTTCTGAATGTACATGCTTCTGAAGGAAAAGATCCACGCTGGTTTCTGGAACAGCTGGACAGTGCCCGTCTGGGGCTGGGCGGATGGACTGCCGTTGCGAAGCAACTTAACCTGAATGATGCTGAGATGTCGGAGTTTACCCTGCAGTTACGCCTGTTGCAGCAGCGGGTTCCTCAGTATGAAAGCGGGCAGGATGTCAGTGAAAATCAGCTCATTGCGGCGATGCGCTTTGTGAACGCACTGGAACACCTGCGTTTGCAGCAACCCCTCCTGACCTACAGCACCGAACTGGCTCCCGGTAATGAGATCCAACAACAGCAGGCACATAAGCAGGTGCGTGCGATTGAACTGATGATCAAAGGGCTTATCCAGCAGGCATGGCCCGATCAGGTGCGGCTGAATAACCATCTCAAGACTTTGTTTAACGCTGACCGCGTACGTCGCTGGCTTAAGCTTGGCGAAATCAACGATGTCCTGAGCGGCATGATGTTCAGTGAGCTGGCGCAGATGCTGGTGGATAAAAAGGAGTTTAGCCGGTATTACGCCTCACTGTTTAGCGACCCGTCAATGCTGACATTACTGGTTGAACCGCGTAAGACATTGCAAACGTTCCTTGATGATATCCGGCAAATCCGCAACAGCATTACCGTACAGCAGGCGTTAAGTTCGGCGCAGATCCTGCTGCTGGATAACTACTATGCGCAGATCACCCGCCCCGTGCAGCGTGCTTTTGAAGAGGGGAGGACGCGCATTAACCCGGCGGGATTAATGGCGGTGGATGCCAGCGAGCTGCATGCTTTCTGGGAAAAGGCGCAGAAGATGGACCGGGTTACCGGCGGCGATCTGTTTGAAGTCCGCGACACGATTGAAAAGCCAACCCAGCGCGCGCCCCGAACGCCTGAACAACGTGAGCAGCTTATTTCCGGCATGTTATGGGGAGCAGTTGGGGTGATGATCATCGCGATTGCCGTGGGGGGATTCTGGCTGGTGACCAGCAGCAGTAAACCTCAGCCAGCGCTCGTGAATGCGGCAGAAACCTCTCAGCCTCAGGAGATGCGCGAAACACCTTCCTCGCGTGAGACGCTGACGCGCATGGGGGTGACCTGGGACGAGAATAATTTCCGTTCAGCCATCAACCGCAACGACACCCGCATAACGCAGCTATTTTTACAGGGCGGGATGGACTGGAAGCTGTCCTGGACAGAAGAGGCGATGTCGGCAGAGCATGACGACGTGCTTGAACTGATGCTGCACTATCGGCAAAACATGGTGGAGGAAAAGCCGTGCCGTCGCTTTATCAATACGCTTGGCCACGCCATGTCTGATGGTGAATCTCTGACTGCAATACGTAAAGAGTATCTGAAAGCGTTTTGTACCGTGCCTGCCGTGGTGAAGCGCCAGCAGCATGATGCCGATATGGCAACGCGCCGTGCGCAGTCACAACCGGATGCCACCACGAAAAAATGGCAGTCCATTCAGACTGCCATTTATGAGGTGATTCGCTAATATACCCCTCTCCCCGGTTCTGACCCTCTGGGAGAGGGTCAGGGTCGAGGCTCCCCGTACAACCCAATCAACCGTCGAACCACACCATTGGTCCAGCCGAAACCATCCTGTAGCGGATACTCACCCCCACCGCCTTCACGTGGTGTACTGCTGGCGATGTGGTACTTCTCAATCAGCTTGTGGTGCGTTTTATAGAAGAGGTTCACCGTCTGGAGCCAGCTCCAGGCGATCTCATCACCCAGTGCGTCGTTGCCATACTGTTTGAACCCCTGAATCGCCATCCACTGCAGCGGTGCCCAGCCATTGGGTTTATCCCACTGTTCGCCGGTTTCGTACTCGGTTGCCATAATACCGCCTGGTGTCAGCAGACGCGCTTTAACGGCATCAGATAGCCGTTCTGCCTGCTCATGCGTGGCCATACCGACATACAGTGTCACAATGCTGGCCGCAGAGAATAACGCCATCTCTTCGCGTCGCCAGTCGTAATCACGGTAGCAGCCATGCTCCTCATCCCACAGATAGCGGTTCACCGCCGCACGTCGATCGGCTGCTTTCTGGCGGAACTGTTCAGCGGTCTCTTTATCCCCTTTTGACGCCGAAATATTGGCGATCGCGCTTTCCAGCTTGAACAGGAATGCATTCAAATCAATGGGGATAAACTGCGTCGTGCGGATGCTGGCAAGCCGACCGGGATCGCGCAGCCAGCGGGAAGAGTAATCCCAGCCGGAAGCCGCGCCAGCTCGCAGATCGCGGTAGACCTCATTCGGTGGACGACCGGAATGGCGGGCCGTCTCTACGTCCTCAATCCAGGATTCATCGCGCGGTGTGTCACGATCATCCCAGTAGCGGTTGAGCATTGAGCCGTCTGGCATACGTACCACATGGCGATAGGCCTGGTTCAGCAGCAGCGACTCCGCGCCATCCATCCAGAAGGCGTACTCCATTTTCAGGTGTTCCAGATAGCGTTTCGCGCCACGCACGCCGTCCTCCTCGAACAGCTCGACCATCAGGGCAAAGACCGGGGGCTGAGAACGGCTGAGATAATAGGTTCGGTTACCGTTGGGGATGTGTCCGTAGCGCTCAATCATCCACGCGAAGTTATCCGCCATACACTTCAGCAGATCGTCCCGACCACTTTCCGCCAGCCCCAGCATGGTGAAGTAGGAGTCCCAGTAGTAGGTTTCGCTGAAGCGCCCGCCGGGGACGATATAGGACTGTGGCAGCGGTAGCAGGGATGACCAGGGAATATGATCCTGCGGCTCACGCGTCAGTACCGGCCACAGGCTATCAATATGCTCCCTGAGCGACAGCCCTGGGTCAGAGACATATTCGGTCGAGAGTGATTCCGGCATCCAGAAGTGGTTCTCCACGAACTGGCGCAGGTCAAAATCCCGGTGGCGTTTCACCTTGCGGTAGCGGATCAGGATATCCAGAGGATCCTTCTTCGGTGCACAGTCGGGGAAGGTTTTGCTATCCGTAAAAAGCCGCGAGGACTGCACATGTTCGAACAGCTCAAGATAGCGATCGGCAGGGGTCAGGGCATCCGAGGCGGGCAACCCCTCAATCATTTCGGGTTCCGGCTCCGCCTCAATCATTTCATCCAGTTTCAACTCGCAGGGATCGGTTTCGTAACGCAGCTCTTCTGCAACCCCGAATTCGATGTTTTCGGCAGCGTGGAGTTTCTGGCTGAACATAGTGATAAAGACCTCCGGTTGTGTGTTCGTATAGACAGGTTGTTCCGGGTGTCTGTTAAGCGTAGACATTCGCTTCGGTGTCTGGGGAGTGAAACGTGCGCTTGATCACATTTCGCTGTGGCGGCGTGGTGAACGTTATTTTTTATAGTTCATTGATATGCAAAAACAAACGGGAATTGAGGCTCACTATCCGGGAGAAAAAATTCAGACCATTCGTTTTGCAACGAGTGATGTATGTTCACGATGCTTTCCGGTACAGCGGCATCGTGAACATCGCGTCTAAAGGCTTTGTTTTAGACGCCTGCTGATAGGTTCAAACTCCTCAGTGGAGTGGCGTTCAAGCGTATCAGGGGTGTTATCGTCGATGGCTTTCCAGTAGGACCACGGAACCGGTTTTTTGCCTAGCTCATAGTCCATCGCATCCCAGGCATCTTCCCTGAAGGAATAAAAAGCCCAGTGCGCATTATGCTTGTCGAGAACGGTCAGGACATCGCTCAGCCACTGCTTACAGCCCTGCAACGTGCGTATGCAGCCAAACTCACCGGCGACAACCCGGTTTGCCGGAACGCCGTGTTGTTTAGCCCAGACGAAGGGGGCGCTCATCCAGCGATCTATTGCTGCCGCATCCCATTTCACCTGTTTGCCACCAAATGTGACCATGCCGGGGTACTCATACGGCACTTTGCGGCGCGCATTCGGGGCGCTGGTAAATTCATACGGCTCATACATGTGGAAGCTGTACAGAACCCGTTTGTCATTAAGCGCTGCAGGCCAGCCAGAAAAGCCGCGCGCGGAGCCGTACCAGCCTCCGTCGACCATGATCGGCGTGGTCGCGTCGACCTGACGGATGGCGGCAATAATCTGATTGTAGAGTTCAGGAAGGTTGCGTGCCGTGTTTGCCTGCTGTTGATACCAGGTTTTCAGCGCCTCCGCGGAGGCTTGCTCGCTAATTTTGCCTTGCTTTTCCGGTGCGGGTTCATTGATCAGGTTCCAGGCGACAATGCCGGGTTCGTCCTTCAGCGCCAGCGCTAAATCGCGCCAGAACAGTGCCGCCTCCTGCCAGTATTTTTTGTCCTGCCAGATGCGGTCATCGAACTGGTTATGATTATTTTGCGACCAGCGCATACCGGGTAAGGAAAGCGGGGCAATGACGACCTTGAGCCCGGCGGCATGCGCCCGCCTGATGGACGCTTTCAGGGTGGCGAGATCGGCGGCTTGCAGCGTGCGGTAGCCGTCTGCATTGCCCATGAGAAAATCACGATCGGCTGGCTTCCATTTGTCGTAGGACAGACGAACCCATGTCGCGCCGTAGCCGCGCAGCGCCTCATAATACGCCTGTGTCGGTGGCAGGCGGTTAAAACTGTTTCCACCGTGCTGGGGGGTATCCCAGAAGGTGATGTCATTGGATGATGAGGCTGAAAAAGTGAAAAGAAGCAGGGTGATACCGATAAGCGCTTTCATCTCAATCCCTTTTAAGCGTGGCGATAATTTTATATTCATCAGAATGATGAAGTGTTGTATTTAAATTATCGAGTCCTATAAAAAAACTGGCCTGTTACGGCCAGTTTTTTTTGAGTGAAGCGCCAGACAACGAAAAGCGGTTAACGCATGGTCACAAACTCTTCCGCCGCAGTCGGGTGGATCGCCACGGTGTTGTCGAAATCTTTCTTGGTTGCGCCCATCTTCAGTGCTACGGCAAAGCCCTGCAGGATCTCGTCCATGCCGAAGCCAATACCGTGGATGCCGACAATCTTCTCTTCTGGCCCAACGCACACCAGCTTCATGCGGCATGGCTGACGGTGAGAGGTGACGGCGGTATACATCGCGGTGAACGCTGATTTGTACACTTTCACCTGGTCGTCGCCATACTGTTCGCGCGCCTGCGGTTCGGTTAAGCCGACAGTGCCGATGGGCGGATGACTGAAGACCACGGTCGGGATATTGCTGTAGTCCAGATGCTCGTTTGGCTTGTTGTTAAACAGGCGTTCAGAAAGACGACGGCCCGCTGCCACGGCAACCGGGGTCAGTTCAACGGCACCGGTGTTATCACCTACCGCGTAAATGCCCGGTACGCTGGTGTTCTGGAACTTATCGACAACGATATAGCCTTTGTCATTGGTTTTCACGCCCGTGACGGCCAGGTTGAAGTTGTCGTTGGCAGGCTCGCGACCAATCGCCCAGATCAGGCAATCGACGGTCTGGCTACGGCCATCTTCCAGCTCCAGGGTCAGGCTACCGTCTGCATTTTTCAAGACCGCTTTTGGCACGGCGTGAGTGTGCAGGGTTGGGCCTTCGGCATTCATCACTTCGACCAGCGTGTCGACGATCAGCGGGTCGAAACTGCGTAGTGGGGCGTGTTTACGTACGAACAGGTGCGCTTCTGCACCCAGACCGTTAATCACACCGGCCAGCTCCACGGCAATGTAACCCGCGCCAACCACGGCAACGCGTTTTGGTAGGGCAGGCAGCTCGAAGAAACCATCGGAGTCGATACCGTATTCCACGCCCGGAATATTCGGGTGGCTCGGACGGCCACCGGTAGCGATCAGGATGTGATCGGCGGTGATCGTCTCACCGTTCACTTCGACAGTCTTCGCGTCAACGAAACGGGCAAAGCCACGGATCACATCCACGTTATTTTTGCCCAGCACGTTGTCGTACGAGGTGTGAATACGGTCGATATAGGCGGTACGGCTGGCGATCAGCTTGTCCCAGTCGAAGTTATTGATGGTGGTGTCAAAGCCATAATCCGGGCCATACATATGAATAGCTTCACGGATTTGCGCGGCATGCCACATCACTTTTTTCGGTACACAACCCACGTTCACGCAGGTGCCGCCCAGCTCTTTGGCTTCAATCAGCGCACATTTCTGGCCATACATGGCCGCACGGTTGATGGAGGCGATGCCGCCGCTGCCGCCGCCGATTGCGATGTAGTCATAATGCTTAGTCATAGCTTTTATCCTTAATCGTGAATTGCCGCGATTGTATACCTGAAATCAATAGTTTCCACCGATGGCTGTGATTACTCTGGCACGATCCAACTGACGGTGGCATGACCGATACCCGTTGGTACCAGTTTTTTGTGCAGCCACGGCAGTACGCTGTTCATCTGCGCTTCAAGCTTCCACGGTGGGTTGATGACAATCATGCCGGAGGCGGTCATGCCGCGCTGGTCGCTGTCCGGGCGCACGGCCAGCTCAATCTGCAGAATTTTGCGGATGCCGGTTGCTTCCAGGTCTTTGATCATGCGTTTGATTTGCGCGCGCAGCACGACCGGATACCACAGAGCATAGGTCCCGGTGGCAAAGCGTTTATAGCCTTCGTTGATGCCAGTCACGACGGCCTGATAGTCAGTTTTGATTTCGTACGGCGGGTCGATCAGCACCAGACCGCGACGGGAAACCGGCGGCAGCTTGGCTTTCAGCTGCTGGTAACCGTCGGCTTTGTCCACCCGGGCACGGCTGTCTTTCTGGAACTCAGAACGCAACAGTGGGAAATCACTCGGGTGCAGTTCGGTCAGTTGCAGGCTGTCCTGCTCGCGCAGCAGCTGGCGCGCAATCAGTGGGGAACCTGGGTAGTAGCGCAACTGGCCGCTGCGGTTGAAGTGTTCCACTACGCCGATATACGGTTCCAGCTCGGCTGGCAGGTCATCCTGTTGCCAGATACGGGCGATCCCTTCGAGATACTCACCGGTACGCTCGGCATGCTCGCCGCTCAGCTGATAACGACCCGCGCCCGCGTGGGTGTCCAGATAGAGAAACGGTTTATCTTTCTCTTTGAGCGCTTCAATGATCAGGCTCTGAACGGTGTGTTTGAGGACGTCGGCGTGGTTGCCTGCGTGAAAGCTGTGGCGATAACTGAGCATGGGTAATGATATTCCGCTGAAATGACGATTTGCCACAGTTTACAGCAGAACGGCACAGATTACCCGTAGGCCCGGTAAGCGCAGCGCCACCGGGCGCATTTCCGCCACGCTTAGCATTGAAATTCACTACACTTAACCCCATTCTAGAATCAATATGCCCAGCGCCGGATGCGCGCTTCATTCATCTTATTCAACAGGACTGCGTTTATGACCAATCCATTACTGACGCCTTTTTCGTTGCCGCCGTTTTCTAAAATCCTTCCTGAACATGTTGTCCCGGCCGTGACGCAATCGCTGGCCAGCTGTCGTGCGGCGGTAGAAAGCGTGGTGGAGCAGGGGGCTCCGTACACCTGGGAAAATCTGTGTCAGCCGCTGGCAGAAGTGGATGATGTGCTGGGGCGTATTTTCTCCCCGGTGAGCCACCTGAATTCGGTGAAAAATAGCCCGGAACTGCGCGAAGCCTACGAACAAACTCTGCCGCTGCTCTCTGAGTACAGCACCTGGGTCGGTCAACACGAAGGGTTATACAAAGCTTACCGCGACCTGCGCGATGGCGATCACTATGCATCGCTGAATACTGCGCAGAAAAAATCAGTTGATAATGCCCTGCGTGATTTTGAGCTGTCCGGGATTGGCCTGCCAAAAGAGAAGCAGGTCCGCTACGGTGAAATCGCGGCGCGCCTGTCTGAGCTGGGCAACCAGTACAGCAACAACGTGCTGGATGCCACGATGGGCTGGACGAAACTGATTACCGACGAAGCTGAGCTGGCCGGTATGCCGGAAAGTGCGCTGGCGGCGGCGAAAGCCCAGGCCGAGGCCAAAGAGCAGGAAGGTTTCCTGCTGACCCTGGATATCCCAAGCTATCTGCCGGTGATGACCTACTGCGACAACCAGGCGCTTCGCGAAGAGATGTACCGCGCCTACAGCACGCGTGCGTCAGATCAGGGGCCGAATGCGGGCAAATGGGACAACAGCCCGGTGATGGCAGAAATCCTCGCGCTGCGTCACGAGCTGGCACAACTGCTGGGCTTTGAAAGCTATGCCTTCAAATCCCTCGCCACCAAAATGGCCGAGAACCCACAACAGGTGCTCGATTTCTTAACCGACCTTGCCAAACGTGCCCGTCCGCAGGGTGAAAAAGAGCTGGCCCAGCTGCGTGCCTTCGCGAAAGCGGAGTGCGGTGTGGATGAGCTGCAGCCGTGGGATATCGCGTACTACAGCGAAAAACAGAAACAACACCTTTACAGCATCAGCGACGAGCAGCTGCGCCCGTACTTCCCGGAAAACAAAGCCGTTAACGGCCTGTTTGAAGTCGTGAAACGTATCTACGGCATCACGGCTAAAGAGCGTACTGATATCGACGTCTGGCATCCGGATGTGCGTTTCTTCGAGTTATATGACGAGAAAAACGAGCTGCGTGGCAGCTTCTATCTGGATCTTTATGCGCGTGAGAACAAGCGCGGCGGAGCGTGGATGGATGACTGTGTCGGCCAGATGCGTAAAGCCGACGGTTCATTGCAAAAGCCGGTTGCTTACCTGACCTGTAACTTCAACCGCCCGGTGAATGGCAAACCGGCACTGTTCACCCACGATGAAGTGATCACCCTGTTCCACGAGTTCGGTCACGGTCTGCACCATATGCTGACCCGTATCGAAACCGCAGGCGTAGCCGGTATCAGCGGTGTGCCGTGGGATGCGGTCGAGCTGCCAAGCCAGTTTATGGAAAACTGGTGCTGGGAGCCGGACGCGCTGGCGTTTATCTCCGGTCACTTTGAAACGGGCGAACCGCTGCCGAAAGAACTGCTGGAGAAAATGCTGGAGGCGAAAAACTACCAGGCGGCGATGTTCATCCTGCGTCAACTGGAGTTCGGCCTGTTCGACTTCCGTCTGCATGCCGAGTTTAGCCCGGAGCAGGGGGCGAAAATCCTCGAAACCCTGGCTGAGATTAAAAAGCAGGTTGCCGTTATTCCAGGACCAACCTGGGGCCGTTTCCCGCACGCGTTCAGCCATATCTTCGCAGGTGGCTACGCGGCAGGTTATTACAGCTACCTGTGGGCCGACGTACTGGCGGCGGATGCCTTCTCTCGCTTCGAAGAAGAGGGGATTTTCAACCGCGAAACCGGTCAGTCGTTCCTCGACAACATCCTGACTCGCGGTGGTTCCGAAGAGCCTATGGTGCTGTTCAAACGCTTCCGCGGCCGTGAGCCACAACTGGACGCGATGCTGGAGCATTACGGAATTAAAGGCTAATTGCTACGTGAAGATCTGCTTAGTCGATGAAACAGGCACCGGAGACGGTGCCTTATCTGTTCTGGCCACCCGCTGGGGACTGGAACATGATGAAGAAAACCTGATGGCGCTGGTGATGACACCGGAGCATCTGGAATTACGTAAACGCGATGAACCGAAGCTTGGCGGGATTTTTGTCGATTTTGTTGGCGGGGCAATGGCGCACCGCCGCAAGTTCGGCGGTGGCCGCGGCGAAGCGGTCGCTAAAGCGGTTGGTATCAAGGGGAGCTATCTGCCGGACGTGGTCGATGCGACGGCGGGACTGGGGCGTGATGCGTTTGTGCTGGCGTCGGTGGGCTGCCGCGTGCGGATGCTGGAGCGCAATCCGGTGGTCGCGGCGCTGCTCGACGATGGGCTGACGCGTGGCTACGCTGACCCGGAAATCGGCTCCTGGCTACAGGAGCGTTTACAGTTGATCCACGCCTCCAGCCTGACGGCGCTGACGGATATCACCCCGCGCCCGCAGGTGGTCTACCTTGACCCGATGTTCCCGCATAAGCAGAAAAGCGCGCTGGTGAAGAAAGAGATGCGTGTGTTTCAGTCGCTGGTGGGGCCGGATTTGGACGCGGATGGTTTGCTGGAGCCTGCCTGCCGGTTAGCAACAAAACGGGTCGTCGTGAAACGCCCTGACTATGCGCCACCGCTGGCTGACGTCGCCACGACGAATGCGGTGGTGACCAAAGGACACCGGTTTGATATTTATTCCGGTACGCCGGAATAAAAAAAGCCGGGTGGCGGCTTCGCCTTACCCGGCCTACGTCTTCAAACGTGCCCTCTCCCTGGGGAGAGGGCACGTTTGACTTACTCGTCTTCTTCGTCACGCAGTGGAACAATCAGCATATCTACGTGAACGGTGTTGATCAGCTGACGCGCTGAGGACATCAGTTTGCTCCAGAAGTCCTGATGATGACCGCAAACCACCAGATCCATATCGTACTTCTTAATCGCATCAACCAGTACCTGGCCCAGGTCACCGCTGCCGCTTAAGGTTTCGGTGATGGGGTAGCCTGCGTTGGTGGACAACTCGCTCAGTGCGTGGTGTGTCTCTTCGGAGATGCGTTTTTGCATATCGCCAAGATTGACATCGATCAGACCGGTATAGAGGTCGGAGTAATTCACATCAACGTGAATAAGAGAAACTTTCGCGTTGTATGGGCGTGCCATGGATACTGCTTTATCAACCAGCACTTTGCTCTCCGGGGAGAGGTCTACCGCGATGAGAATGTGTTTGTAAGCCATAGTGTTACTCCTTCCTTAAGTTATCGATGACTAAAAGGGAAAGCCGTCGTCTGATGCTTAATTACGGCTCAGTTAAACAAAATTTTCAAGCTTTGGTGTTGATAACGATTAACCTTGTGGCAAAAAAATTAACGGATCTCCTACACTATTTAATGAGCCGTTCGGATATTAAAACGCGAACCGGATCGACTTTTGAGTCATTCTTTCACTGAACTGTCTGTCAGGGCATTGGGTGCGGTAGCTCAGAAGCCTTGCTTCGTGGGCGGACGCCGGGGAGGATGTATGATTAGCACCGTCGCATTGTTTTGGGCACTGTGCGTGGTTTGCATAGTGAATATGGCGCGCTACTTCTCATCGTTACGTGCGCTGTTAGTGGTACTTCGTGGTTGCGATCCGTTGCTTTATCAGTATGTGGACGGTGGAGGTTTCTTCACCTCGCATGGACAGCCCAGCAAACAGATGCGTCTGGTGGGGTATATCTATTACCAGCGCTACCGCGACCATCACGATGAAGAGTTTATCCGTCGTTGTGAGCGCTTGCGTCGTCAGTTCATTCTGACCAGTGCGCTGTGTGGCCTGGTCGTGGTCAGTATGATTGCATTGATGATTTGGCACTGAGCACAAAAAAAAAGCGGGTCAGTTTCCTGACCCGCTTTTTTGTCGCCTTCAGCCGATTAAATCAGCTTCAGTGCAATCCAGTACAACCCGCCAGACAGCAGGATGGAGGCCGGAAGGGTAAACACCCAGGCCATCAGGATATTGGTCACGGTTTTGCGCTGCAGACCGCCGCCGTCGACAATCATCGTACCCGCTACCGAAGAGGAGAGTACGTGGGTCGTGGAAACAGGCATACCGGTGTAGCTCGCCAGACCGATAGAGACCGCCGCCGTCATCTGCGCGGACATACCCTGCGCATAGGTCATGCCTTTCTTACCAATCTTCTCGCCGATGGTGGTCGCCACACGACGCCAGCCAATCATCGTACCGATACCCAGTGCCAGTGCGACAGCCATGATGATCCAGATTGGCGCGTACTCAATGGTATTGAGCATATCGCTTTTCAGTTTCTTCAGCAGTCGCTGGTCGTCTGCATTGACTTCCGGCAGCTTCGCGACTTTATCCGTTACATCAGAGATGCAAAGCATAATACGACGCAGTTGACCGCGCTGTTCAACGGAAAGTTTGTCATAACTTTCGATATCACCCAGTATGCCTTTCGCACGTTCCAGCGCGTTAATTGCATTCGCCGGGTGGCAGTGGAACTCCGTCGGTGTGGTCGTTGTGCCCGCGTCAGGAGACGGGATCAACTGGTCAACGCCGGTCGCTTTCTTCAGCAGTTCAGGGTGCTGCTGGAAGTAAATTTCGACGTTGTTCACCGCATCACGCGTACGGGTGATTTCGTAACCGGAGGCATTCATGTTGACCACGAACCCCGCCGGAGCGACACCAATCAGTACCAGCATGACCAGACCAATGCCTTTCTGACCGTCGTTCGCGCCGTGTGAGAACGACACGCCGATAGCGGAAAGGATCAGAGCAATCCGTGTCCAGAAAGGTGGCTTTTTCTTGCCATCTTTCTTTTCACGCTCAGCCGGCGTCAGGTGAATACGGGAGCGTTTTTTAGTATTGCTCCAGTAACGACGCAGAATGAAAATCAATCCACCTGCAACCACCAGACCCACGATAGGGGAAACGATGAGTGAGGCAAAGATCCCCAACACTTTCGGGATGTTTAACGCATCAACAACCGATGTACCGGTCATCAGGGCATTGGTTAACCCGATACCGATAATCGCGCCGATGAGGGTGTGAGAACTGGATGCAGGCAGGCCGAAATACCAGGTACCGAGGTTCCAGATAATTGCAGCAAGCAGCATTGAGAACACCATAGCAAGGCCATGGCCAGAACTAACGTTAAGTAGCAGATCCGTTGGCAGCATATGCACGATGGCATAAGCAACGCTCAGTCCGCCCAGGAGGACACCAAAAAAGTTAAATACCGCCGCCATAACGACCGCGACTTGCGATCGCATTGCGCGAGTGTAAATAACTGTTGCAACTGCGTTTGCAGTGTCGTGGAAGCCGTTGATCGCTTCGTAAAACAATACAAAAATCAGAGCAAGCAAGAGTAAAAGCCCGGTATGTAAATCCAGGCCAGCAAACAAATGTAGCATAGGACGTTACGCCATTTTGAGGACATGAACGCGGCGCATTATCCAGGACAAACGGGTAACGGGCAAAGTGAAATCTAGCTTTTTTTTGATATTCCTTCGGCTTTGTCAGGCGAAGGTAAAGAAATATATTTTATTTTTCAATAAAATGACTGAAATCCGGGTTATTTACGCTGGTGCGACCACAGAGGAAACTTTACAATCCGCGGCAACTAACAAAGAGGGTTTTGACGTGGAAAGGTTTGATGCCGTTGTAATAGGTGCCGGTGCGGCGGGTATGTTTTGTGCGGCGATGGCCGGGCAAGCGGGCCGTCGTGTGCTGTTGCTGGATAATGGTAAAAAACCGGGCCGCAAGATCCTGATGTCGGGCGGCGGGCGTTGCAACTTCACTAACCTTTATGTCGAACCCGCGGCCTATTTGAGCCAAAACCGTCATTTTTGCAAATCTGCGCTGGCGCGTTATACCCAGTGGGATTTTATCGACCTGGTGGGTAAGCACGGCATCGCATGGCATGAAAAGACGCTGGGTCAGCTGTTTTGTGACGACTCCGCGCAGCAGATTGTCGACATGCTGGTGGCCGAGTGTGAAAAGGGCGGTGTGGTAATGCGTCTGCGTACGGAAGTGCTGGACGTGACCCGCGACGATCAGGGTTACACGCTGCACCTGAACGGTGAAAGCGTCAGCGCCGATAACCTGGTGATTGCCAGTGGCGGTCTTTCCATGCCTGGGCTGGGTGCCTCGCCATTTGGTTACAAAATTGCTGAGCAGTTTGGTCTGAAGGTACTGCCAACACGCGCGGGTCTGGTGCCGTTCACGCTGCATAAACCGCTTCTGGAACAGCTCCAGACGCTTTCTGGCGTCTCGGTTCCGTCGGTGATTACCGCGGAAGACGGTACGGTGTTCCGTGAAAATCTTCTCTTCACTCATCGTGGCCTCTCTGGCCCTGCGGTGCTGCAAATCTCAAGCTACTGGCAGCCGGGTGAGTTTGTTGCGGTTAACCTGTTACCCGATTGCGATCTGGATGCATTCCTCAACGAGCAACGTACCGTACACCCGAATCAAAGCCTGAAAAACACCCTGGCGATGCAGTTACCGAAACGGTTGGTGGAGTGTTTGCAGGTTTTGGGGCAGATCCCGGATGTCTCGCTCAAACAACTCAATAGCCGTGAACAGCAGAGCCTGGTCGAAACGCTGATCCACTGGCGCGTCCAGCCAAACGGTACTGAAGGCTATCGCACAGCAGAAGTGACGCTCGGCGGGGTCGACACGCATGAGCTTTCTTCGCGCACGATGGAGGCCCGCAACGTGCCAGGTCTCTATTTCATTGGTGAAGTGATGGACGTCACCGGCTGGCTCGGTGGGTATAACTTCCAGTGGGCATGGGCAAGTGCCTGGGCGTGTGCGCAGGCGCTGGCAGAAAAATAATAACCTTGAGCAATTATTGCACCAACTTTATCCCCCGGTTCCACTAAGCTTCGACTCAGCGAAACAATTTCAGATGCCCCGATGCGTTCGCGGGGCAATCCTCTTTTCCGGTCAGAGCACTCCCCATGATATTACTCAGCATCACTATTTTGCTTACCCTTACCGTGGTTATCCATTCGCTGTGGATGTTTTGTGTTTTAAAATTCATCAACCTGGAGGTGGGTTCTGCCATACGCGTTGTATTACGCAATGTCGGCATTGTCATTTCAATGATCTTCGCCCATCTTCTTGAAGCCGGGCTTTTCGCCGCGTTTTACTTTGTGGTTGAGGCATTTAACGACTGGAACACCAGCTTCTATTTTTCTCTGGTGAGCTATGCGACGGTAGGATATGGCGATGTCACCTTACCCCTGCACTGGCGGGTTATTGGTGGCCTGGAAGGGCTGGTGGGAGCGTTGATGGTGGGATGGTCTGTGGCGGTGCTGGTCGGGGTCCTTCAGCGTTTACGTGGGATGAGTACCTAAACGACAGATGCGCTACCCCCGGGTAGTAAGGTAAAGTACATCTCCTTGCGCAGCCGATATGGCTGCGGATTTGAGGGTGAAGAGGCTGATAAACAGCCCGCCCTTTTCAATTACTGGCGTATGCCAGTCTGCATGGTGTTGTGTTTTGTCTTCCAAAAGGGTTGTGTATGTCAGCTGCTCATCTCGGTTTCCCGACTGAAACCGTTGTTGTCTTTGTTGTGATGGCCGTTGGGGCGATGTTTATCGACCTCTTCATGCATCGTCATGACAAACCTGTCTCACTGAAAAGCGCCGCGATGTGGTCCATTTTTTGGTTCACGATGGCAATGGCGTTTGCCGGGTTCCTGTATGTTCACCACGGTGCAGAGATGGCAAGCCTGTTCCTCACCGGTTACGCGCTGGAGGAAGTGCTCTCCGTCGATAACCTGTTTGTGATGATGGCGATTTTTGCCTGGTTTGGTGTGCCGGATAAATACCGTCACCGCGTCCTCTACTGGGGCGTTCTGGGGGCGATTGTCTTCCGCGGTATCTTTGTTGCCATTGGCACCAGTCTGTTGAGCCTGGGCCCTTACGTTGAGGTGGTTTTCGCGCTGATCGTTGGCTGGACGGCCGTGATGATGCTCAAACGCAATGAAGAGAGTGATGAAGTTGAAGATTACTCCGGTCATCTGGCCTATCGGCTGGTGAAGCGCTTCTATCCTGTCTGGCCGAAAATCAGCAGTCATGCCTTTATTCTGACCCAGAAAGAGGTTGATGCGGAGCTTGAAAAGCCAGAGAACCAGGATGTGATGGTCGGGCGCATGAAGAAGGCGAAGCGCTACGCAACGCCGCTGTTGCTCTGTGTGGCAGTAGTGGAACTGTCTGACGTGATGTTTGCGTTTGACTCAGTACCGGCCATTATTGCCGTCAGCCGTGAACCGCTCATTATCTATAGTGCAATGATGTTCGCCATTCTTGGCCTGCGAACCCTCTACTTCGTGCTGGAAGCGCTGAAGCAGTATCTGGTGCATCTGGAGAAAGCGGTGGTGGCGCTGTTGTTCTTCGTGGCCTTCAAGCTGGGACTCAATGCGACCGATCACTTCTGGCATCACGGTTACAGCATTGATGCCACGGCAAGCCTGTTTGTGGTACTTGGCGTGCTGGCACTGGGAATTATTGCGAGTGTCATGTTCCCGGGAAGGGAAGAGGCCTAAGGTAAGTTGCCCTCTCCCCGTGGGAGAGGGCAGCAGACCGCACCGGATTAACCCTTGAGCGGCGAATTCTTGCGCTTGCGCGGAGGGTGGAAATGCCGCCAGTGTGGATCCTGTGCGGCCGCCAGCAGTTCGTGGTCGCCACGGGTATCCCCCCAGGCGCGCAGGTGGTAATCGTTCAGATTGCCGTACACCTTTTCCAGCCTGGCCACCTTCTGAGCACAGCGGCAGTTGTTACCCGTGATACGCCCGGTCAGCTTACCGTTTTTGACTTCCAGCTGTGTCCCAATCAACTTAATACCAAGCTTATCGGCCCACGGCTGGAGCACCAGCGCCGGGGAAGCGGAACAGATAGTCACTTCCGCACCGGAATTAACCTCCGCTGCAACGGCCAGCACGCCCGCAGGGCGCATCAGCTTATCCCAGTATTTTTCGCAAAACGCTTCAGCCTGCTGACGTAACCAGTGTTCATCCACGCCCGTCAGGAACGTTTTAATCAGCACTTCTTTCAGCTCATCGCGCGTCAGTTTGCGGCGTACACAATGGAGCGTCGGTAACGCCATGCGCACCAGTCGGCCCGCGAAGTAACGTTTACCAAAGGCAAAGCGCAGGAAAGGGATAAAGCTGTCGTGGTGCGTCAATGTGCCATCAAAGTCGAAGACAGAGAGCACGTTGGACTTCGCTACTGCCTCGTCGGCAATCATATTGGTCATAAATACGTCTTAGCTGAAATACACATTCTGCTTAATAGTTTACCTGTTTTACCCCGACAGTCCTTCGATCACGTGCATTTTTTTATCAATCTTGCGACCCCGGAATGAGTCCAGTTTTGGTCTCGATAAAGATTGGGTGAAAAATGAGCTGCCCATATTATAACCACATCGAAAGATATTTCGGGGGAACATTGGCCTCCACAGGTAAGGAAAAATTCACTCACTGTTTCTTTTGTTATGACTTTCAGACTTCTTATTTCAGTACTTTCGTTAAGTTTTGCATCGTTTTCTGCATTGAGTTTTCAACTGCCTGTGTCGATGTTATCAATGAACAGCGACCTGGCGATCTCTCCAGCGAAGGCCGCGCTGGTTCATCAGGGATCTGGCCCGCTTCGCTCGCGTTTGCTTGATCAATACCAGAAATGGAAAGGCACTCACTACCAGTGGGGGGGCACTACACGTCACGGTGTGGACTGCTCCGCGCTGATGCAGCATTTGTTCAGCGATGCGGCACATCTTGATTTGCCGCGCACGACGAGCGAACAGATCCACCGCGGTGTACAGGTGGCGCAATACCGCCTGAAGGCCGGGGATCTGGTGTTCTTCCAGACTGGCCCGAACCGTAAACATGTGGGCGTCTATATTGGCGACAGCCAGTTTATTCACGCGTCGAGCAGCCAGGGGGTAACGGTTTCAACCCTGACCGATAACTACTGGCAAGAGCGTTATATTACTGCTCGCCGGGTGGCAGGCAGTGCAGCCTGACGGAACTCATTGATGAATATACGACAATCACTTTTGTACGCGACTGCGGTGCGAACAATGACAGCATTATCGTCTGCTCAGCCGGTGAACGGCCTGATAATTTTTCTGCTAATCTTAACGAAACGCGATAATTCACATTAATAAAAATTCCCGGAGTGACTTCTTTTAGTCAAAAACCTTCGGGATTTTTATATTGGTTGAGCATTCATTTACTTTTCTGGTTTTTCACGTAAACGGATTGAAATGTAAGCGTATTTGCCGTGAGCATATTCACAAAAAAATCAAAACATAGCGATTTGACCTATCCTGATGTTGCTAAATGATTTTTTATCCTTCCTCTCATGTTAACCTCATTACACTTCAAGCATGTCTTAATTCTTTCCTAAGAAAAGGACGCTACTTTGCCTTAGTTGATGGTTTGTTGACATAAATGAAGCGGCGACTAAATTCTATTTGGTATTTATTTAATAACCATCTTGCAAGATCCCATTGAGCTGCCCATGACGACAGCGCAGTAAAAGATGATGCTTTTAATACAGCAAGGAAATGAATAATGAGTGATTTTCTGCCTTTTTCGCGACCGTCGATGGGCGCTGAGGAAATTGCGGCGCTTCAGGACGTTTTGATGTCAGGCTGGATCACCACTGGGCCGAAAAATCAGGAGCTTGAAGAGGCATTCTGTCAACTTACGGGAAATCATCATGCGATTGCCGTCAGCTCTGCAACCGCGGGGATGCATGTCACGCTGATGGCGATGGGCATTGGCCCTGGCGATGAAGTGATCACGCCATCCCTGACCTGGGTGTCGACGCTGAATATGATCGTTCTGCTGGGCGCAACGCCAGTGATGATCGATGTAGACAGAGATACGCTGATGGTCACTCCGGAAGCCGTCGAAGCTGCCATCACACCGCGTACCAAAGCGATTATACCTGTTCATTATGCAGGGGCTCCGTGTGATATCGACGCCATCCGTGCTATCGGTGAACGTCATGGTATTCCCGTCATTGAAGATGCAGCGCATGCAGCGGGAACGTACTACAAAGACCACCATGTGGGCTGGCAAGGCACCGCGATTTTCTCTTTCCACGCCATTAAAAATATGACCTGCGCCGAAGGCGGGTTAGTGGTGACGGATGATGCGCAACTGGCGCAGCGGATCCGCAGCCTGAAATTCCACGGACTGGGTGTGGATGCCTATGACCGCCAGACGCACGGTCGTGCGCCGCAGGCAGAGGTTATCTCCCCTGGCTTCAAATACAACCTGGCGGACATTAACGCTGCTCTGGCACTGGTGCAGTTAGGCAAACTGAAGAATGCCAACAAACGTCGTCAGGAAATTGCCGAACGCTACCTGCTGGAACTTGCAGATACGCCGTTCCAGCCACTGAGTATCCCGGCCTGGCCACATGTACACGCCTGGCATCTTTTTATCATTCGTGTTGATGAAGCCCGGTGTGGGATCTCACGCGATAACCTGATGGCTGCGCTGAAAGAGAAAGGCATTGGTACTGGCCTGCATTTCCGCGCCGCCCACACGCAAAAATACTACCGCGAGCGTTTTCCGGATGTATCGCTCCCGAACTCTGAATGGAATAGCGCGCGTATTTGTTCTCTCCCTCTTTTCCCGGATATGACTCATGACGACACCACCCGTGTCATTACCGCACTCCATCAGCTCGCAGGAAATTGATATGTTCAGTACACCGCCGGTACAAAAAGTTTCCGTGGTGATCCCGGTTTATAACGAGCAGGAGAGCCTGCCCGAACTGATCCGCCGCACGACGGCCGCCTGTGACACGATGGGCAAAGCTTACGAAATTCTGCTGGTGGATGACGGCAGTAGCGACAATTCCGCGCTGATGCTGACCGAAGCCGCACAGGTTGAAGGTAGCCACATTGTGGCCGTACTGCTTAACCGTAACTACGGCCAGCACTCGGCGATTATGGCCGGGTTCAGCCACGTGACGGGCGATCTGATCATCACCCTGGATGCCGATCTGCAAAACCCACCGGAAGAGATCCCGCGCCTGGTCGCCAAAGCCGACGAAGGCTATGACGTGGTGGGCACGGTGCGGCAAAACCGTCAGGACAGCCTGTTCCGCAAGCTGGCTTCACGCACTATCAACCGTCTGATCCAGCGCACCACCGGTAAAGCGATGGGGGATTACGGCTGCATGCTGCGTGCCTATCGTCGCCACATTGTGGATGCCATGCTGCACTGCCACGAACGCAGTACGTTTATCCCTATTCTGGCGAATACCTTTGCCCGTAAAGCGACGGAAATCCCGGTGCTGCATGCCGAGCGTGAGCATGGGGAGTCAAAGTACAGCTTTATGCGCCTCATCAACCTGATGTATGACCTGATCACCTGCCTGACCACGACGCCGCTGCGTCTGCTGAGCGTTTTCGGCAGCATCATCGCAGTGGCCGGGTTTGCGATTTCCGTTCTGTTGGTCGCCTTGCGACTGATCTTTGGCCCACAGTGGGCGGCGGAAGGGGTCTTTATGCTGTTTGCCGTTCTGTTCATGTTCATCGGTGCCCAGTTTGTTGGTATGGGCTTACTCGGTGAATACATCGGCCGTATCTATAACGATGTTCGCGCACGTCCGCGCTACTTTATTCAACGTGTTGTCCGTCAGGAACACAAAGCGTCTCAAGAGGAAATTCACCCATGAAAGCTGTTGTATTTGCCTATCACGATATGGGGTGCACGGGCACACTGGCCCTGCTGGAAGCGGGCTATGATATTGCTGCAATCTTTACCCATCCGGACGTTGCGGGAGAAAACAATTTCTTCGGTTCCGTGGCACGCATTGCTGCAGAGCGCGGCATTCCGGTTTACGCCCCGGACGATGTGAACCACCCGCTGTGGGTTGACCGCATTCAGAAGCTTTCTCCTGATGTGATCTTCTCTTTCTACTACCGCAATCTGATCTGCGACGACATCTTAAACGTGGCTGCCAAAGGTGCGTTTAACCTCCACGGCTCTCTGCTGCCAGCTTACCGTGGCCGCGCACCACTGAACTGGGTGCTGGTTAACGGTGAAACCGAAACCGGTGTAACCCTGCACCGCATGGTGCATCGTGCCGATGCGGGCGCTATCGTGGCGCAGCATAAAGTGGCTATCGATGCCGATGAAACGGCGCTGCAACTTCATCACAAACTCTGCGCGACGGCGCAAACCTTGCTACGCGATGCGCTGCCAGCCATTCAGAATGGCTCTTTCAGCGAAACCGCCCAGGATGAGAGCAAAGCAAGCTGCTTTGGCCGCCGTAAGCCAGAAGATGGTCGTCTGGACTGGAACAAACCTGCTCGCCAGCTGCACAACCTGGTGCGTGCCGTTACCGATCCGTGGCCAGGCGCATACAGCTTTGCCGGGGTTAGCAAGTTTATCGTCTGGAAATCCCGCGTGCGTGACGACATTCCAGCGGCAAAACCGGGTACGGTTGTCTCTGTTTCTCCACTGGTTGTGAGCTGTGGCGAACAGGCGCTGGAGATCGTTACCGGACAAACCGACAACGGTCTGTACGTTCAGGGCACACAGCTGGCACAGTCTCTGGGTCTGGTCACCGGGGCACTGATCACCAGCGCACCGGTTGTTGCCATCAAACGCCGCACACGCGTGCTGATCCTCGGTGTGAACGGCTTTATCGGTAACCACCTGACTGAGCGTCTGCTGAAGGACGATAACTACGAAATCTATGGCCTGGATATCGGCTCTGATGCCATCAGCCGCTTCCTGGACAACCCGCGCTTCCACTTCGTTGAAGGGGATATCAGCATCCATTCCGAATGGATTGAATATCACATTAAAAAATGTGACGTGGTGCTGCCGCTGGTTGCCATTGCCACACCAATTGAATATACCCGTAACCCGCTGCGCGTGTTCGAGCTGGACTTCGAAGAGAACCTGAAGATTATCCGCGACTGCGTGAAATACGATAAGCGCATCATCTTCCCGTCCACCTCTGAAGTGTACGGCATGTGTACCGACAAAAACTTCGACGAAGACACCTCTAACCTGGTGGTCGGGCCGATCAACAAACAGCGCTGGATTTACTCCGTCTCCAAACAGCTGCTGGATCGCGTGATTTGGGCATATGGCGAGAAAGAAGGCCTGCGCTTTACTCTGTTCCGTCCGTTTAACTGGATGGGTCCACGTCTGGATAACCTGAACGCAGCGCGTATCGGCAGCTCCCGTGCGATCACCCAGCTGATCCTGAACCTGGTGGAAGGTTCCCCGATCAAGCTTATCGAAGGCGGCAAACAAAAACGCTGCTTTACCGATATCAGCGACGGTATTGAAGCGCTGTTCCGCATCATCGAAAACAAAGATGGTCGTTGCAACGGTGAAATCATCAACATCGGTAACCCGGATAACGAAGCGAGCATTCGTGAACTGGCTGAGATGCTGCTGGCAAGCTTTGAACGCCACCCACTGCGCGATAAATTCCCACCGTTTGCGGGCTTCCGTGAAGTGGAAAGCAGCAGCTACTACGGTAAAGGCTATCAGGATGTTGAGCACCGTAAGCCAAGCATTCGCAATGCGAAGCGCTGCCTGAACTGGGCACCGGGCGTTAAGATGGAACAAACCATTGATGAAACGCTCGACTTCTTCCTGCGCACTGTGGAGCTGTCGGAACAGACATCATGAAGAAGGTCGGTTTACGCATTGATGTCGACACCTTCAGGGGTACGCGTGACGGCGTACCCAAACTTCTGGAGTTGCTGAGCAAACACGATGTGCGGGCCAGTATTTTCTTCAGCGTAGGGCCTGACAACATGGGACGCCATTTATGGCGTCTGATTAAACCGGCATTCCTGTTCAAAATGCTGCGCTCGCGCGCAGCATCCCTGTACGGCTGGGATATTTTACTGGCCGGAACCGCATGGCCTGGCAGGCGTATTGGCGCGGGTAATGAAGACATTATTCGCGAAGCAGCGCAGCGTCATGAGGTGGGTTTACATGCCTGGGATCACCATGCCTGGCAAGCCTGGGCTGGTGTCTGGGACATTTCGCGCCTGACGCGTGAAGTCGAGCGCGGCGTGATGGAGCTGGAAGCCATTATCTGCCAGCCTGTGCGTTGTTCCGCCGTCGCGGGATGGCGTGCGGATCAGCGCGTGGTGAAAGCCAAAGAACCCTTCGCGTTTCGCTACAATAGCGATTGTCGCGGTACTGGCCCGTTTTTACCGCAGTTAGGGGAAAACAAGGTGGGTACTGTGCAAATCCCGGTCACGCTTCCCACCTGGGATGAAGTGGTTGGGCGCGAGGTGAGCGCCGAGGGGTTTAACCGCTATATTCTGGACTGCATTCATCGCGACAACGGTACGCCGGTCTATACGATCCACGCTGAAGTGGAAGGGATCGCGTATCAGCATGATTTCGATGCACTGTTGACGATGGCCGCTCAGGAGGGCATTCAGTTCTGCCCGTTGAGCGAAATGCTGCCAGACGATCTCAGCACGTTGCCTGGTGGCAAAATTGTGCGTAATGAAATGGCTGGCCGGGAAGGCTGGCTTGGCTATCAACAAACCGTGAGTCCGGTACCATGAAAGCAGCCCGTTATGGCTTAGCGCTTCTCGCACTGTTTATCGTTTACTACCTCATTCCGGTCGATATCCGCCTGTTATGGCAACCTGATGAAACACGTTATGCGGAAATCAGCCGCGAAATGTTGGCATCAGGAGACTGGGTTGTACCGCATTTTCTGGGTCTGCGTTATTTTGAAAAGCCTATTGCCGGCTACTGGATTAACAGTATCGGGCAACTGCTGTTTGGTCACACTAACTTTGCCGTGCGCGCGGGCGTCATATTCTCGACCGGGTTAACGGTATTGCTGGTGATCTGGATGGCCTGGTATCTCTGGCGGGATAAGCGCGTTGCGCTTTTCTCTGGTCTTATCTTCTTAACCCTGTTCCTGGTGTATGGCATCGGCACGTATGCGGTGCTGGATCCCATCATTACCTTGTGGCTGGTGGCGGCGATGTGCAGCTTCTGGCTGGCTTCGCAGGCAAAAACGGTTACCGGAAAAGCGGGCGGCTACGTGCTGCTGGGACTTGCCTGCGGCATGGGGGTCATGACCAAAGGCTTCCTGGCGCTGGCGGTACCGGTGATTGGCGTGTTGCCGTGGGTGATTGCCCAGAAGCGCTGGAAAGAGGTGCTGATTTTTGGTGGGCTGGCGATCCTGAGCTGCGTGCTAATCGTCCTCCCCTGGGGGCTGGCGATTGCCCATCGTGAGCCTGATTTCTGGCGTTACTTCTTCTGGGTTGAGCATATTCAGCGTTTTGCCCAGAGTGATGCGCAGCACAAAGCGCCATTCTGGTATTACCTGCCATTCCTGATTGCAGGAAGCCTGCCGTGGCTGGCACTGCTGCCTGGCGCACTGCGTCTGGGCTGGAGTGAAAGACAGCTGAATGCAGGCGGTGGGCTTTATCTGCTCGGATGGGTGGTGATGCCGCTGCTGTTCTTCAGCATTGCCAAAGGCAAACTGCCAACCTATATCCTGCCGTGCTTTGCCCCGCTGGCGATCCTGATGGCGCGCTATGCCTGCATCGCGGCGGAAAAAGGGGCCAAAGCGTTACGCATTAACGGTGGCATCAACCTCGCGTTTGGCGTCATCGGCGTGCTGGCGGCGCTGGTGGTTTCTCCGTGGGGATTGTCGAAGCACCCGGTCTGGACGTCTGTCGAGCTGTATAAGGTCTTCTGTGCGGTGGTGGCTTTCCTCATCTGGGCTGTCGTGGGCTGGTTTACCCTCAGACAGAGCCAACAGCGCTGGTGGCTGGCGGCGCTGTGTCCTGCCGGTATTGCATTGCTGATTGGCTTTGCCATCCCTAACCTGGTGGTCGATTCAAAGCAGCCGCAGTCGCTGGTGGATACCGTGCGTGACCCGCTTCAGGACAGCACCTTCGTCCTGGCCAACAACGTCGGGGTGGCTTCCGGACTGGCGTGGGAGCTGAAGCGTAATGACATCATTCTGTTTGGTCAGAGTGGCGAACTGCGATACGGCCTGGACTTCCCGGATGTGAAAGATCGTTTTGTGGGTCGTGAGGATTTCGCACAATGGCTGGCGGAGCATCGCCAGAAGGGGAAAATCTCGCTGGTGATCCTGATGTCGAAAAATGACGACCTCAAGCGGGTTAACCTGCCAAAACCGGACAGTCTGTACATTCAGGGCCGTCTGGCCTACCTGCAGTATCTGCCACAGTGATGACCTGGTTCTGGCTGATACTGGCAAGCCTGTTAAGCTGCGCAGGACAACTTTGCCAGAAACAAGCAACCCGTCCGGCGAAAGCCGGACGGCGTGGCCTGCATATCATGCTGTGGATTGGGCTGGCTCTGCTGGCGCTGGGCACGGGTATGCTGGTCTGGTTGGTGGTGTTGCAGCGTCTTCCTGTCGGGATTGCCTACCCCATGCTGAGCCTTAATTTTGTCTGGGTAACGCTGGCGGCGAAGGTATTCTGGCATGAAAAGGTGGCTATGAATCACTGGCTGGGCGTCGGGTTCATTATTGTCGGGATTGTTTTACTGGGAGGAAGCCTGTGAAAGGTGCGTTCTGGGCCTTATGCAGCGTGGTGTTAGTCAGTGCGGCGCAGCTTTTACTGCGTCATGCCATGCTGGCGCTGCCGCCTGTCAGTGATATTTTCGCGTTTATCTCTGCCCTCTGGCATTTCTCATCTGGTACGGGCGCGCTGATGCTGGGGCTGATGGGTTATGTGGCGTCGATGGGCTGCTGGTATCTGGCCCTGCATCGCATGGCGCTCAGCAAAGCGTATGCCCTGCTGAGCCTCAGCTATATTCTGGTGTGGGGAGCGGCAATCTTACTGCCCGGCAGGGAGGAACAATTCTCCTGGCAAGGTCTGATGGGCGTCGGATTTATTATTCTGGGTGTGCTGGTGATTTTTATGCCTCAGACATGCCGTGGTGAAAAATAGACCCGGCAGTAAGGGTATAAGGGGTCGCCGTGCAGACGGCAAGGCTCAACGAACCAAACTGTAACTGACTGACCGAATGTGCCTGAGAGGTGCTGTCGATACTGACAATCTGCCAGGCACTGCCACCTCGCTGTTTCACAATCGCCTCTTTACGCGTCCAGATCCCCCAGAAAGCAGAGAGCTTAGCCTCCGGATCCTCGCGCTCCAGTTCTGCATGTTCCGCCACACTGAAGACGGCATTCGCCAGCGCCTGCCAGTTTTCACGCGGGCGTATCACTTCAATATCGCAGCCCACTTCACCTTCATCGCTCAGCAGCAACGCAATATCGTCACCACTATGGCTCAAATTAAACCAGAGCGGGTGTGCGTCCACGAAGGCCGGTTTCCCCTGCTCACCGTAGACGATTTCGGGTAGTGGGGAAGGGGATAATGTTCTGGCGAGCAGCGTCCTGCCCGCCAGCCAGGAGGCATTTCGCGCACCCTGAGGTGCCATGTCTGCGAGCGTTGACGCCAGCGGGTCCGCGCAAAGGGTGGAGATTTTTCCCAGTACAAACTGGTACATAGTTACGCCCAGCGTTTGATGATTATCGAGGTATTGATTCCGCCGAATGCGAAGTTATTGCTTTGCAGATACTCGCAATCAATCTGACGGGCTTCCCCCATAATATAATCTAAAGCGCCACATTGCTCATCTGGTTGTCTTAAATTGAGTGTCGGGATAAACCAGCCTTCACGCATCATCTGCAGGCTTAGCCAGGCTTCCATTGCCCCACAGGCCCCCAGCGTGTGGCCAAAATAGCTCTTCAGCGATGAGATAGGTACGTTGTCGCCGTAAATCGCGGCGGTGGCCAGACTCTCGGCGATGTCACCGCGATCGGTCGCGGTACCGTGGGCAGAAATGTACCCCATGTCCAGCGCGCTTAAACCGGCCATCGCCAGTGATTGCTCCATGCAAATCTGCATTGTTTCGCGCTGTGGCTGGGTGATATGGGCCGCATCGCAGTTAGTGGCGAAGCCCACAATCTCGCCATAAATAGTGGCACCGCGCGCTTTGGCGTGCTCCAGCTCTTCCAGAACGAGGGTACTTGCGCCTTCGCCAATCACCAGGCCATCGCGCTGAGTATCAAATGGTGACGGCGTGGTTTTAGGCGTATCGTTGCGCTGGCTGGTGGCAAACAGGGTATCGAAAACCGCCGCTTCAGAAGGGCAAAGTTCTTCCGCTCCGCCGGCGACCATGACGGTTTGATAACCATGACGAATCGCTTCCCAGGCGTAGCCAATCGCCTGACTGCCGGACGTACAGGCGCTTGATGTCGGGATAACACGACCACGCAGGCCAAAGAACAGGCCCGTGTTCACGGCGGTGGTGTGTGGCATCATCTGCACGTAGGTGGTGCCGGTGATGTTATTGGTGTGCTTTTCGGTGAGCATGGTCGCAAACTCGCTGACCGGCCCGGTACTGCCAGTGGAAGAACCATAGGCGATACCGGTTTGGCCGTTAGTGAGCACGGCTTCGCCAATCAAGCCCGCTTGTTCCAGAGCTAACTCAGTGGCGCGGGTCGACATCAACGACACGCGACCCATGGCACGGATACGCTTGCGGGTATAGTGTTCCGGTAGGGTAAAATCATCAATCGGCGCGCCCAGTAGGGTGTGCAGGCCATCATAAATCTGCCACTCTGGCATGGTGCGTACCGCATTTTCATACGCCAGCAGTCTGCTGGAAACGGATTGCCAGTTTTCGCCAAAGGCAGTGACCCCACCCATCCCTGTAATCACCACGCGACGCGTCATAGCATTCCTCCGTTAATGGAAATGACCTGGCGGGTGACGTAGCCCGCAATATCTGACATCAGATAACTGGCCAGCCCTGCGACTTCCTCGGCCTGGCCCATACGTTTCATTGGGATGATGGACATCGCTTCTTTTAGTGCGGCTTCTTCCATCTCGATCATCCCGGTATTGATTAGCCCGGGCGCAATGCAGTTCACCGTGATTTTTCGCTTCGCCAGCTCAATTGCCAGTGCTTTGGTGGCTCCGATGATGCCCGCTTTTGCCGCGCTGTAGTTCACCTGGCCACGGTTGCCCATTACGCCGGACACCGACGATAAGGTGATAATACGCCCCCCCTGACGGGTGCCGATCATCGGCATAATGCAAGGGTGAATGACATTATAAAAACTGTCGAGGTTAGTGTGGATCACGCTATCCCAGTCGTCTTCGCTGAGCGCTGGAAACGCGCCGTCACGTGTGATCCCGGCGTTACTGACCACGCCATACCATGCCCCGTGGGTGTCGATGTTCTGCTCAATCACCTCACGACATTGCTCGCGGTTACCCACATCGAAGGAGAGTAAACGACCCTTGCCGCCAGCCAGGGTGATGGCATCCAGTGTCTCCTGCGCGCCTGTGGCGTCACGATGGTAATGCACACCTACGGTGAACCCGTCAGCGGCAAGCTGGCGGGCGATGGCACGACCAATGCCTTTGCTGGCCCCGGTGACCAGTACGGAACGACTCATGCGTTTAATCCCTGATTAAAAAGCGATGTTAATTCTTCTGCACTCGGCTGGAAAGTGTTTACGCGGCCGGTGGCCAGTACCTTATCACCGGCAGTAATGGCGCATTCGAAACTGCCGAAACGCTCGTCCTGCATCAGCAGTTTGACGGTGATCTCCAGCGTCGCCCCCGCAGTAAAATAACCGCTGGCGCACACCAGCTCGCGCGCACCGAGCACCATACCCAGAGCAATATGATCCTGTCCTTGCTGCTGACGATGCCAGCCAGACCAAACGCCAACGGTCTGCGCCATGAGTTCGAGCGCATACCAGCCCGGCAGGTCACCCTCCGCATTCAGAAACGGTGCCAGTACGCTTTGCCTGTTGACCGCTACGCGGCACACGGCGGTGTCGTCAGTGACACGTTCAACGGACTCCAGCAACAGCATCGGCGCATCGTGTGGCAGATAGGTAACAGGTGGTAAGTAGCTCATGACACTCTCCCCAGCAGGATGCTGGCGTTGTTACCGCCAAATGCGAATGAGTTAGACAAAATGACCGGTTTTTTCAGGGCGATGCTCCTGTGCAACACTCCGCACGGTGGCAGCGTGTCGTCCGGCGCATAGCGGGTGAAATCCTGTGGCGGTAACGGCAGATTGTGCGTCAGGATAAGCCAGCTCAGCGCTGCTTCTGTGATACCGGCAGCCCCCAGCGTGTGGCCGGTAAGATGTTTGGTGGAACTGCAGGGCACGTTTTCCCCAAAGAGATCGTGTACCACCTGCGATTCAATTTGGTCGTTGAGTGGCGTGGCGGTGCCATGCAGGTTGATATAGCCGATATCACCAGCGTGTAGGCCCGCTTCGTTCAGCGCCTGGGTAATGGCGTGAATGGCTCCCTGGCCTTGCGGGTGCGGGGCGGAAATATGGTAAGCATCGCTTGATTCCCCTGTCCCCAGCAGTGCCACTTCCGCAGGCTCTCGGGTCAGCACCATTAACGCTGCGGCTTCACCAATGGTGATACCCCGACGGTCGCGGCCAAATGGCTCGCAGAGCGTAGGGGAAAGTGATTCGAGGCTGTTAAAACCGTTCACTGGCATTCGGCTAAGCGTGTCTGCGCCGCCAACAATGGCGATATCAACCAGTCCGGCGTCGATCAGGCGACGACCGCTGATGATCGCCCGGGCGCTGGAAGAGCAGGCTGTCGAGATGGTATATGCCGGGCCTTCCAGCTGCAGCCAGTTGGCCAGGAAGCGGGACGGATCGCCCAGCTCCTGTTGTGGATACTGCCATTGGCTGCTGGCTTCACCGTTGAGGCTGCGACGCACATGCACATCACCTTCATCCAGCCCGGAGGTACTGGTGCCAAGCACAACCGCCACGCGGTCACGGCCAACGCGGTTGATAGCCTCATCAACGGTGGACTGAATTTGCGCCAGTGCGGCCAGTAATAACTGGTTATTGCGGGTACGGTGTGCGGACAAGGCTTCCGGGATGGGCGGCAGTTCACCTTCCACGCCACCCAGGACGGCCTCGGGTTGATCCTGCAGCCAGCCCGTTCGGCAGTGCATACCCGGAGCGATGCCCGCCGTCAGGTTAGCGGCAATCTCATCCAGCGAGTTGCCCAGCGCGTTGACCATGCCAACAGCGGAAATGTAGATCATCTCAGTCACCCAGATATTGAATGGTGATGTGGTATTTAAAAACGTGTTGCTCGATGCTGATCGGCTCGCGTTTGCCTTTACGTTGCAGGTAGACAATCTCGGTGATTAGCTTGCCGCTGGTATTACGCAACTCGCGCCGATCGCCATGATCTTTCAGCGTCCAGCCCTTCGGTAACTGTGGCTGCCAGGCGCTGAGCGGCCAGTGGCTGAGCATGACATCGGCCAGCACCTGGCTGGCCGGAGGCAATTGCGGCACGACGATCGACTGTTCGGTGTGGATACCGGTTTCATCATACGTCGCCAGGAACAGACGAATACCGACAGAAGAAAGCCCGGCAAGCGTCACTTTGTGCGCATCTGCGTTGAGCATCACCAGCAAAGACTGCGTTTGCCCGTTAAAGCTGCCTGTCAGCAACTGTTGCGAACTGACCGCGGGGGTAATGCCCGGCGGTGGCAGCGTCACTTTGGTGCCCGGCTGGAGCCAGGCCTGCGGACGCGATCCTTCAGTATTGGTCGAATGGCTACAGCCCGCCAGCAGCAGCGTCGCAGCCAGCGCGGCGGCGCGGTAAAAAGCGTTCATTTGCGTTTTCTCTCTTTCTTAACAGGCATCGCCAGCGGGGCCAGCAGGAAGGCGGTAAAAATGCCGCTCACCAGCACGATACCAAAGCTGCCGATGGCCTGCGTGGCGCTGAACACCAGCATGCCCAGCGTCAACAAGGTGGTCATCATCGCCAGGGTAATGGCCAGCATCGACGTCAGGGGCGTACCGCGCGGGTTGCTGAAAAACAGCGTGTAGTTGATGCCAATACCGAGCACCAGTACCAGCGCCAGTAGCGAAAACAGATTGACCGTATGGCCCGTCACGGCCAGGGCAGCCAGCCCACAGCTGAGCGACAGTACGGAAGGCACCAGACTGATAAGCCCTTTGCGCCAGCCGAGACGGACCATCGCCCCGCAGGCAATCACTGCCAGCGCCACAAACAGTAATCCTGTTAGTAGCGTGCGATAGAGGGCAAACAGGCTATCGAAACTGGCTTTGCGATCGACCCAGACGACACCCTCATGGCTGGCGGCCAGTTTACTGAGCGCAGCGCTGCTTTTCGCGCCGTCCACCGGGACCAGAACACCACTTTCACCGTCAGGCAGAGTCAGCCACAGCAGACGCCAGCCTTCGCTGGCCGGGCTTTTGAGCCATGCATCCACGCTGACAGGCATCGCGTCCAGATTAGGCGATACGGTAGTCAGCCCTGCGCTTTGCAGCACTTTTGTGACCGCCGGGGCGGCGTTTCGCAGCAGGGTGAGATCGCTGTTTTGCCGGGCCATCGAGTTCAGCGGCAGGGTGCGCCAGCGGGTAATTTCACCCGCTTTTTGTGCCTGAGCCAGCGCCGGAGTGAAGGCTTCCAGCCGCTCCAGCGTTTGCTGGGACGATGCGCCATACACCACAAACCATTTCTGATCGACGCTCTGTCCGGTCAGGGCGGTAATGGTTTTCTCCTGCGCCAGGATATCCTGCGGCAGCGCCTGCAACTGGGCGATATCGTCGTCCACTTTCAGGGTGGCGATCCCGGCAGCCGAAACCAGTGCCAGCAGGACAGGCAGACCCACGGAAAGCTTTTTATTGCGTCGCCAGGCCGCCAGCCAGCGTAACATCAACACCATCGCCGGAACCGGGCGCACCGGCAAACCCCGGCACAGCCACGGGTGCCAGAAAATAACCGTCAGGCAGGAGGCACTCAGGCCCACGGCGGCAAACACCGCCATCTGGCGGATCCCCGGGAAGGGGGCCAGCATCATGATCAGGTATGCTGCGACGGTTGTCAGTAGCGCCAGCAGCAGAGCGTTTCGCACCCTGGCCAGGCTTTGCCACGGTGAATGTTCTGCGCCGTGGACCATCCGTTCAGTCAGGTAGTAGAGCGTGTAATCTGCCGAAATGCCGATGATGCTCATGCTCATCACCAGCGTCATCAGATGCAGTTCGCCAAACAGCAGCAGCGTAACCACCGTACCCGCCAGCGCGCCGATAGCGATGGAGATCAAGCACAGCAGCAGCGGGCGCAGAGAGCGGAATACCGCCACAATCAACAGGATCACCCCCAGAATGGTGGCGATACCCAGCGTGGAGACATCCCGCTTCGCCTGCTGACTGGCGTAATCACTGTAGAACACGGTGCCGCGTGAAAGCAGCTGTGCCTGCGGGTAGTGCGCCTTCAGAGTCTTCTGCAGGGCGTTAAGGGTAGTGACCAGCTGGTGGGTTTGCTGCATATCGAAGGATGACCCCGACAGCTCGCCGTGCAGCAGATACCAATAGTTTCCGGCCTCATCCTGAGTGACCAGCCAACCGTCCATCAGCCGCAACTTCTGGCTGTTTTGCGCCAGCGCCAGCTGCGAGCCGCGCATCAGCATCAGCGGATCGTTTTGCAGCTCTTTGCCGCTTACGCCAGAAAAAGCGGAATAAAGCTGGGATAAAATCCACTGCGCCTGCGCTTCACCGCCGTTTTGCAGACGGGCGCGGGTGGCGGCGTCGATCAGGCCGTTGCGGTGCTGCCAGAAGAACTCACCCCAGGCTTTTTGCCCGTCGGCATCCATCGGGCCTTTTACGTCGTTGAGCGAACCGCTGCTTTGCAGTAGCGTCAGCCAGTACTTCGCCACGCGCGGATCGGGATCCTTACCGGGGCTGACCAGCCAGACCAGTTGACGATCGAGACGCTGCATAAACCCGTCGTTGAGCGCCGGCGGGATCGCCCCAAGCGCCTGTTTCGGCAACATGGCCAGCACGCTGCTGTTCAGGCGTGCGCCAGGCAGCAGCGACAGCAGCACGCCCAGCAGGATCAGGCATACCGTGGCCCACAGCAGCGCCGGGCGCAGGGATTTACGGTGCGGTAAAGCGTTGTCGTTCGTCATCGGTCAGGCTGGCGGGCGTCAGTTGGTGGCGGGAAAGGGCAATATCCGTGCGATCGCCCTGTTTGTCGTTCAGACGGATCGACTCCAGATAGGTTGCGCCGCCCAGGTCGAGGGTGGCGAAAATCTTGTCCAGCGGTGTGGTTGTTGGCGTTAACACCAGCGACCAGCGGCCTTCACCCAGGTCTTTAAAATCGATGCGGAAGTTCTCTTCCAGCACTTTACGGTCGGCCTGGAACAGCGCCCGCAGAAGGTGGTTGAACTGAAACATCTGCGGATTGTTTTCGGCAGTAATGGTCTGCGGCGGCTGGCCGTTGATCGTCTGCACCATCCGTTTGTCATCCAGCAGCAGCGTCATCGGGAAAGGGGCCTTTTGATCCCACAGCAGGCCGTCATCGCGGGCGATCATCATCTCGCCCTGCGAGCGCAGCGGCTGCGGCATATCCTTGATGGTACGCACTTGCTCGAAGTGGGCGCGCACAACGGGCTGCCCGATAAACCGCTGCTGCAGTTCATCCAGGGTTACGGCGCTGACCAGCGGGCTTAGCATCAGCATCAACAAAGGCAACCATTTCATGGCGTTACTCCCATACGTTCAAACAAGATAGCCGGGCTGACAAAACACATTTCGCGAGTGGCTTCTTCTACTGCCACCTGGATGGTGTAACCGGTGGTGGTGCGTTTACCGCTTTGCGCATCGAAAATTTGATAGGCGATACGCAGACGGTTTTCATACTCTTCAATATGCGCCCGCACGCGGATACGCTGCTCGAAGGTCACCGCATCACGGTATTTCACCCGGGTATCGACCACTGGCCAGACGTAGCCGGAGGCTTTCATCTGGCGGTAGCCATAATCAAACTGGTTGAGCAGCGCCTCGCGGGCGATCTCAAAGTAGCGGAAATAGTTGCCGTGCCAGACCACGCCCATCATATCGACGTCGTGGAACGGCACGGTGATCTCTACTTCCGTCGTAAAGCGGGGATCGGTCAGCACCCTTTACTCCTTCTCTTTGGCATCCGGCAGATGCCAGAAATCGAAAAAATTAAACCAGTCGAGCGGCGACATTAATGCGTAATGCTCAAGCCGCTGTGCATAGCGATCGACAGCCTGTTGTAGCGCCTGCTGACGCTCACCGCGTGGCAGCAGCAGCGGGTCGGCAAAGGGTTCGTAGTGGATGGTGAGTCGGTCCTGCTGGCACAGGGCATAAATCAACATCACCGGGCAGCGCAGAATGGAGGCCAGGATGAAGGGCCCCTGTGGGAACGGCGCGGGCTGACCCATAAACTGGCTCCAGATCACGCGCCAGTCACCGCCGCGTTGTGGAGTGACGGCAATGCGGTCACCCACAATCGCGACCCATTCACCGCGCTCCAGCTTCTCTTTGATAGCGATAGCCGTGTCCGGTCCGATGTCGATCACCGGCATCAAATTCACGCCAGCCTGGGGAGCCATCTCGGTCATTATCTGCTTAAAGCGTTGGGCGTTATCGCTGAATACCAGGGCATTGATGACTTTACTGCCTTCAAGCTGGGCCAGCGCCCGACAGGCTTCAACATCGCCAAGATGCGAGGCCAGCAGCAGTTTGCCCTGCGGCGCATCCATATTGAGCGCTTCGCGCGCGCCAGCGGCAAAAACCACGTCACGATTAAGCTTCAGCTCACCGCGCCAACTGGCAACTTTGTTCAGCATGGCATTGCCGAAGCGCATAAAGTGGAAAAAGCTGTTGAGGCGAGGCGGAACCGGCAGGTTTCGTTGCGCCAGCGTCGTTTTCACTCTCTTTATCCACTGCTGCGAGGCCTGCCTCGCCGGGTGGGCGGTAAGCCAGTACATGCCGATAACCGGCCACAGCAGCAGAGTAAATGCCCGTCGGCCAAACAACTGCCAGACGCGCAACATCAGGCGCATTCCCCACAGCCCTTTGACCTCATTCTGCCGCGCCCAGTGTCGGGCGCGACGACGCAGCAGCAGCGCGGGAATGCGCGGCAGCATGCCGAAGAACAGACGGGTATGCATCAGGGAGATCCGCACGTTATCTTTCAGCGCATCGAAATGGGATAAACCGTCGAGCGGGTAGGTAACGCGGGTCGGCAGAAAATAGCTGGTATTGCCCTGCCAGTAGAGCCGGACCATCACCTCGGTGTCAAAGTCCATCCGCTTGCCGAGCGGGGTGCGTGCCGCCAGCTGCAGCGTGGGTGACACCGGGTAGACCCGAAAGCCGCACATGCTGTCTTTGAGCTGCAGGGACAGGGTTTCAATCCATACCCAGACGTGCGTTATCCAGCGTCCGTAGAGGCGCGAACGTGGAATGGAGTCATCGTAAATGGGCTGACCGGAAATCAGCGCCTCCGGATGGCGTTCAGCCAGCGCCAGCAACCTGGGAATATCTTCAATTGCATGCTGGCCGTCGGCATCTACCTGAACGGCGTGGGTATATCCCGCGCGGGCAGACTCTTCCAGGCCTCTTATCACCGCTGCACCTTTGCCAGCGTTTTCCGCCAGACGTATCAGCGTGATCTGCGGTTGTTCTGCCGCCAGACGTTCCAGCTCCAGGCGCGTGCTCTCCTCGCTGCCGTCATCGACGACCAGGCAGGGCAGGCCAAACGGGGTCAGACGCGACAGCACATTTGCCATCATCGCGCCGTGGTTGTAACACGGGATCAGCACGCAGGGATGAAAGGTTACTGACATAGGCGAATTTTCCCGCTGCTGGCGGTATGGCGCTCGGCACCGGCATGGCGCTGATAGCTAAACGTCAGCATCTGGCGTTCGGCATTCCATTCAAGGGTCAGCGTTACGGTGGCCTCTGGCAGCAGAGGGGCCTGGAATTTCACATTTTGAATGCTGTGAAAACGGTAGCCCGGTGCCAGTAGCGTCGTGGCGTAGTGCATCACCCAGTCAAGCTGCGCCACACCCGGCAACAAAGGCTGCACAGCAAAATGACCCTGGAACCAGAACAGGGAAGGGTCAAGATGCAGGATGACTTCCAGTTTTTGCGGCTGTACCTGGTGGTGCTCAATTTCAGGAATCTTCATGAAATAACTCCTGTAGCTGCGCATAGACACGTTTATTCATACTGTTCACCGGTATTTCATCGATAATACGCCAGTAGCGGGGGATAGCGACGGGCTCAAGCCAGGGGCGCAGGGCACGACGCCAGGCAAATTCCTGCGCTTTTTTGCCCTGATGCTGCCAGCGCTGACGGGCATCATCATCAAGTACAAGCAGTACACCAATACCATGACGTCCCCCGCGTGCGACCGGTAAGGCAGCAGCTTCACAAATACCCTCCAGTTCCAGCAGACGACGTTCGACCTCGTTAAGTGAAATGCGTTTCTCTTCAATTTTAACGACCCGACCGCGACGCCCGACGATACTAAACAGCCCCTCTTTGTCGAAGTGCAGGATATCGTCAAGCTGTAGCCCTTCAGCCTCGTGAATGAGTGGTGATGTTACACGAGAGGTTTCACTTTCGTGATGGAACACGACGCCGGGGAATGATCGCCAGGGAACGCTGTCCTCCTGACGATGACGCCATGCGAGGATCCCGGTTTCAGTACTACCATAAATTTCATCCGGCCAGATATTCAGCCAGCCGTGGGTGGTGGATACATCACACCAGGGCAACATTCCACCCGCGGAGATCAGCATCCTGACGGGAGGTGCGGTGAGCGCGGTATCCAGTCTCTTCAGGAAAGCCGGGCTGCTGATAAAAAGGTAAGGCTTGTCGTGGGGGAGCGCTGCCAGTTGTTCTGCGTAATAGAGCATCGCGGCATGCAGCGGCAGGCCCATTGCCATTGGCAACACGATGCGAAACGTCAGGCCATACAGATGTTGTGGCACGACCGAGGCCACAACGCTGCAGCCTGTCAGGCACTGACCAAAACGGTCAGCCAGCAGACTGGCTTCACGATCCAGGCTGGCGATAGGTTTAATCACCCGGCGTGGGGTGCCCGTGGAGCCGGAGGTAAAGAGTTCGACAACGCGGGTGTCGTCAATTGTAGGCAGTGGTGCCCAGCTGTTTGCTGCCTGATGGGATGAGACCACCACAATCAGCTTCCCGTGGAAACTGAGCGTTTGATCGCTAAGGACACCGCTGAACAGCGACTGCTGTTCTTCAAGCAACGAGACGCGGCTATGACCAGGAATGACGGGCGTTTTACCCGCATGCAGTGATGCCAGCAATGCCACAATAAACAGGTAGCTGTTTTCAAAACATAGCGCCCAGCGCTCACCTTCCTGTTGACGTAATACCTGTACCAGTAATGTGACGTCGTGGCGCAACTGACCAAGCGTCCAGGTACGATCTTCAAGCCAGGCTACTGGCGTGTCATCAGGGCGTGGAGCATTTAACCACTGGTTCAGAGGAAGGGGTTTATTCATTGTGCTTCTATTTTTTTTATCACCCATTGACGTACCAGCCACTCTACCGCCATCAGCGTCCCCATCAGGATGTAGGCCACCATCCCGTTCCACAGCGTCCACAGATGCATGTCGCCGTGGATCACGGTAAACAGGGCCATCGCACCATTGCCGATGAAGAATCCGCACCATACTTTGGTCACCTTGCGGGTATAGCGCACACCGGTGGGTGGCAAATTCGGCTCACGCAGACGTGCCAGCCGTTCGACCAGCGGCATCGCTGTCCACAGCGAACCGCCGAACACGGCCAGCATCACGAGATTGACCACCACAGGATAGAGCAGCAGCCACTGGTGGGCTTTCAGCAGATAGCTTGCAGCGCAAAGCGCTATCCCTGCCAGCGCAACGCACTGCACCACATAACGCATTGGACCCGCGTTTTGCCGGGCCTGATGCAGGCGAAGCAGCAACAGCAGCACCATCAGCGGTAACAGCCAGTGCAGGCTGTTATGCGTTAGCCCAAATCCAATCAGGAAGGGCCATGCCAGCAGCATTAACCCCGTCAGCAGTGGGATTGCCGGAAACGTCCGTCCACCACGCACGGTGTCTTACTCTTCGTGCAGCAGCTGAGCGACGGCGTCTACCACATCCTGAACGGTACGGACCGATTTGAAGGTTTCCGGTTTGATTTTCTTACCCGTTTTCTTCTGCAGGTGAACAACCATGTCTACCGCATCGATGCTGTCCAGCTCCAGATCCTCATACAGGCGAGCCTCAGGGGTAATCTCCTGCGGGTCGATTTCAAACAGTTTGGCCAGAAGCCCGGAGACTTCCTGATAAATCGTTTCTTGTTCTGTCATAACGGATCACGTCTCAGGCGCGTTGGGTGTTGATAAAGGAAGCCAGCGTGGCGACGGAAAAGAAGTGCTGACGCATCTCTTCGCTTTCAGCAGAAAGCACCACGCCGTACTGGTTTTTCACGGCCAGGCCAAGTTCGAGAGCGTCGATGGAGTCGAGACCCAGACCATCGCCAAACAGCGCGGCATCGGTATCGATGTCCTCGGGGGTAAGCTCGTCCAGATTCAGCGTAGAGATGATGAGATTCTTAATTTCAAGATAAAGCGCTTGCATCATTAATTCCTGACAAAGATTGAAGGCCTGATGTTAATCGATGCTGCAGATGCCGGTTTAACTGCCTTGCCGCCAGTGCCGGTTCTTGTTGATTTGCATCGTAAAAATCGTTGATGTTCACGCGTTCGCGGACATCAACGGTGAAAACAGGTTTGTTTGCGGGTACGTCGTACCAGCGGCTTTTTTTATCCAGCAGATGTTCGCTGCAGTGGATCAGCACCACCCGCAGATCGCTGTTACAGCGCACAGCAATATTTGCCGCACCGCGCTGCAGGGAGATAGCCTCTCCGAATTGTGTTCGCGTACCTTCCGGGAAGATTAACAGCGTGTCGCCCTGTGCCAGGCGCTGCTGGCTGGCGTTGAGCAACGTCCCGGCTTCGCTATTAATCAGGTAATCCGCTGCACGAATGACACCACTGACAAAGGGATTGTGCAACAACGCACTTTTCACCAGACAGTCGGTTTCGGGCATGACGGACGCCAGGATCACGTAATCAATCAGCGTGGGATGGTTGGCAACCACCAGACAGCCGCGATCGTTACGCAGGGCATCAAGATTGTTAATGCGATAGTCCAGCACCCCTGTGCCACGGGCGATAGCTAAGAAGAAACGGAAGCTGGCGGCAATGCTGCGACGTGCCAGACGGCGGCGCTTGGCGCGGTCACGCTGGACAATCAGCAAAAGGTTGAACCACACCAGCGATAGCAGCAGTCCCCCCACGCCAAACAGCACGAAGCAGCAGCCGGTCATCATCAGACGCCATAACCAGTTGATACGGGCAGTCAGGCGGTTCATTCGCGTGTCCATTGCCACTGCAAACGTTCTCCAGAAACCACAAACTGCCGTTCATCGCTAAGGTAACGTTGCAGGAATATCAGGCTTTGCGGCAGTGCAGGTTCTTCACCCGTGCTGCCGCTGCGGGTTTCGCAGCTCAGTGCGCTACCGGCTTCAATAACCAGTGCCAGCGCGTACGGCCAGGTCGGCATCTGCAACGGGAGACCTGGATGGTAAAAGTCGGGGAGTGCGCCATCAAAATCGACCAGCAAAACACGGGAATAGCCAGCGTGGAGTAGACTCAGCACTTCACATAACGCCTGCTGGAAGGTGTCCAGACCGGCAGAAACAGAGGAAGAGACTATCGGTTGACGTGCAGAGATCGTGAGATTACCCACTGCCGAGTTGTGCACAGACATGGCGAAATCGGTCGGCGAGACGGACTGCCCAGTCGCCAGGGCATGCAGAATACGGTAGTTACGCTCCAGTTCGCCATGACGGCTGGAATAGACAACGGCATCGACGGCGTGATGGCGAAGTATCGCAAGACCAATATCTACCGCCAGTTTGCTACCTGAGTTGAGGCGGCGTGCTGTCATCATCGGCAGTTCGACCAGCTTAGCCAGCGGTGCTGCCGGGTCGATGGTAAGTTGCTGGCGTGACCACGCCTGCCACTCAGCGGCATCACTTAGGCCTGGCGCTCTTGCCTGCCAGTCAATAATGTTCAGTGAAAATTTCATTTACGCGCGTCCGCGGAAAAACCGTAATCAAATAGCTAGCCTGTCCAGGCAGTTACGCTGATCTATTGTTCAATTTTTTGACAAACCAATAAGGTATGGCCAACCCCAAGGTTGTCCAGCCGCTTCTCTATGCGGAAACCGGCCATCTCCAGGTAGTGAGAAAACTTCTCTACGCTGTAAAATCGACTATTGCCGTTCGCCATACAGGTGAAATAAAGCGAGGTGGCATTCAGACTGAAAGATGCAGCCTCAAATTTCTGGGCGTCCCAGAACAACTCCATAATGCATAGCTGAGCACCTGGCTTCATTGCCTGTGCAACGCGAGTCAACATGGCGACAATCTGCTCCGGAGAGAAACAGTCCAGAAACTGGCTCATCCACCAGACGTCAGCATCACCCGGCAATGTCGAGTGACTAAGCATATCGACAGTGTGGAACCCAATGCGATGAGATAAACCTGCTTTTGCAATGTTATCTTGCGCCAGCGCTATCTGCTGCGGCAGGTCAAGGATCGTTACGGCAACTTTGTCGTCATAACGGCAGCAGCGTAACGCCCATTTACCCGTATTTCCGCCCACATCGTACAATTTTGTTGGCGAGCTTGCGAATATATATGGCAGAGCGGCGTCAAAAGCCGCGTCAGAATAGTAATGATCAAAGGCAAACCAGCTCTCTTTTGCCTGCTCTGGTAATTGCGATAATGCCGGATAGATTGTCGGCCAGTTACCAAACACGGATAACCCGGCTGGTTTTTCTTTTTGTAGAGCGTCAGCCAGGTAAAATAAGCCCTGGTAACAAACGTCCTGGGTGAAATCCATATTTATACGGGTCATTGGATCGTGCAGTAAAAAATGTCCCACTTTTGCCAGATAATAACGCCCTTCTTTGCAGGTAACGATCCGTCCACTTAACCCCATATCCAACAGTACGCTGACTCCATAGGCATTCAGGGGGCAGTTTTCGGTAATTTCCTCAAGGCTGGCACCTTGTGTGCTTTGTTTATCGAGCCAGGCCAGTACACCCAGGTTACGCAGACAAAGCGCGGTTTGAAACAGCATCGGAGCAAAAGCGATACGTTGTGCTTCGGTAATGGCATCCAGCGCGCCGAGAGTGTCCTTTTCGTACATTATTCCGTAACCTTTCTGGGGCGAGAAAAACAGGTTATCGGGCCATTTACGGCCCGACTTGAGAAAAATATTACAGTGCTGCGCCTGCTGCGAGATTCAGCTGAATATCATGGTCGAGGTTATGAACCCAGCGGTTGTAGTTCTTGTGGATTTTACCGCCGGATGCTTTCAGGTTCAGGCTGCTTTCGTAGTTAATTGAATAACTTGTTGCAGAGTAAGGAATGCGCACTTCGGCAGAGTGGTCACGTGCCTGCAGACGACCCTTAATAACGCCCGGGCCTGCTTCAGTCATGATCCATTCGCGTTTTTGACCTGCTTTCAGAATCGCGGTTTTCACCTGCTCAGCAGTATGGCCTGCACTTACAATAGAGTGAACCTGATCGACTGGAGCGGTACGGGCACAGCCTGCCAGTGCACCGGCAATTGCAAAAGCAGCAAACCATTTAACGATCTTTTTCATCAACAACTCCGTATCAATAATAACAATTAAAGACAGTGTTTTTTACAAATTATATTTCCACTCAGCCTGTTATCGGCACTGAATATATTTTTTTTAGATATTAATGTTGGTATTTATTTAACGTGGAGGGGTATATATACCATGTGGGTCAGGGGTAATAATGGCGTGGCGAAAATTTGCGTTAAATAAGCGTTAACGTTTTTGTTATCTCTTGCGGAAAATATAATCTATGGGAAATATACATTAACGCAAATGAAAAAATGCACGTATTTACGGTGGCGGTAAGATGTCGCATATTATACAGGGATTAAACCTACATATATTAGTAGGTCAGTTATCCCGGTAAATGTGCTCTGCCACGGCTAAAAAAATGGCCCCCGGTTGCAAGCACCGGAGGCCACGTCATCATCGTGAGGATTACTGGATCACGATGGTGTTAATGATGTTTTCAGCGGCAGCCTGCGCTTTCTGCTGGTCTTCAGCTGGCAGGGTGATCTGCAGGGTCAGCAGTTTGTTATCAACCTTACCAAGCACCACAGAAGAGTAAGCGGTCTGGCCTTTTGCTGAGATGATGCTGTCGAGCTGTTGCAGCGTGTGGCCTTTCAGGTCGATGCTCTTATTGGTTACCACCTGCAGCTGCGGGTCGCGGCTACGCTGCTGATCTTCCAGACGTTTGGACAGTACGCTCAAATCTTCGCTGGTAGCGTCGCCCACAATCACAATGACCGCTTTCTGCCCGGTTGCGTCGGAATAGACGTGCATATTGTTCGCCTGAGTCCCCAGCTTACCGCTCTGGTCAGTCATATCGGCTGGCAGAGAGAAACTGAGTTTACCATCCAGCAGGTTTACCGGTTGCCCGGCCGCGTTGCTCTCTGCGGACGCGCCCTGAGCAGGCGTTTTCGTGTCGCTGTTATCACAGGCTGCAAGGCCTACAACCAGCAGGCCAATCCCGACATATTTAACCAGATTGCGCATTGACTTCTTCCTTTCGATAAACGGCCATAACGGCTCATTCGCCCATCTTATCACAACTGATAAAGCGAACCCTTAACCAGCCTGCAATGCCGTGATTTCAGATTTATCTGCCAGCCTTTTCAGCAGCATATTCAACAGTACGCCGTACATTGGCAGGAAGAACACGATACTGATTAACACCTTGAAGCAGTAGTCCACCAGCGCGATTTCCATCCAGTGTTCGGCCATAAACGCGTCCGGGCTGCGCCAGAAGGCGATGAAGAAGAACGCCAGCGTGTCGCTCACGTTGCCGAACAGCGTGGAGGCAGTCGGTGCCATCCACCAGCGATGATTCTGACGCAGGCGGTTAAACACATGAACATCAAGGATCTGCCCCAGCGCGTAGGCCATAAAGCTGGCGGTAGCGATACGGGCGACAAACAGGTTGAAGTGCGTGAGCGCCTCAAAGCCCTGCCAGCTTCCCATATAGAACAGGGAAGAGATCACGTACGAAATGAACAGTGCCGGGAGCATCACGGCAAAAATAATGCGACGAGCCAGCGGTGCACCAAAGATACGCACGGTCAAATCGGTGGCGAGGAAAATAAATGGAAAACTGAACGCGCCCCAGGTGGTGTGAAAACCAAAAATGGCGATCGGGAGCTGCACCAGATAGTTACTGGAAGTGATCACCAGCAGGTGGAAAAGCGAAAGCCAGAACAACGCTTTTACGCGCTGGGTTTGTGTAAAGGAGTTCATATTGTACCTTTTTGATGAACATTTGGGGTGAGGGAACCCAATAAAACCGCCGCATCATACTGCTTTGACTGGACTTTGCAATGGTTAATTTTCACGCAATCGTTAACCTGGTTTGCATTGATGGCAGTGCGGCGTAAACTACTGCCGTTTTTACCTGAATGAGAAGAACATGACCGACCTGTTTTCCAACCCAGACCACACTCTTGATGCCCAGGGCCTCCGCTGCCCGGAGCCGGTAATGATGGTGCGCAAAACCGTGCGCAATATGCAGGCGGGTGAAACGCTGCTGATTATCGCCGACGACCCGGCCACCACCCGCGATATCCCCGGTTTTTGTACCTTTATGGAACATGAGCTGGTGGCGCAGCAGACTGAGGCGCTGCCGTACCGGTATTTGATCCGAAAAGGTTCATAGCGGCCTGATGCCCTCACTCCGGCCCTCTCCCACGGGGAGAGGGAGCAAACACTAAAAAAGCAACTTGCGTTACCTTTTTGCTTTTACCTCCGGCGCAACAGCCTCAGCGCATTCGCCGTCACCAGTACCGTCGCCCCGGTATCCGCCAGCACCGCCAGCCACAGTCCGGTCATGCCGAGCAGTGTGGTCACCAGGAATATCCCCTTCAGGCCCAGTGCAATGGTGATGTTCTGGCGAATATTGGCACGTGTGGCACGTGCCAGACCGATCATTTGCGCCAGCCCGCTCAGGCGGTTATGCGTTAGCGCGGCGTCCGCAGTTTCCAGCGCCACGTCGGTGCCGCTTCCCATTGCAATGCCAATGGTTGAGGCTTTCATTGCCGGAGCATCGTTGATGCCGTCCCCCACCATCGCCAGCGGAGCATGACCGTTCAGTTCTGTTACGGCACTGACCTTATCCGCAGGCAATAATCCGGCTTTAAACTCCAGCCCCAGTTCACCGGCAATCGCTGCCGCCGCGCGTGGGTTGTCACCGGTCAGGATCACACCCTGAACACCCAACTGATGCAGCGCCGCTACGGCCTCTTTGGCATCGTCGCGCAAGGTATCACGCAGGGTCAGTATACCTTTCGTGATGCCGTCCTGCACAACGACCACGACCGTTTGCCCGGCCTGCTCCAGCATCTGGATCTGCTGGCTCAACTCTGCGGCAGGGGATTTATCCGCTGCGACGATCAGCACTTTTTTGCCTTCGACGTCGGCCTCAATGCCGGACCCGACCAGCGCACGCTGGGCGGTTGCCTCAGGGATGACCAGCTCGCGCGCCTGCGCTTCACGAACAATGGCTATCGCCAGCGGGTGGGTTGAACCCTGCTCTACAGCGGCGGCCAGCATAAGAAGCGCGTTTTCACTCATCTCCTGCGGATAAATACCGGTAACCTGCGGTTTACCTACGGTCAGCGTACCGGTTTTATCGAAGGCAATATGCTGAACCTGGCTCAGCTGTTCCAGCGCCGCACCGCCTTTAATCAATGCCCCGCGTCGTGCCGCAGCCGCCAGGCCAGACGTAATGGCCGCAGGAGTAGAGATCACCAGCGCACACGGACAGCCAATCAGCAGCAGCGTCAGACCTTTATAAATCCAGCCCTCCCACGGCGCAGCAAAGAACAACGGCGGGACGATAGTCACCAGCAGGGCGACCAGCATGATGGCGGGGGTGTAAATCCGGCTAAAGCGATCGATAAAACGTTCAACCGGTGCCCGGCGCTCTTCGGCTTCTTCAATCAGCTTCAGGATACGGTCAATAGCGCTATCACCCGGTTCGGAAAGCACCGTCAGTTGTACCAGACGATCGACGCTGGTGGCTCCGGCAGGCACTTTTTCGCCTGCTACCCGCTCAACAGGAATGGATTCCCCGGTCAGGGCGCTTTCGTCAAAACTTGCCGTGGCGGCGAGCAATGCGCCATCGGCTGGCAGACGTCCGCCCGCCGCGACTTCAATTACGTCGCCGGGGCGTAGCGTGTTGATCGCCACGGTCTCGCGGTTACCGTTCACTACCCGCGTGGCGGTTTCCGGTTTCAGCGCCATCAGCGCGCTGACCCCTTTACGTGCCCGGCTTGCCGCCCAGCCCTCAAGACGTTCGCCGATTAAGAACAGCAACAGCACCATTGCGGCTTCCGCTGTGGCACCAATGAACAACGCACCAATGGCCGCTACGCTCATCAGGGTTTCGATGGCAAACCAGCTACCTGTTTTCATCAGGCGCAACGCCTGACGGGCAATCGGGAAAAGACCAACCAGCGTGGTGGCGATAAACGCCAGATTGCCGAACGGATGGTTAATCTGTTCCAGGCTCCAGCTGAGGGCCATCATGATGATGAGTGTGATAAGTGGCAGATTTTCCCGCAATGGGGAGGTCTTCTCAACAGGAGCGCTTTCGCTACGCAGGGAGTAACCGGCCTTGCTGACGGCGGCTTCAACCTGTTTGCTCACATCATTATCCGCGCTGATCAGCAGCTTTTCGGTAGCAAATAGCACCTGAACATGGCTGACCCCAGGCACCTGTTTGACTGCATTTTCAACTTTACGGGCGCAGGTTGCGCAGTCCATGCCGTTGATTATCCAACTGTAGCGGCTCCCGCTTTCAGGCAGTGGCTGCACGTTTTGCGTTTCGCATGCGCCATCGCAGCAGCAGTCGTCTTTCGGCGGAGCCGGGCTCAGCTTAAGTGCCGAGAACTGGGGAACTTTTTTTGGTGTTTCTGGAGTCGACATGGCAGTCTCCGGTAATGATAATTTTCTCATTAACCGCAGCATACACTCTGGAGTCGACTCCAGAGTCAAGCGTTATTTAAATATACAGCGAACGGACAATCAGGAAATGCCCGGCAAAATAGCAAGCGGCGGCAATGGCGTTATCCGCACGGAAACGGCAGCGATAATGGCTGACCAGCCAGACGACATTACCGGCTAACAGCAGTGCTGCGCCGAAGAACGCGGACATCGCCGGAGATGTGGGACGGAAGAACCACAGCTCACCCGCCAGCCATACCATCACCAGCGTCATGGCGATGAACGTACAGACCGGCCAGCGCATCTCTTCCAGACGAGACCAAATCACCGCAACCAGCAGCGCGCCAATCACCAGCAGCACCAGCGGGAGCGGCCAGAAGAATGACAGCGTCATCTGGCTGGCAAAGTAGATGGTATAAAGCAGATGCGACAGGAAGAACGCGCCTACGGCATACAGCAGACGCTGGCGCGGCAGCAGGGTTAAGGCATCGCCAATGAGAGAGGCGCACAATCCGGCGAGCACCAGATAACTGACGGCGTTAAACACCGGCGCTTGCCAGGCCAGTAGCAGAAGCAGCAACAGCGTGACGGGTTTAAATAACCAGCGCTGCCAGGCCGGGCCGCGATACGACGCATCGACGTAAAGCCATGCGGAAAAACAGACAGCGATAAATGACCAAAGCATATTAACTCCCTGTATCTGTTGAGGCTGAATAATCAGTTTCTGATCCAGTGTAGTGACGCGGACAGGCGTTTGGCAATGGTGGGGCAGGCAAGGTATCCTGAATTCCGCATAATCTGATGGGATTTTTGAATGAGCAAGATGCCGCTGTTTTTCATTATCGTGCTGGCGATTATCGTCATTGCCGCTTCGTTTCGTTTCGTGCAGCAGCGCCGTGAGAAAGCAGATAACGATGCCGCGCCGCTGATGCAAAAACGCGTGGTGGTGAGCAACAAACGCGAGAAAGCCCTTAATGACCGACGCTCGCGTCAGCAGCAGGTGACACCTGCGGGCGCGACCATGCGCTATGAAGCGAGTTTTAAGCCGGAAACCGGTGGGCTGGAGATGACCTTTCGCCTGGAGGCGCGGCAGTACCATCAGCTGACGGTGGGTGAGAAAGGGACACTGAGTTATAAAGGGTCGCGGTTTGAAGGGTTTACGCCGGAGCCGTGATGTATTCCCTCTCCCCAATGGGGAGAGGGTGAGGGGCATCAGGGATCTTACTTCTTCACCTGCGCCTTAAATTTCTTCATCCACACCAGCAATTCAAACACGCCAAAAATAAACACGCGCAGTTGCTGCCAGCCGGTCATCTGTGGGCCATCCTTCGGCAGACCGTTTTTCAGCATTACCATCTGCAGGGCGTGCATAAAGGTGGTAAAGACAAACGCCACGTTCACGAAGATATTCATCGGGCGCGGGAACGGGTGCACCAGATTGAGGATCAAAAACGCCCAGACGCACAGCATCAGCAAACGTCCCATATTAATCAGTACTGGCATCGGATTCTCCTTGAGCCTGACGGTGATACAGACGATAAGCCACCTGACCTGCCACTTTTTCGCGGTGCAGATCCCAGTGAACGGGCACCGGCGGTAAACCGTTTTCCACTTCACTTTCTACATAAATCAGCGCGTCATCCGCCAGCCAGCCGTTGTTCTCCAGCAGGGATAACGTCTCTTCCAGCAACCCCTTACGGAACGGCGGGTCAACAAACACCACATTGTGCGGCGTGCCCTGTTGCGCGAGGAAACTCAGGGTGTTGGTGTTGACCACTTTGGCGTTGGTCGCTTTCAGCGTTGCCAGATTTTGCTGTAGCGTCTGCGCGACACCGCGCTCCATCTCCAGCAGCGTGGCGCTGGCAGCATAGCGCGACAACGCTTCCAGCCCTAATGCGCCGCTACCGGCGAAGCAGTCGAGGCAATGGGCATCCACCATAGAGGGGGCCAGCCAGTTGAACAGCGTCTCGCGAACGCGGTCGGTGGTGGGGCGTAAACCGGGGCTATCCGGCACCGGTAATTTCCGGCCTCGCCACTGGCCGCCGATAATACGAATTTGACCGGCTGGGGCGCGGTTGGGTTTCTTCATCTCAGGAAAGCTCTGTTAACAATTGGCCTGCGATTGCGGGCGGTGATGTCAATTAAGTAAAGTGTTAGACTATTTCATCATTTTTTTAGCTTCCATGTATATAGCGCCGCGAGGAGTGTAGTCGCAGATGGCAAAACAAAAAAAACGTGGCTTCTTTTCCTGGCTGGGCTTCGGTGAAAAAGAGCAAGAAACAGAACAGAAAACCGAAGAGCAACAAGCTGTTGAAGAGCAGTCGCAGCCTGAAACACCGGTAGAAACCGCTGCGGTTGTCGAAGCGGAAGAGCATGCGCACAGCAAAGAAGAGACTGAAGCCTTTGCTGAAGAAGTGGTTGACGTCACCGAACAGGTTCAGGAGAGTGAAAAACCAGAACCTGTTGTGGTTGAAGACGTTGCAGAGGTTATTGCAACGCCTCAGGCGGTCATTGAGCACGAAGAGTTGCCGCTGCCGGAAGAGGTGAAAGCCGAAGACGTTTCTGCCGAAGAGTGGCAGGCTGAAGCGGAAACCGTTGAAATTGTTGAGGCGGTGGAAGAGGAAGCGCAAAACGAACCAGAGCTGACTGACGAAGAGCTGGAAGCCCAGGCGCTGGCGGCACAAGCGACTGAAGACGACGTTACTGAACAGGCCGAAGAGAACGTCGTTCAGGAGCAGGAAAAACCGACCAAAGAAGGTTTCTTCGCCCGCCTGAAACGTAGCCTGCTTAAAACCAAAGAAAACTTAGGTTCCGGATTTATCAGTCTGTTCCGCGGCAAAAAGATCGACGACGATCTGTTTGAAGAGCTGGAAGAGCAACTGCTGATCGCCGATGTCGGCGTGGAAACCACCCGTAAGATCATCGCGAACCTGACGGAAGGGGCGAGTCGCAAACAGCTGCGCGACGCCGAAGCGCTGTACGGTCTGCTGAAAGACGAGATGGGTGAAATTCTCGCAAAAGTTGACGAACCGCTTAATATTGAAGGCAAAACACCATTTGTTATTCTGATGGTTGGCGTGAACGGTGTGGGTAAAACCACCACTATCGGCAAGCTGGCACGTCAGTTCGAGCAGCAGGGTAAATCGGTGATGCTGGCGGCGGGCGATACCTTCCGTGCAGCGGCGGTTGAGCAGCTGCAGGTCTGGGGCCAGCGCAACAACATTCCGGTGATTGCCCAGCATACAGGCGCAGATTCCGCGTCCGTTATTTTCGATGCTATCCAGGCGGCGAAGGCGCGTAATGTCGATGTGCTGATTGCCGATACCGCAGGGCGTTTGCAGAACAAATCGCACCTGATGGAAGAGTTGAAGAAAATCGTTCGCGTCATGAAGAAGCTGGACGAAGAAGCACCGCATGAAATTATGCTGACCATCGATGCCAGCACCGGGCAGAACGCCATTAGTCAGGCGAAACTGTTCCATGAAGCGGTAGGACTGACGGGGATCACGCTGACCAAGCTTGACGGTACCGCCAAAGGCGGGGTGATCTTCTCCGTGGCCGATCAGTTCGGCATTCCTATCCGTTACATCGGTGTGGGCGAGCGTATTGAGGATTTACGTCCGTTTAAAGCGGACGACTTTATTGAGGCATTATTTGCCCGAGAGGACTAACAATGATTCGCTTTGAACACGTCAGCAAGGCCTATCTCGGTGGGAGACAAGCGTTGCAGGGGGTGACATTCCACCTGCAGCCAGGCGAGATGGCATTCCTGACCGGCCATTCAGGCGCGGGGAAAAGTACCCTGCTCAAGCTTATCTGTGGGATCGAACGGCCCAGTGCCGGGAACATCTTTTTCAGCGGCCATGACATCAGCCGCCTGAAAAACCGTGAAGTGCCGTTCCTGCGTCGTCAGATCGGCATGATTTTCCAGGATCACCACCTGCTGATGGATCGCACGGTTTTCGATAACGTGGCGATCCCGCTGATCATTGCCGGTGCCAGCTATGATGATATCCGCCGTCGCGTGTCTGCGGCGCTGGATAAAGTCGGGCTACTGGACAAAGCGAAGAACTTCCCGATCCAGCTTTCCGGCGGTGAGCAGCAACGTGTGGGTATTGCCCGTGCGGTGGTGAACAAGCCTGCGGTATTGCTGGCGGATGAACCGACCGGTAACCTGGACGATGCCCTGTCCGAAGGGATTTTGCGTCTGTTTGAGGAATTTAACCGCGTTGGGGTAACGGTCTTGATGGCGACGCACGACATCAATCTTATCTCTCGTCGTTCGTACCGCATGCTGACCCTGAGCGACGGTCATTTGCACGGAGGCCACGGTGAATAAGCGTGATGCAATAAACCAGATTCGACAGTTCGGGAACCGGTTTGACCGTTTCCGTAAGTCGCAGGGCGGCGGTGACGGCAATCGTAATACACCCAAGCGCGCGAAAGCCGCACCGAAGCCGAACTCCCGCAAAACCAACGTCTTCAATGAGCAGGTGCGCTATGCCTTCCACGGCGCATTACAGGATCTGAAAAGCAAGCCGCTGGCCACGTTCCTGACGGTGATGGTAATTGCCATCTCCCTGACCCTGCCAAGTGTTTGCTACATGGTGTATAAGAACGTCAACCAGGCGGCGTCACAGTATTATCCGTCGCCGCAGATCACGGTCTATCTGGATAAAGCGCTCGACGATAACGCGGCGGCGCAGGTGGTCGGGCAGATCCAGGCCGAACAGGGCGTTGAGAAGGTCAACTATCTCTCGCGTGATGAAGCGCTGGGTGAGTTCCGCAACTGGTCAGGGTTTGGTGGCGCGCTGGACATGCTCGAAGAAAACCCGCTGCCTGCCGTGGCAGTGGTGATCCCGAAGCTTGATTTTCAGGGCACGAATGCACTCAACACCCTGCGTGACCGCATCACCGGCATTAAAGGCATTGATGAAGTGCGTATGGATGACAGCTGGTTCGCGCGTCTCTCTGCCCTGACCGGGCTGGTAGGGCGTGTGGCGGCGATGATTGGTGTGCTGATGGTGGCAGCGGTATTCCTTGTCATCGGTAACAGCGTGCGTCTGAGCATCTTCGCCCGCCGTGATACCATCAACGTGCAAAAACTGATTGGTGCGACGGATGGTTTCATCCTCCGGCCATTCCTCTACGGCGGCGCATTGCTCGGTTTTTCCGGCGCATTTCTTTCATTAATATTGTCAGAAATTTTGGTGATGCGGCTCTCCTCTGCCGTCACCGAAGTGGCGCAGGTTTTCGGAACTAAGTTTGATATCAGTGGCTTAGGGTTCGATGAGTGTCTGTTGCTACTGCTGGTCTGCTCGATGATCGGCTGGGTGGCCGCATGGCTGGCGACGGTTCAACATTTACGTCACTTTACTCCCGATTAAGAAAAGCGTGATATAATCTTTCCCTGCACCGAGGTGTTCGCTCTGCAGGGAAAGAGTCCCTGTTGTCTCTTCCCCGTATTATCATCTCCATGTCACATTTTGTGCGTAATTTATTCACCGTTGCACCTGGAACTTGTGGATAAAATCACTGTCTGATAAAAGAGTGAATGCTAATCTCGTTGCTCAAACGCTTTGGCATGGTTGTTGCCTGACGGGGATAACCAGGGTCAGAAGAGAAACATTGAGAGGAATGAATGACCAAAGAAATGCAAACTTTAGCTTTAGCCCCTGTTGGTAACCTGGAGTCTTACATCCGGGCTGCGAACACCTGGCCGATGTTAACGGCCGAGGAAGAAAAGGAGCTTGCTGAAAAGCTGCATTACCAGGGCTGCCTGGAATCAGCTAAGAAGCTGATCCTGTCTCACCTGCGCTTTGTTGTTCACGTTGCTCGTAATTATGCGGGCTACGGCCTGCCGCAGGCAGACTTGATTCAGGAAGGTAACATCGGTCTGATGAAGGCTGTACGTCGCTTTAACCCGGAAGTGGGTGTGCGACTGGTCTCCTTCGCCGTACACTGGATCAAAGCTGAAATTCACGAATACGTTCTGCGTAACTGGCGTATCGTGAAGGTCGCCACGACAAAAGCGCAACGCAAACTGTTCTTCAATCTGCGTAAAACCAAGCAGCGTCTGGGCTGGTTCAATCAGGATGAAGTTGAAATGGTGGCGCGCGAGCTGGGCGTATCCAGCAAAGACGTGCGTGAGATGGAATCCCGTATGGCCGCGCAGGACATGACGTTTGACATGTCTTCCGACGATGATGCCTCTGACAGCCAGCCGATGGCACCGGTTCTGTATCTGCAGGATAAGACCTCTAACTTTGCCGACGGCATTGAAGAGGACAACTGGGAAGATCAGGCCGCGAACAAGCTGAGCTATGCGATGGAAGGCCTCGACGAACGTAGTCAGGATATTATCCGTGCCCGTTGGCTGGACGAAGACAACAAGTCCACGCTGCAGGAACTGGCTGACCGCTACGGCGTGTCCGCTGAACGTGTGCGTCAGCTTGAAAAGAACGCCATGAAAAAACTTCGCGCCGCTATCGAAGCGTAATTCCCGCGAAGTCCCCGATGACCCTCGAATGCAAATTCGGGGGTTTTGTTTTTTTATCTCCCGCTCTGGCGAATTCCGCCCCCCTGGCAAACACTTACAGATGCGCTAAGCAGGCAACTTTCTCAGGGGGACAGGGTGAAAAATAACGAACTGAATGACCGGCGTTTGCAGGCGACGCCGCGCGGTATTGGGGTGATGTGTAACTTCTATGCCGAAAAAGCCGAAAATGCCACGGTGTGGGACGTTGAAGGCAATGAGTACATTGATTTCGCCGCCGGGATCGCCGTGCTGAATACCGGGCACCGGCATCCAAAAGTTATCTCCGCTATCGAAAAACAACTCCACGCATTTACCCATACGGCATACCAGATTGTGCCGTACGAAGGCTATGTAGCCCTTGCCGAGCGTCTTAACGAACGTGTGCCCATTGACGGCCCGGCCAAAACGGCCTTCTTCTCGACGGGCGCAGAAGCCGTCGAAAACGCGGTGAAAATTGCCCGCGCGTATACCCGACGTCCCGGTCTTATCACTTTCGGCGGTGGCTTCCACGGCCGCACTTTTATGACAATGGCACTGACGGGGAAAGTCGCGCCGTACAAGCTGGGCTTTGGCCCGTTCCCTGGCTCGGTTTACCACGCGCAATACCCGAATGCGCTGCACGGCGTCAGTACGGCGGAGTCGCTGAAAAGCCTGGAGCGTATCTTTAAAGCAGACATCGCCCCGGATCAGGTGGCGGCCATTATCCTTGAGCCTGTTCAGGGTGAGGGGGGGTTCAACGTCGCCCCTGCTGATTTCATGCAGGCACTGCGTGCCCTGTGCGATACCCACGGTATTTTGCTGATTGCTGACGAAGTACAAACCGGCTTCGCGCGTACCGGCAAGCTCTTCTCGATGGAACATCACTGCGTGAAGGCTGACTTGATCACGATGGCGAAAAGCCTGGCGGGTGGAATGCCGCTCTCTGCGGTATCGGGCCGGGCAGAGGTGATGGATGCACCCGCACCAGGCGGGCTGGGCGGCACCTATGCGGGTAACCCGCTGGCGATTGCGGCGGCCCACGCCGTACTGGACGTGATTGAAGAAGAGGAACTCTGCACGCGGGCGGCGCATCTCGGCCACCATCTGGTGGAGGTGCTGAATAAAGCGAAAGCGGGCTGTCCGTTTATCGCCGACATTCGCGCGCAAGGTTCAATGGTAGCGGTAGAGTTTAACGACCCGCAGAGCGGGCATCCGTCACCGGAATTCACCCGTCTGGTGCAGGAGCGTGCGCTGAAGGAAGGTCTGCTGCTTCTGAGCTGTGGCGTGTATGGCAACGTCATCCGCTTCCTGTACCCGCTCACCATCCCCGAAGTGCAGTTCCGTAAAGCGCTGGATATTATTTCCGCGTCGCTGACACGTTAAAGCCACAAGCCCGGCTGAAATGACTGCCGGGCTTATCATATATTCATTTCAAATTAGCTATTCCAAAATCATAAAAATGGGGTATGTTTTAGCAGAGTATGCTGAAAAAGCGCGAGTGGTATACCTATAACTGAAATAAAGCGCTACGCAACAACATCACAACAATCGTAATAACCATAATAATGGGGAATCTCAGGATGAATATGAAGGGTAAAGCGTTACTGGCAGGATGTATCGCGTTGGCATTCAGTACGATGGCGCAGGCAGACATTAAAATCGCCGTCGTTGGTGCGATGTCCGGTCCGGTAGCTCAGTATGGTGACCAGGAGTTTACTGGCGCAGAACAGGCTGTTGCAGACATTAATGCTAAGGGCGGAATCAAAGGCGAAAAACTGCAGATCGTAAAATATGACGATGCCTGTGATCCGAAACAAGCGGTAGCCGTAGCGAACAAAGTGGTGAACGACGGGATCAAATACGTTATCGGCCACCTGTGCTCCTCCTCTACACAGCCAGCGTCTGACATCTACGAAGACGAAGGTATTTTGATGATCACCCCGGCCGCAACTGCACCAGAGCTGACCGCACGTGGTTATAAGCTGACTCTGCGTACCACTGGCCTGGACTCCGATCAGGGCCCAACTGCCGCCAAATACATTGTTGAAAAAGTGAAACCGAAACGCATTGCGATCGTTCACGACAAACAGCAATACGGTGAAGGCCTGGCGCGCTCAGTGCAGGATAACCTTAAGAAAGCGAATGCCGACGTGGTGTTCTTCGACGGTATTACTGCCGGTGAAAAAGACTTCTCCACCCTGGTGGCGCGTCTGAAGAAAGAGAATATCGATTTCGTTTACTACGGCGGCTATCACCCGGAGATGGGTCAGATCCTGCGTCAGGCGCGTGCTGCGGGCCTGAAAACCCAGTTCATGGGGCCAGAAGGTGTGGCGAACGTGTCGCTGTCTAACATTGCCGGTGAATCTGCTGAAGGCCTGCTGGTCACCAAGCCAAAGAACTACGATCAGGTACCTGCGAACAAACCGATTGTAGATGCCATCAAGGCGAAGAAACAGGATCCAAGCGGTGCGTTCGTGTGGACGACTTACGCTGCGCTGCAGACCCTGCAGGCAGGTCTGAACCAGTCAACCGATCCGGCTAAGATTGCCACCTGGCTGAAAGCGAACTCCGTAGATACCGTTATGGGCCCGCTTTCCTGGGATGCGAAGGGCGACCTGAAGGGCTTTGAGTTCGGCGTGTTTAACTGGCATGCCAACGGTACGGCGACCGACGCCAAATAAACGCAAAAAGGCAACGTAAGTTGCCTTTTTTAATGTTTTCTCCCTCTCCCTGTGGGAGAGGGCCGGGGTGAGGGCATCAGGCCGCACACATCAGGCCGCACAGAACAAAACTAGCGCTTCTCCCACCCATTTGCCTGCGCCGTAAACCCTAATGCCTGCATAAATGCCGCCATCACGCTGCGGTCTTCCACGCCCACGTCGGCCATCCACCAGGAGGTCACACTCGGGTTTTCGCGGATAACCTCTTCAACCAGATACTGCCCTACACCGCGACGGCGGGTTACGTCACGCACGCGAAGTGAGTCCAGCGCCCCTTCCGTACCGCTCAGTGTGACGCGCACAGCCGCCAGCAGACGCTCGTTAAAACGCGCGGCATAAATGCGATGAGTCTCGTCGACGGTCAGCGAAGAAGGGGAATATTCCGGCCAGATTTTGCCCAGGTCGATATGATCCTGGTCGCTAAAGGTCACCAGACGAACGATAGTCAGTTTCATTAGCTACTTGTCCAAATCAAATAGAGTGGGGGCAGTGTACTCAATTTATTCACTCAGCGGCTTCTTCTTTTTATTCCCATTAACCAGGTGATTAGTTTTTTGGCAACGCATTGTGCAGTTCGAAAACATATGGATCGAAAAATAAGCAGAATTTTAACCTAAATGGCAGTGATTTATTCGGCGCTTTATGCCGTTATTTTATGCTGCAAACTGCGCTTTTATTTGTTTATCTCTGTCGGATTTCAGAATATTATCTTTGCTTAATCGCCTGAAAAATAGAGATATTAGTCTGGTTTTTGTGAAAAAACTGCGCTAAACCATTAAAGGCACTGGTAAAAATAGCGTTGTTCATTAAAAGTACAGAATGCTTTTTAACCATAATAAAACAAAATATATACACAACATCACGAATGGGGATTCAGAGATGAAAAGGAACGCGAAGACGTTAATCGCGGGGATGGTCGCACTGGCGATTTCGCATGCAGCTATGGCGGAAGAGATTAAAGTTGCTGTCGTCGGTGCGATGTCCGGCCCTGTCGCCCAGTGGGGAGATATGGAGTTCAACGGCGCGCGCCAGGCAATCAAAGACATCAACGCCAAAGGCGGTATCAAAGGTGACAAGCTGGTAGGTGTGGAGTACGACGACGCCTGCGATCCAAAACAGGCCGTGGCAGTCGCCAACAAAATTGTGAACGATGGCATCCAGTACGTGATCGGCCACCTGTGCTCATCGTCCACTCAGCCTGCGTCTGATATCTATGAAGACGAAGGCATTCTGATGATTACCCCTGGTGCGACTAACCCGGAGCTGACCCAGCGCGGTTATCAGCACATCATGCGTACTGCCGGTCTGGACTCCTCTCAGGGGCCAACTGCCGCCAAATATATCCTCGAAAACGTCAAGCCGCAGCGCATCGCCATTATTCATGACAAGCAGCAGTATGGCGAAGGTCTGGCGCGTTCCGTTCAGGATGGCCTGAAAAAAGGCGGTGCGAATGTTGTCTTCTTCGACGGTATTACCGCGGGTGAGAAAGACTTCTCCGCGCTGATTGCCCGTCTGCAAAAAGAAAACATCGATTTCGTTTACTACGGTGGCTACTACCCGGAAATGGGCCAGATGCTGCGCCAGGCACGTTCAGTCGGTCTGAAAACCCAGTTTATGGGGCCGGAAGGTGTGGGCAATGCCTCACTGTCTAACATTGCGGGCGACGCTGCCGAAGGCATGCTGGTGACGATGCCAAAACGCTATGACCAGGATCCGGCGAACAAAACTATCGTTGATGCGCTCAAGGCGCAGAAGAAAGATCCGAGTGGTCCATACGTGTGGATCACTTACGCAGCGGTGCAGTCTCTGGCAACCGCACTGGATCGTAGCGGCAGCAAAGAACCGCTGGCGCTGGTGAAAGATTTAAAAGCACACGGGGTGAACACCGTGATTGGGCCGCTGAACTGGGATGAGAAAGGCGATCTGAAGGGATTTGAGTTTGGTGTCTTTAAGTGGCACGCCGATGGTTCGTCCTCGGTCGCCAAATAATTATCCCACCGCCCGAACCACCGGGCGGGTATAAAAAGGTTTGCATATGTCCGAGCAGTTTCTCTATTTCTTGCAGCAGATGTTTAACGGCGTCACGCTGGGAAGCACCTACGCGCTGATCGCCATCGGTTATACGATGGTTTACGGCATTATCGGCATGATCAACTTCGCCCACGGCGAGGTGTACATGATCGGTAGCTATGTCTCCTTTATGATCATTGCCGCCCTGATGATGATGGGTATCGACAGCAGCTGGTTGCTGGTTGCCGCCGGATTTGTCGGCGCGATTGTGATTGCCAGTGCCTACGGCTGGAGCATTGAGCGCGTGGCCTACCGGCCGGTGCGCAGCTCCAAGCGCCTGATTGCACTCATCTCCGCCATCGGGATGTCTATCTTCCTGCAAAACTACGTCAGCCTGACGGAAGGCTCACGCGATGTGGCGTTGCCAAGCCTGTTTAACGGCCAGTGGATTGTAGGAGCCAGCGACAACTTCTCTGCCTCTATCACCACCATGCAGCTGGTTATCTGGATTGTGACCTTCATTGCGATGCTCGCCCTGACGCTGTTCATCCGTTACTCCCGCATGGGACGCGCCTGCCGCGCCTGTGCAGAAGATCTGAAGATGGCGAGCCTGCTCGGCATCAACACCGACCGCGTGATTGCGCTTACCTTCGTGATTGGCGCAGCGATGGCGGCGGTGGCGGGCGTATTGCTCGGTCAGTTCTACGGCGTAATCAACCCGTACATCGGCTTTATGGCCGGGATGAAAGCTTTCACTGCGGCGGTGCTGGGCGGTATCGGCAGTATTCCTGGCGCGATGATTGGTGGCCTGATCCTGGGTGTGGCTGAAGCGCTCTCTTCGGCGTATCTGAGTACCGAATATAAAGATGTGGTGTCGTTTGCCCTGCTGATTCTGGTTCTGCTGGTGATGCCTACCGGTATTCTGGGTCGTCCGGAGGTAGAGAAAGTATGAAACCGATGCATTTTGCAATGGCGTTGCTCTCTGCTGCCATGTTCTTCGTGCTGGCGGGCGTCTTTATGGGCGTTCAGTTAGAGCTGGATGGCACTAAGCTGGTGGTCGATACCGCCGCCGACATCCGCTGGCAGTGGGTGTTTATTGGTACTGCGGTCGTGTTCCTGTTCCAGCTGCTGCGTCCGCTGTTCCAGAAGACGCTGAAAAACGTCTCTGGCCCGAAATTTGTGCTGCCCGCTATCGACGGTTCTACCGTTAAGCAGAAGCTGTTCCTCGTGGCGCTGCTGGTGGCGGCTGTTGCGTGGCCGTTTGTGGTATCGCGCGGTACGGTGGATATCGCGACGCTGACCATGATCTACGTGATCCTCGGTCTCGGCCTCAACGTGGTGGTGGGCTTGTCCGGCCTGCTGGTGCTGGGCTACGGCGGCTTTTACGCCATCGGTGCCTACACCTTTGCGCTGCTGAACCACTATTACGGCCTCGGATTCTGGACGTGTCTGCCGCTGGCTGGGCTGGTTTCTGCCGCGGCGGGCTTCCTGCTGGGCTTCCCGGTGCTGCGTCTGCGTGGTGACTATTTAGCGATTGTGACCTTAGGCTTCGGTGAAATCGTCCGTATCCTGCTGCTCAACAATACTGAAGTGACCGGTGGCCCGAACGGTATCAGCCAGATCCCGAAACCGACCTTCTTCGGTCTGGAGTTCAGCCGTACCGCCCGCGAAGGTGGCTGGGATACTTTCAGCAACTTCTTTGGTATGAGGTATGACCCATCCGACCGCGTTATCTGGCTTTACCTGGTCGCGCTGCTGCTGGTGGTGATTACGCTGTTCGTGATTAACCGTCTGCTGCGTATGCCGCTGGGCCGCGCCTGGGAAGCACTGCGTGAAGATGAGATTGCCTGTCGCTCGCTGGGCCTGAACCCAACCCGTATCAAGCTGACCGCGTTCACCATCAGTGCCGCATTTGCCGGTTTCGCCGGAACGCTGTTTGCCGCACGTCAGGGCTTCGTCAGCCCGGAATCGTTCACCTTTGCCGAATCCGCCTTTGTGCTGGCGATTGTGGTGCTCGGCGGGATGGGCTCGCAGTTCGCCGTTATTCTGGCGGCCATCCTGCTGGTGGTATCGCGTGAACTGATGCGTGACTTTAACGAATACAGCATGCTGATGCTGGGTGGTTTGATGGTGCTGATGATGATCTGGCGTCCGCAGGGCTTGCTGCCGATGACGCGTCCACAGCTGAAGCTGAAGAACGGACAAGCGAAAGGAGAGCAGGCATGAGTCAGCCATTATTATCCGTTAACGGCCTGATGATGCGTTTTGGCGGCCTGCTGGCGGTCAACAACGTCTCTCTGGATCTGCACAAGAAAGAGATTGTCTCCCTGATTGGCCCGAACGGCGCGGGGAAAACAACCGTGTTTAACTGCCTGACCGGTTTTTACAAGCCAACGGGCGGTACCATTATGCTGCGCGACCAACATCTGGAAGGATTGCCGGGCCAGCAAATTGCCCGTATGGGCGTGGTGCGTACCTTCCAGCACGTGCGTCTGTTCCGCGAGATGACGGTGATTGAGAACCTGCTGGTGGCACAACATCAGCAGCTCAAAACGGGCATCTTCTCTGGCCTGTTGAAAACCCCAGCTTTCCGTCGTGCGCAGAGCGAAGCGTTAGATCGCGCTGCGACCTGGCTCGACCGTATTGGTCTGCTCCAGCACGCTAACCGTCAGGCGAGCAACCTGGCCTACGGTGATCAGCGTCGCCTTGAGATTGTGCGCTGCATGGTGACCCAGCCGGAAATCCTGATGCTCGACGAACCGGCTGCGGGCCTCAACCCGAAAGAGACCAAAGAGCTGGACGAGCTGATTGCTGAGCTGCGCGATCATCACGACACCACTATTCTGTTGATTGAACATGATATGAAGCTGGTGATGGGCATCTCTGACCGTATCTACGTGGTGAACCAGGGCACACCGCTGGCGAATGGTACGCCGGATGAGATCCGCAACAACCCGGACGTGATCCGTGCTTACCTGGGTGAGGCATAAGATGGAAAAAGCGATGTTAACGTTTGATAAAGTAAATGCCCACTACGGTAAGATCCAGGCGCTGCATGACGTCAGCCTGCATATCAATCAGGGTGAAATCGTCACCCTGATCGGGGCCAACGGCGCGGGTAAAACCACGCTGCTGGGTACCCTGTGCGGTGATCCGCGTGCCACCAGCGGGCGGATTGTGTTTGATGGCAAAGACATTACCGACTGGCAGACCGCCAAAATCATGCGTGAAGCGGTGGCGATTGTCCCGGAAGGGCGTCGCGTGTTTTCTCGTATGACGGTGGAAGAGAATCTGTCAATGGGGGGCTTCTTTGCCGATCGTGACCAGTATCAGACCCGTATCAAGCGTGTGTATGAACTCTTCCCGCGGTTGTGGGAACGCCGCATTCAGCGTGCGGGCACTATGTCTGGTGGTGAACAGCAGATGCTGGCGATTGGCCGTGCGCTGATGAGCCAGCCGCGCCTGTTACTGCTTGATGAACCGTCGCTCGGTCTTGCGCCGATCATCATCCAGCAGATTTTCGACACCATCGAGCAACTGCGTAAGGAGGGGATGACCATCTTCCTCGTCGAGCAGAACGCCAACCAGGCGCTGAAGCTGGCTGACCGTGGTTACGTGCTGGAGAATGGCCGCGTGGTGCTGGAAGACACCGGTGACGCGCTGCTGGCGAACGAAGCAGTGCGGAGTGCGTATTTAGGCGGTTAGGTAAAAGCAAAAAGGCAACGCACGTTGCATTTTTTAGTGTTTGTACCCTCTCCCGTGGGAGAGGGCCAGGGTGAGGGCACCAGACCGCACGAGGTAAAAGCAAAAAGGCAACGCATGTTGCCTTTTTTAATGTGTTCTCCCTCTGCCTGTGGGAGAGGGCCGGGGTGAGGGCACCAGACCGCACGAGGTAAAAGCAAAAAGGCAACGCACGTTGCCTTTTTTAGTGTTTGTACCCTCTCCCTGTGGGAGAGGGCCAGGGTGAGGGCACCAGACCGCACGAGGTAAAAGCAAAAAGGCAACGCATGTTGCCTTTTTTAATGTGTTCTCCCTCTGCCTGTGGGAGAGGGCCGGGGTGAGGGCACCAGACCACACCCAACGCCTTCACATAACCATCATCCCCCTGACGCTTTGCTGTCACTTATCTGTAAACAAACAGTTATTTTTCTGTCATTCGAGCATGTCATGTTACCTCGCGAGCATAAAACGCGTGATATCGCGCATCCGGCACAATAAGAGAGATGACAATGACATCGTTACGACACACAGCTTTGGGTCTGGCACTGGGTCTGGCTTTTGCGACGAACGCAATGGCTGTCACCACCATTCCGTTCTGGCATTCTATGGAAGGGGAGTTGGGTAAAGAAGTCGACTCCCTGGCGCAACGCTTCAACGACACCCACCCGGATTACAAAATTGTGCCGGTGTACAAAGGTAACTACGAGCAGAGCCTGAGCGCGGGCATTGCCGCTTTCCGTACCGGTAACGCGCCTGCGTTGTTACAGGTTTATGAAGTGGGTACCGCCACCATGATGGCCTCTAAAGCCATCAAACCCGTGTACGAAGTCTTTAAAGATGCAGGCATCAACTTCGACGAATCTCAGTTCGTGCCGACGGTGGCGGGTTACTACACAGATTCTAAAACCGGTCACCTGCTGTCTCAGCCATTCAACAGCTCCACGCCGGTGCTGTACTACAACAAAGACGCCTTTAAGAAAGCCGGTTTAGACCCGGAGCAGCCACCAAAAACCTGGCAGGATCTGGCCGAGTACACCGCGAAGCTGAAAGCGGCGGGTATGAAGTGCGGTTACGCCAGCGGCTGGCAGGGCTGGATCCAGATTGAAAACTTCAGCGCCTGGCACGGTCTGCCAGTTGCCACCAAAAACAACGGTTTTGACGGCACTGACGCGGTACTGGAGTTCAACAAGCCAGAGCAGGTGAAACACATTGCGCTGCTGGAGGCACTGAACAAGAAGGGCGATTTCAGCTACTTCGGTCGTAAAGACGAATCTACGGAGAAGTTCTACAACGGTGACTGTGCCATTACCACCGCGTCTTCTGGTTCGCTGGCGGATATCCGTCACTACGCCAAATTCAACTACGGCGTGGGCATGATGCCTTACGACGCTGATGTGAAAGGCGCGCCGCAGAACGCCATCATCGGCGGGGCGAGCCTGTGGGTGATGCAGGGTAAAGACAAAGGCACTTATAAAGGCGTGGCCGAGTTCCTCGACTTCCTGGCGAAGCCTGAGATTGCCGCAGAATGGCACCAGAAAACGGGCTACCTGCCAATCACCAAAGCCGCGTATGACCTGACCCGCGAGCAGGGCTTCTATGACAAGAACCCAGGGGCGGATATCGCCACGCGTCAGATGCTGAACAAGCCACCGTTGCCATTCACCAAAGGTCTGCGTCTGGGCAACATGCCGCAGATCCGCACCATCGTTGATGAAGAGCTGGAAAGCGTGTGGACCGGTAAGAAAACCCCACAGCAGGCGCTGGACTCTGCGGTAGAGCGCGGAAATCAGCTGCTGCGCCGCTTTGAGCAGTCGACAAAGTCTTAATCCTTTTACCCTCACCCTCGCCCTCTCCCAAAGGGAGAGGGAACTCATACACCCTCTCCCTTTGGGAGAGGGCTGGGGTGAGGGGAAATCAACCTGAGCTAATTTATGTCCTCATCCCGTCCCGTGTTTCGTTCGCGCTGGCTGCCGTATTTGCTGGTCGCGCCGCAACTGGTCATCACCGTTATCTTCTTTATCTGGCCTGCGGGCGAAGCGCTGTGGTACTCGGTACAAAGTGTCGATCCGTTCGGGCTTTCCAGCCAGTTTGTCGGCCTGGATAACTTCGCGGCCCTGTGGCACGACAGCTACTACATCGACGCCTTCTGGACGACGATCAAATTCAGCACGCTGGTTACCGTGAGCGGCCTTATCGCCTCGCTGTTTTTTGCCGCGCTGGTGGATTATGTGGTGCGCGGCAGCCGTCTCTATCAGACGCTGATGCTGTTACCTTACGCTGTGGCCCCTGCGGTTGCTGCCGTGCTGTGGATCTTCCTGTTTAACCCAGGGCGCGGGTTGATTACCCACTTCCTCGCGGAATTTGGTGTTGAGTGGAACCACGCACAGAACAGCGGTCAGGCCATGTTCCTGGTGGTGTTTGCCTCAGTATGGAAGCAGATCAGCTACAACTTCCTGTTCTTCTTTGCCGCGCTGCAATCCATTCCGCGTTCGCTGGTAGAAGCTGCGGCGATTGATGGTGCAGGCCCGGTTCGCCGCTTCTTCAGACTGTCGTTGCCGCTGATCGCCCCGGTGAGTTTCTTCCTGCTGGTGGTTAACCTTGTGTACGCCTTCTTCGATACCTTCCCGGTGATCGACGCTGCGACCGCTGGTGGCCCGGTACAGGCGACGACCACGCTGATCTACAAGATCTACCGCGAAGGTTTTGCCGGTCTGGATCTCTCAGCCTCCGCCGCGCAGTCGGTCGTGCTGATGTTCCTCGTCATCATCCTTACGGTGGTGCAGTTCCGTTATGTTGAAAGTAAGGTGCGCTACCAATGATTGAGAACCGTCGCGGGCTGACGATTTTCAGCCATACCATGCTGATTCTGGGCATTATCGTCATCCTGTTCCCGCTTTATGTGGCCTTTGTGGCCGCCACGCTGGACACCAAAGCGGTGTTTGATACGCCGATGACGCTGATCCCGGGCGGACATCTGTTCGAGAACATGGAAACCATCTGGACGCAGGGCGTGGGTGCCAACAGCGCACCATTCTGGCTGATGATGCTCAACAGCTTCATCATGGCGTTCGGTATTACGGTGGGCAAAATTACGGTGTCGATGCTATCTGCTTTTGCCATCGTCTGGTTCCGTTTTCCCCTGCGTAACCTGTTCTTCTGGATGATTTTCATCACCCTGATGCTGCCAGTGGAAGTCCGTATCTTCCCGACGGTGGAAGTGATTGCCAACCTGAATATGCTGGACAGCTACGCGGGCTTAACCTTGCCGCTGATGGCCTCGGCGACCGCTACTTTCCTGTTCCGTCAGTTCTTTATGACCCTGCCGGACGAACTGATTGAAGCGGCGCGTATCGACGGTGCTTCGCCGATGCGCTTCTTCCGCGACATCGTGTTGCCGCTGTCGAAAACCAACCTCGCGGCGCTGTTTGTGATCACCTTTATCTACGGCTGGAACCAGTACCTGTGGCCGCTGCTGATTATCCAGGACGTCAACCTCGGCACCGCCGTGGCGGGCATCAAAGGCATGATCGCCACCGGTGAAGGCACCACCCTCTGGAACCAGGTCATGGCGGCGATGCTGCTCACCCTTATCCCCCCGGTCGTAATCGTTTTAGCCATGCAGCGTGCGTTTGTGCGTGGTTTAGTGGACAGTGAGAAATAAGATGGCAGGACTGAAACTTCAGGCAGTAACCAAAAGCTGGGACGGCAAAACCCAGGTCATTCAGCCGCTCACGCTTGATGTGGCGGACGGAGAGTTCATTGTGATGGTCGGCCCGTCTGGCTGTGGCAAATCGACGCTGTTGCGTATGGTGGCCGGGCTGGAACGCGTGACCTCCGGCGATATCTGGATTGACCGCCAGCGCGTCACCGAGATGGAGCCGAAAGACAGGGGCATCGCGATGGTGTTCCAGAACTATGCCCTTTACCCGCACATGAGCGTGGAAGAGAACATGGCCTGGGGGCTGAAAATTCGCGGTATGGGCAAAAGCCATATCGACGAGCGGGTGAAAGAAGCGGCACGCATTCTGGAGCTGGACGGTTTGCTGAAGCGCCGCCCACGTGAGCTTTCCGGCGGCCAGCGTCAGCGCGTGGCGATGGGACGTGCCATCGTGCGCGACCCGGCGGTATTCCTGTTCGACGAACCACTCTCCAACCTGGATGCCAAACTGCGCGTGCAGATGCGCCTTGAGCTGCAACAATTGCATCGCCGTCTGAAAACAACATCCCTGTACGTGACCCACGATCAGGTGGAGGCCATGACCCTCGCCCAGCGGGTGATGGTGATGAACAAAGGCATCGCCGAGCAGATTGGCACCCCGGTGGAAGTGTATGAGAAACCGGCCACCCGCTTTGTGGCGAGCTTTATCGGCAGCCCGGCGATGAACCTGCTGGAAGGCCATATCAGCAACGCGGGCACGCACTTTGAGCTGGAAAGCGGGATGGCCATCCCGATCAACTGGTACTATCGTGGCTACGCCGGGCGTAAAATGACGCTCGGTATCCGCCCGGAGCATATCGGTTTAACTTCTCAGGCGGAAGGCGGCGTGCCGTTGGTGATGGACACGCTGGAGATGCTGGGGGCAGATAACCTGGCGCACGGACGGTGGGGCGAGCAAAAACTGGTGGTGCGTCTGGCACACCAGGAACGCCCTAAAGCAGGCAGCACGCTGTGGCTGCATTTGCCGGAAAATCACCTGCACTTCTTTGACGGTGAAACAGGACAACGAGTATGAGCAACTGGCCTTATCCCCACATCGTCGCCCACCGTGGCGGCGGTAAACTGGCACCGGAAAATACCCTGGCGGCGATCGACATGGGGGCGCGTTACGGTCATACGATGATCGAGTTCGACGCCAAACTGTCGAAAGACGGCGAAATTTTCCTGCTGCACGATGACAACCTCGAACGCACCAGCAACGGCTGGGGCGTAGCAGGGGAGTTGCCGTGGCGTGACCTGCT